>NZ_APNM01000019.1:0-64757 GCF_040361335.1 Salinisphaera sp. PC39 | reverse complement strand
GGGGGTGACGCCGAGCATCGCCCCTCCCCCCGACCCTCTCCCCGCGCCGGGGAGAGGGGATGCCCCGTTCGACCGTCTGCCTTATCATCCCCGCTTCGCTTTTCGCGTATGCAGCGCATTTCGCGGTCCTTTTCCAGGAGACGACGATGACCCTGCCCACCCCGCTCCAGAGCCTGCGCCTGCCGGTGATCGGCTCGCCGATGTTCATCGCCAGCAATCCCGCGCTGGTGACCGCGCAATGCAAGGCCGGCCTGGTGGGGTCGTTCCCGGCGCTGAACGCGCGCCCGCAGGAGAAACTGGCGGACTGGCTGGACGAGATCACCGAGACCCTGGCCGCGCACGACGCCGGCGATCCGCCGTACCCGGCGGCGCCCTTCGCGGTGAACCAGATCGTGCACAAGTCGAACACCCGGCTGGAGCACGACATGCGGGTCTGCATCGACCGCAAGGTACCCATCATCATCTCCAGCCTGCGCGCCCCCAACGAGATCATCGACGAGATCCACGGCTACGGCGGGCTGGTGTTCCATGACGTGATCAACATCCGCCACGCCCAGAAGGCCCTAGAGGCGGGTGTCGACGGTCTGATCCTGGTCTGCGCCGGCGCCGGCGGCCACGCCGGCACGCTGTCGCCGTTCGCGCTGCTGGGCGAGGTGCGCCGCATCTTCGACGGCCCGGTGGTGCTGGCCGGCGCCATCGGCAGCGGCTCGGCGATCCTGGCGGCCCAGGCCATGGGCGCCGACCTGGCCTACGTGGGCACGCCCTGGCTGGCCACCCGCGAGGCCAACACCCCCGAGGGCTACCGCCAGGCGCTGGTCGAGGCCAAGGCCAAGGACATCGTCTACACCGACTATTTCACCGGCGTGCACGGCAACTACCTGCGCTCGTCCATCGAGGCCGCCGGCCTCGACCCGGAAGAGGTCCAGAAGGCCGGCCCCGGCAGCATGGACTTCGGCAAGGCCGACGACGGCGACGGCCCCAAGGCCTGGAAGGACATCTGGAGCGCCGGCCAGGGCGTGGGCCTGATCGACCGCGTCGAGGGCGCGGCCGACGTCGCCGACCGCCTGGCGCGCGAGTACACCGAGGCGATGGAGAACCTGCAGGCGAAGGTGAAAGGGCTGGCGACCGCCTGAGCCTTGCCGGGCGGACTACTGCCGCGAACCCCCTGCCGCTCCGCGGTTCGGCGCCATCGTCAGGGCGGCCTGTACCTTCCTTCCCCCTTTCCCAAAGGGGGACTGAGGGGGATTTTCAGCCCGGGGATTTCCCCTCGTCTCAGAAAACCGCCGAATCCAGCCCCGCCGCCATGTACATGCCCAGCTCCTCGCACTGGGACACGAATGCCTCCTGGAACTCGCCGCGGCAGATCAGCGGGTCCTGCACCGCCTTCCAGCGCAGGCCGGTGACGATGGTCTCGACCCCGCGGCGGGTGCCGGTGCCGTCGTGCCCGGCGCGGATATAGAGGGCGTAGGGCAGGCCCTGGGTCTCCTCCAGCACCGAGTAGTACGTGCGGTCGAAGAAATCCTTGAGGGCGCCGCTCATGTAGCCGAGGTTCTCGGTGGTGCCCAGCACCACCGCGTCGGCCGCGAGCACGTCGTCGGGGCCGGCCTCCAGGGGCGGCTTCCAGACCGTCTCGACGTGCTCGATATCCGGGTGCGCGGCACCGGACAGCACCGCCTCCGCCAGCCGCCGCGTGTTCGGCGACGGGGCGTGGGCCACCACCAGCAGGCGCTTGGTTTCGCTCATGGTTCCCTCGTCGCGGGTCGTCAGCGGCCGGCGCCGTCCACCAGCTCGCTTTCGTCGATGCCTTCCGCGTCGCGGCCGACGCGGGTCCAGGTCTCGGTACGGCCGAACAGCGACACCCCGATGTAGCCGCGCAGCTTCAAGGTGTCGGAATCTCCCAGCCACATCTTGGCGTCGTAGGTCTTGCCGTTGTTGGGGTCGTAGGCGCGGCCGCCCTTCCAGACCCCGTCACCGTCGTACTCGAAACCCTTCAGGAGTCGGATGCCGAGCAGGTTGCGGTCGCGCTTGGCGGGGTCCGGATTGTGCTCGTCCGTGGCGTCCGGGTTGCCCTCGCCGGGCGGCGCGCCCACGGTCTTGCCGTGGTAACGTCCGGCCTCCTCGAAGACCTGGACATAGCCGTCCCCGGCGGCGGTCAGCCACACACCCGTGACCGCGTCGGCGTCCGCGGACGCGGCCGGGGTCGCCGCCAGCAGTCCCAGCGCCAGCAATGTCGGGACGATAGCTTTCATGCCCTCCGAGTGTAACGCCTGGACCGGGCCGGTCGAATCGGGGCAAGCGCCGGTGCGTTCCGCCGGCCAACGCTGGTATCTTCACCGGCCTGTGCCAACCGCAATCCGAACAACCGGGAGATCGGCATGACCGAAAAGCTGAAGGTCGAGAAGCGCGGCCACGTCCTGTGCATGGGCTTCAACCGCCCCGAGAAGTACAACGCCATGGACGTGGACACCTACCTGGCCCTGGCCGAGGCCTACGGCCGCCTGCACAACGACGACGAGCTGCGATGCGGCCTGCTCTACGGGGAGGGCAAGCATCTCACCGCCGGCCTGGAGCTGGACAAGTGGGCGCCGCACTTCGGCGCCGGCGGTTTCCCGGAGATCGGCGAGGACGCCATCGACCCGTTCGGCCTGGACCCGGACAACCGCGTCGGCAAGCCGGTGGTGGCGGCGGCCCAGGGCATCTGCTTCACCGTGGCCCTGGAGCTGATGCTTGCGGCGGACGTGCGCGTGGCCGCGGATGACTGCCGCTTCGGCCAGATCGAGGTCAAGCGCGGCATCTACCCGGTGGGCGGCGCCACCATCCGCTTCGTCCAGAACATCGGTTGGGGCAACGCCATGCGCTACCTGCTCACCGCCGACGAGTTCGGCGCCGAGGAGGCCTACCGCATGGGCTTCGTGCAGGAGGTCACCCCGGCCGGCGAGCAGTTCGACAAGGCCTTCGAGATCGCCGAGCGCATCGCCAGGCAGGCACCGCTGGGCGTGTACGCGACCCTACGCAACGCCCGTCTCTCAGTGGTCGAGGGCGAGCGCGCCGCCATCGACCGGCTGTTCCCCGAGCTCATGCCCATCATGCAGAGCGAGGACGCGAAGGAGGGCGTGCAGTCGTTCATTGAACGCCGCGAGGCCAAATTCCAGGGCCGCTAGCGCCACCACGCCCTTTGCCTTCCAACCCTCTCCCCCGAGCCGGGGGAGAGGGCTGGGTGAGGGGGCGCGGCCCCTGATGGTCCTTGCCCCGACCCTTTCCCCCACAAGCGGGTCGAGGGGGACCGAGACGAGGAGCACACCGTGCCGCAAACCGACTTGGCCGAATCCCTGACCGCGTCCGCCGCCCGCGCCCTGGGCGGCGAGCCGCGCGTCGAGAACCTGCGGCGCCTGTCCGGCGGCGCCAGCCAGGAATCCTGGCGCTTCACCCTCGCCGGCCCCGGCGGCGAGGAGGACCTGGTCCTGCGCCGCGCCCCCGGCGGCCAGGCGCGCGCGGCCGCTGCCTTCGTGGACCTGCCCACCGAAGCGGCCCTGCTGCGGGCGGCCGGCGACGCCGGCGTGCCGGTGCCGGCGCTGCGCTGGACCCTGGCGGAGGAGGACGGCCTGGGCCCAGGCTATGTGATGCGGGCGGTCGCGGGCGAGACTCTGCCCAAGAAGATCCTGCGCGATCCGGCCTTCGACGAAGTCCGGCCACGGCTGGCGCGCGAATGCGGGCGCATCCTCGCCCGGCTGCACGCCACGCCGGAACGGTCGCTGCCCGAGCTGCCGCGGCTGGACGCCGGCCCGCAGCTCAAACAGTTGCGCTCGCTCTACGACGGTTTCGGCGAGCGTCGGCCGGTCCTGGAGCTGGCTTTCCGCTGGCTCGGCGACCGCGCCCCGGCGTGCGAACGGCCCACCCTGGTCCACGGCGACTTCCGCAACGGCAACCTGATGGTCGGCCCGGACGGGGTGCGCGCCGTGCTCGACTGGGAACTGGCCCACGCCGGCGATCCCATGGAGGACCTGGGCTGGCTGTGCGTGCCCTCCTGGCGCTTCGGCGAGATCGACCGGCCGGTGGGCGGTTTCGGCGACCGCGAGGACCTGTTCGCCGGCTACGCCGAGGTCGCCGGCACCGAGGTCGATCCCGACCGCGTGCACTACTGGGAAGTCTTCGGGGTGCTGCGCTGGGGCGTGATCTGCCTGATCCAGGCCTTCACCCACCTCAGCGGCCGCCAGCGCTCGATGGAACTAGCCGCGGTGGGGCGCCGCGTCTCCGAGACCGAGATCGACCTGCTGCAGCTCCTGCACCCACGCGAGCGCCTGCCGTCGCCGCCGGCACCCACCAAGCTGCCCGGGCCGCGCCCCAACCGCCGCGAACTGACCGCCGCGGTCGCCGAATGGCTGCGGGAAGAGGCGGGCCCCGAGCTCTCCGGCCGCCGGGGCTTCCACGCCAAGGTCGCCGCCAACGTCCTGGACATCGTCGAGCGCGAACTGGCGATCGGCCCCGAATTGCAGGCCGACGAGACCGACCGCCTGCGCAAGCTGCTGGAGCGCGACGGCAGCCGCGACGAACTCAACGCCCAGCTCTGCGCCGCCATCGCCAACGCCGGCATCACCCCGGACAACACCCCGGCCCTGGTCGATCACCTGTGGGGCACCACCGCCGGCAACCTGGCGATCGACCAGCCGCGCTACGCCAGCTATCGGCGGCTGTTGGCGGGATAAATACTCAAGGCTGGTCAGGCATCAGTCGCCGCGCGCCAGATTTTCGGTCCGCAACTGACTCTCAGCGCGCATGACGTGCAGCACGAAGACACGATCGTTTTCATAACGATAGAAGATTCGACAGGGAGGCTCGACGATCTGGCGATATCCCCAGCCTTTGAGTTCAGGCAGTCGGACGCCGCTCCGAGGATGCGCTGCCAGCAGCCCTATGTGATCGAAAATCCGCTGAACGAGCCGTTGCGCGGCCGGTGGATTATCGAGTGCGATGTAGTCGGCTATGGCATCTAGATCGGCGAGAGCTGGTTCCGTCCAGACTACCCCAGCCATCGGGACATTCTGGATTTCGCTTCTTCATGGGAGAGGGTCCGTCCTTCTTCCACGGCACGTTCACCCCGTGCAATACCTTCAAGCAATTGCATCCTTTCCTGGAGGCGCTCGTAGGTCTCCACATCGACCAAATAAGCCGACGGCAAACCATGCTGGGTAATCAATATTGGTTCCCGCGTCTTAGCGAGCTCGGACAGCAGCTCCGTAGCCTTGCGCTTGAGGGTGGTTACCAGTTCAGTACGCATGCAGTGATACTAAAATGATACTTGCATCAGCGCAATCGTCATTACTTCAAGCTCAGTGACGCACCGTTCCCGAGAAGACGTTGATCGTGATCACGCCGGCCACGATCAGCGCCATACCGACGATCGCCGGCCAGTCCGGCATCTGCCGGAACACCACGATGCCGGCGACCGCGATCAGGACGGTGCCGACCCCGGCCCAGATCGCGTAGGCGACCCCGACCGGCATCACCCGCAGCACCAGCGCCAGGAAATAGAAAGCCGCCGCGTAGCTCGCGACCACGACCAGGCTCGGCAGCGGCCGGGTGAACCCATCGGTGGCCTTGAGCGCGGTGGTACCGATGACCTCGGCGACGATCGCGATGGCGAGATAGAGGTAACCCATGCAGTTATCGATGCCGGCGCCTAAGCGGCGTCGACCTCGACGACTTCGCTATGGGAATGCGGCTCCGGGATCGAGACGCCTTGGTCCCGCAAGCCTTCCAGATGAAACTCGATGGCCTCGCGCACGAGCGTCAACACCTCCTCGCGACTCTGGCCGGCCACGACGCACCCCGGTAGATCCGGCACATAGGCGCCCCAACTCGTGGGCCCCTCTTCGAGGATCACGGTGTATTTCATCGAAATCTCCTAATCCTTGAGGCCAGCCTGCTTAAGCGCATTGTTCAACGTACCGGGAGGCATATCAACGTTCGGCTTGCCGGATACCGTGACCGTCCCGGGCTTCTCGGAATGCTTGAATTGCCGGTGACTGCCACGCTGCCTCACCTGCACCCAACCATCCGCCTCGATCAGCTTTATAAGTTCCTTGACCTTCATTCAGCGTTCCCTGCCGACGTCGCGTTAGTCGTATCAAATCAATACGGCGTCCCGTCCTTGTGCGTGAACCGCCAGGCACCGTCCACCCGCGTCGCCTTGAGATCGTCGACCGGGTAGTGGACCTCGTCGCCCGGCGTGCGGTCGCCGATCTCCAGGTAGACCGCATCCTCGTCGGTCTCGTTGACCAAGTGGTGGCCGATGCCGGTACCCGCGGCGAAGCCGGCGCACATGCCCGGGGACAGTTCGGTCGCGCCCTCGTCGGTGTAGAGCGTCGGGCGGCCCGCAACGACATAGACGAACTCGTCCTGCCGGGAGTGGGCGTGGCGCAGGGCCGAAACCGCCCCCGGCGCCAGCCGCGTGAGATTCACGCCGAAGTTCTCCAGCCCGAAGAGCTCGCCCAGCGTCCGCTTCTCGCGGCCGGCCATGCGCGAGGCGAAGGGCTCGGGATAGTTGGAGGGCCGGGTCCGCGGCGCGGCCTCCGCCGCGACGATCGCGAGCGGCCGCTTGTCGTCCGTCATCACTGCCTCCCTTCGTTGAACCCGCTAAAGATCGTAATGCGCGAACGCCCGTGCCACCTTGCCGGACGGCGCGAAGTGGAAGACCTCCGCCGAGAGCCCCAGCACGCCGTCGTAGATCAGCGTGACGCTGTCCGTGCCGCGCAGCACGTGCCGCAGTTCGAAGCGCAGGTCGGGGTATTTCTTCAGGGCGCCACCCCAGTACGCGCCGACCGCCGCCTTGCCCCGCAGCGTGCCCGAGGCCTCGCCGGTGAGGCGCGCGATCGCCGGCGAGGACATCTCGAAGTCGTCCTCGTAGTGCGACAGGATGCGATCCAGGTCGTGGGCGTTCCAGGCCGCGATCCACTCATGCGCGAACGCCTCTGCTCGTGCCTTATCCATGCGCGTTCTCCTCGTCTTCGGGCGGCCATGCCAACGCGGTTTCCAGGCGCTCGTTGCCCCAGAACAACTCCCCGCCGACCGTGAAACTCGGCGCCCCGAATATTCCGAGCGCCACGGCCCGCTCGGTCTGGGCCCGCAGGCGGGCCTTCACGTCCGGCTCGCCGGCGGTCGCGACCGCCGTCTCCGGGTCGTCCGTCAGGCCGGTCAGGCAATCGCATACCACCCCGGCATCCGCGATGTCCCGGTCCTCGGCGAAGTTGGCGGTGTAAATCCGGCGCACGAAGTCCGGGACCCAGTCCGCCCCGTCCGCGGCGCAGATCACCCGCGCGGGCAGCAGGCCGTTGCGCGGGAACACGGACGGCCGCCGGAACGGCAGCCCCCGGGCCGCGCACAGCCGTTCCATGTCCCGCCACATGTACCGCCCCTTCGCCGGGTAGAGATTGAACGGCGAATCGTTCCAGCCCTGTGCCTGGAAGATCGGGCCGAGCAGGAACGGCCGCCAGGCCACCGCCCGCCCGTGCTCGCGGGCCGCCGCCTCCAGCCGCATCGCCGCCGGGTAGGAATAGGTGCTGGCGAAATCGAACCAGAATTCGATCATGGGTGGCATTCCCTCCCGGCTGTTGCTTTCAGTTGTTGTCTTACCTGCAACAACTCGCCCACATCACTCGTTACGGCATTGTCCCCCAATCCAGCCACGTCAGCAGCCAGAGCGCCCCCATACCCGCGACCAGCGTGAACAGCACGCTGCGCGAGAACCAGGCCACCGCCGCCGCCAACAGGCCGGCGACCAGGCGCAGGTTGTCCGGGGACAGGTCTATCACCCCCTCCGGCCGCACCAGGGCGGGCACCACCAGCGCCGCGAGCACCGCCGCCGGCACGTAGGTCAGGCCCTCGTCGACCAGCGCCGGGATGCGCAGCCGCTGCCACAGGGCGATGAAGGACAGCCGCAGCAGGTAGGAGCCCAGCCCGATGCCGAGGATGTTCAGCCAGACGACCGTATCGCTCATCCTCCCGTCCTCCGACGCGCGGCGAACCTCCCGACGGCGATACCGGCGAAGGTCCCGGTGACGATGCCGAGGTTGAAGGGCATGCCGGCCGCCAGGGTGGCGACCGTGCCGCCGGTCAGGGCGGCCAGGGCGTGGGCGCGGTTCGCCAACACCGGCACCAGCAGCGCCATGAACACCAGCGGGATGGAGAAATCGAGATGCCAGTTACCCGGCACGCGCGCCGCCATGAACACCCCGACCGCGGTCGCGGCCTGCCAAGTCAGCCACAGCGTGATGCCGCTGCCCAGGAAGTACCAGTGCCCCCGTTCGCGCCAGTCGGCATCGTTCATGCGGTAACGCTGGATTGTCACCGCGTAGTTCGGGTCCGCCAGCAGGAAGGCCAGCGAGGCCTGCCAGCCGCGCCCCAGGTGCTGCCAATGCGGCGCCAGCGACGCGCTGTACATGGCCAGGCGCAGATTGATGGTCAAGGCCGTGAGCAGGATCACCGCCGATACGGCACTCTCGGCGATCAACTGCAGCGTCGCGAGCTGCGCGGCGCCCGCGAAGATGATCAGGGACATGGTCATCGCCTGGGCCGCCGACAAACCGGCATCCACGGCCGTGAGCCCGGCAACCATCCCGAACGGCACCGTGCCCGGCAGCATCGGCACGACCACCAGCACCCCGGACGTGAAGATATCCCGTCGTCGCTGCACGTAAACCCCTCGCTCGCCAACCAAGGACAGATGCTATCATTTGATTGTAATATTTTGGATAAATACTATATGAATAGCAGGAGCCCTCCGGACGGACCGCCGCCATGGAAACCGCTAGACAACCCGACACCGACGCCCGGCGCCGGGGCCACGCCTCCAGCGTGGCCCTCAAGGCGGCGTTCAAGATCGCCGAGCGCTGGGAGTTGACCGACGCCCAGCTCGCGACCCTGCTCGGCGGCGTGCCGCTGGCGACCCTGCGCCGCTGGAAGCGCCAGCTCCGGCAGGCCGGGCAGGTACGCACCGCGCTCACGCGCGACCAGCTCGACCGCGTCAGCTACCTGCTGGGCATCCACAAGGCCCTGCACATCCTGTTCCCCAACGCCGCCCAGGCCGACGGCTGGGTGAAGCGGCCCAACACCGCCCCGGGCTTCGACGGCCGCCCGGCCCTGGACATCATGCTCCAAGGCGGCATGGACGACCTCCGCAACGTCCGCCGCCACCTGGACGCCTGGCGCGGCTGGTGAGCGGGGCCACCGCACTGCCGGTCCGGCCGCCGGCCTTCGGGCGCGGCTACCGCATCGTGCCCAGCCGCTTCCCGCCCGCGGGCGTGTTCGACGACCTGGTCGACCCGGACGAGCTGGACCTGCTCTACGAGATCGAGGCCCGCACCAACGACCGCCTCGCCGACGAGCTGGGCCAGATCCACCTGGTGGCCCCGGACGACCGTCTTGTCGGCCCCGGCACCACCCCGATCATGGCCGCCTTCACCCACCCGAGCCCCGCCGGATCGCGTTTCTCGGACGGCAGCTACGGCGTGTTCTACTGCGCCGACGGCGAGGACGTCGCCATCCGCGAGACCGCCTACCACCGCGAGCGCTTCCTGCGGTTCACGAACGAGCCGCCGTGCCGGATCGAGATGCGCCTGTACACCGGCCGCCTGCAGCGGGACCTGCACGACGGCCTGGACGACCGCCTGCCCGCCGCGGTGCTCGACCCGGCGGACTACAAAACCAGTCAGCAATGGGGACGCGACCTGCGCGACGCCAACGCCCACGGCCTGACCTATCCCTCCGTGCGCTACCCCGGCGGCCGCTGCGCGGCCCTGTTCCGGCCGCCGGCCATCGGCCCGTTGCGCCAGGATAGGCATTACCTCTACCGCTTCGACGGGGAACGCATCACCGACGTGGTGACGCTGGGCGGCTACCGGTCGCTATGACCGCTGGCGCCAATTTGATGACAGCATGCAATCCCAAGGTTTACGATATTGCCGATCAAACTAATATTGTAAACCTTCAGGAGGAGGGTAGGCATGATCGGCGAGCGACTACGCCAAGCCCGTAAAGCCGCCCATATGTCCTTGCGGGAACTCGCCGAGCAGGTCGGGTTAAGCCATACCGCCATCGACAAGTTCGAGCGCGACACCAACACCCCCCATTCCACAATGCTGCTGAAGCTGTCGGAAGCATTGGGCGTGTCCGTGGATTATCTACTGCGACCGCCGACCGTCGAATTACAAGCGGTGGGCTACCGCAGCCACAAAGGCTTCACCCCAACCAAATCCGGGCAAATCTTGGCGGACGTTACCGACAAGGTGGAGCGGCACCTGGAACTCTACGACTTGGTGCCCGGCACCTTGCCGGCGTTCAATAAACCACGCGTTGCCGCACCCATCGAAAGCCTGGATCAGGTGGAAGACGTCGCGGAAAAAACGCGGGAAACCTGGCGCCTGGGCTTCAACCCCATCCCCGACCTGTTCGACACCCTCGAAGAGCACGGCATCATCGTGCTGCAGTCGCACGTGATAAGTGCCAACACCTTCAGCGGGCTATCGGCGTGGGCGGGAAAGGTACCCGTCATAATCGTCAGCACCGAATGGCCATCCGACCGGCAGCGCTTCACGGCATGCCACGAACTCGGCCATCTGCTGCTACACGGCAAGCTATCGCCCGAACTCGACGAGGAGAAGGCCTGCGACCGGTTTGCGGGCGCCTTCCTCGCGCCCAAGCCCAGTGTCATTTCCGCCCTGGGAGCCACCCGCACTTGGATCGATCACCGGGAGCTGGCCCTGCTCAAGGCCGAATACGGCCTCAGCATGAACGCCTGGCTGTATCGCGCCAAGGATTGCGGCGTCATCAGCCCGCGCAAGGCCGGCCAACTTTTCGGTTACTTCAAAAAGCGCGGATGGGACAAGGACGAGCCAAGCAAAGTCTGCCCACAGGAAGAGCCCCGGCGTTTCCCACAAACCGTTTTCCGGGCCGTCGCCGAGGACATCATCGGCGAATCCAAGGCCGCGGAGTTGCTGGCCGTAAGCCGACCTTCGCTGCAGCGGATGCGCGACGATGTTGATCGTTCATGACGCCAACATCTTCATCGACATGGAAGCCGGCGACCTCCTCGAGGCGGTCTTTCGACTACGGCACGACGTCATCACGCCCGATGCCCTCTACGACCGGGAACTGAAAGAACAGCACGCCCACCTGATCGAGCTCGGGCTCATTCTCCATGAAGTGGCGCCCGAAGGCGTGCAACGGTCCATGCGGCTGGCCGCGACGCACAAGGCCACGAGCGCCATGGACCGCTTGTGCATCGCACTTGCCGAGCAGGAAGATTGCCCGCTGTTGACGGGCGACAAACGCCTGAGGAGGGCGGCCAGGCAGGAGGGCTGTGACGTACGCGGCACCTTGTGGCTGATGGAAGAACTGGTACGGGAGAACATCGTATCTCCCGAACAGGCACACGCCGCCTACGAGAGGATGGAAACCCTTGGCAGGCGCCTGCCTTTCGCCAAGGCCCATCGTCGCCTGCGGGACTTGGCCTGACCGGATCTTCGCTCTCGCCTTGCCGGGACCTCCAACCTAGGCGGCAGCGGCGGCCTCCCCGACCATCCGCTCGCTCAAGCGCCAGAGCCGCTCCTGGACCTTGCGGTCGTGCGCGATCGCGCTCGGCGTCTCCTCGCGCCGGGGCGGTCCCAGATAGGCGCCGGTCACACCCCGCGCCTCGGGCGCGCTGGCCAGGTGGATGGCCGGCTCGGCGCCCTCGCGGGGCGTGCGCTTGTTGCCGAGGCGGCGGATCGGCGCCGCCAGCTTGTACAGCAGGCCGTTGTTCTGGCTGAAGCCGGTGACCACCACGGCGGGGTGCACCGCGTTGGCGGTCACGCCCGTGCCCTCCAGATCGCGGGCCAGGGCGAACGTGAACAACAGGTTCGCCAGCTTGCTCTGGGCGTAGACCGCCCAGCCCGGCCCCAGGGCGCCCTTGCCGGCGGTGTCCCAGGAATGCTCGAACTCGATGTCGTCCCAGTGGATGTCGGCGTTCTCGTGCGCGCTGGACGACTGGTTGATGATCCGGGCCTCGCCGTGCGCCGCCGCCGTGTCCTTGAGCAGATCGAGCAACTCGTTGGTGAGCAGGAAATAGGCGAGGTGATTCAGCGCCCAGGTCAGCTCGATGCCGTCGGCGCTGACCCGGCGCTTCGTGAACCAGGCGCCGGCATTGTTGATCAGCACATCCAGCCGGCCGAGATCGCCCCGCAGACGCCGCGCGACATCCCGCACCTGCGCCAGCTCGGACAGGTCCGCGACGTAATAGCCGACGTTCCCGTTGCCCGTCCGCGCCCGGATGGCCTCGGCCGTCTTGCGGCACTTGGCCTCGTCACGTCCGACGAGCCGCACATCCGCCCCCATCTCCGCCAGCGCATGACCCATCGCCTCGCCCAGGCCACTGGTGCCGCCGGTGATCACCACCGTCTTCCCGGTCATATCCCCCATGAGATCCGTCTCCCGCCCCGATCACGGAGCTGTCGTATCGAATGAAAGGGCCTGGAACACACTCGCGGTCCGCCCTATAATAATTCCGACCAGTCGGTATTTAACGCTATCCGTGGATATCCGTAAAGCCCCTGCCAAGACCGACGGTTTTCAGTCCCTTCTCCCCCGCGGGGAGAAGGCCAGGATGAGGGGCTTTTAGAACTTGCCCCGTCAGGCCAAAAAGAACCCATGCCAACAAACATCCCCACCAAACCACCCCAACGCGGCGGCTGGAAAAAACTCCCCGAAGCCGTCCGCCGCCGCATGATCCTGGACGCCGCCCGCACCTGCTTCGGCAAACGCGGCTACGCCGAGACCTCGGTGCAGGACATCGCCGACGCCGCCGCGATGACCAAGGGCGGCGTCTACTTCCACTTCCCCTCCAAGGAAGCGATCCGCGACACCCTGATCGCGGAGTTCACCGACAGCACCCGCTTCGGCCTCGACGACCCGGAAATCACGCGGCTACCGCCGGCACAACGACTACGCCACCAGGCGGAACGCCTGCTCACGGGCCTGGAAGTGGACGGCAACGGCGCCATCGTGACCCTCGCCGAAGCCGCCACCCGCTACGGCGCCGGACTGGCCGATATCGGCAACTTCTTCAAGTCGGTACGCACCTCGATCGCGGCCACCATCGAGGCCGGGCAACAAGACGGCGTGTTCCGCCGGGACGCGGATACCGACCTGCTGGCGGAACTGGTCATCACCACCGTGGATGGTTTGGCCCTACATCATGAGCTGGATGCAGCGGGATTAAATATGTGTAGTGGACCGGGGAGGTTGTTGGATTTGATCGTTTCCAGCGTGATGACGGGGTAGATGGGATCAGGCTGAAGTTTTGATATGCACGGATAACGCTTTTGTTCAGCTGCGGCCCGTCTGGGACGTCGGTGGAAAACCATCCGGCCCGGAACGAACTGCAACTATTGGTTAGGCCCGTCCACAGCCCCCACGTAGATTATTTTTTGCACGACACCTGACTTCAATTTTTCAACTTCATTAGTCTCAATATTTATGTAGAGAATCCAATCATCTGATTCTTGGATAATTTTAGAATCTATAACCGAAGAATTCGAGTATATATTTGCTGGCTCAAGCTCTGAGCCCCCTAATGCAACAGGGATCTTAGGGTAAATAGCATCTACATAATTTGAGACAATAGTCCATGCGACAAACGATATAGCAATAATCCCAAAGAATACAGTGAATATATCTTGATGCTTTTCCTCGGTGTTAGGATGCAAGTAATCAGGGTTAATCCCGTGCCTTTGATCCTCTTGCCTGAGCCCAAGCCCCAAAAGACCAAAGAAAAAATATGTCGAAGCTTTTACAACAGAAGAAAAATCGGGATTATTCCAGCCGATGAATAATGTAACTATAACCATCGGAATCGAAGAAACCCTTAAAAAGCTTCGTAGAAATCTAGCGCTCCAAGAGGCTCCCTCGCTATACATGAATACTAAATCCATTATGGAGAACGCCACCACAAAGTTCGCGATTACGAAAGCGAAATATGAAATCGTAGTCAATCCATCTGCTGCAATAAGATAGGATTTCAAACTCTCTATAAAGAACCGCATATATAACGTAAGGAAGCGAAACTATTCTTAGAATCCACGGAAGAAAATTATCTACTTGGAGAGACTCAAAGATATACGACAAGTTTACTCTGATAGAAATGAACGCAAAACAAATCGCGCTAAAGGCTACGGCACCAAACCCAGCCAAAATGTATTTGGCTTGGACAAGCTCAAACTCATAGCTTCCAAACTGGGCCAAGTACGTATTGTGAACAACAAAGCCCAAAGCATAAAGAACAATAGAAGCTTTAAGCCAGTTATCTTTAAGAAGTTCCAAAATGGTGCCCTATGTGCCTAACGTTACCCATAAGCCGCGTGAACGAAGCGCAGCGGAGAGAGCGTCGGCTTGATGGGTTTGTTGGGCGTACATGCCAAGAGATCTGCTTGGGCTGCGCCAAACCACTAAAAACCTCTCGACAATGGCATCAGCGGAAACACCATGCCTGCAGCGCCGCATCTGCCCTAGCACATGAAGCCCACAATTCAGGCACTGAATGCAACAATGCCAATATGTGTGAATGAAGAACTTCGCCCTCATTTCCTTCCAAGTCGCAGAAAGCAAGTTCAGTCAACCATTCGCCCACAAGTCCTCGCCATTCCATGAGCTCTTCCCGCGCGGCGGATGCCACAAGGCATATCATCATAGCTTCCTCGATGGTGAGGCCATATTGAGGATCCCGCCGATAACGACGTACGAGAATACGTAGTTCGTCGGCCAGCGCAGAGTTTCGGGATACAGCTGCAACTGTGGCCAGACCGTTCAGAATGCCCACAAGCTGAGATTTCTCCTCCAAATTGGCGAGCGTGTAATTGCCCAGTCTGAGAGCCTTTGCTGCTAACACCGCATGACCGGATGTAATCCTGAAAATCATCGCGGAGTTGACAAGGGCTATAAACGAAGACGCTTCGACTTCTTCTGTATCGAGTTCTTTCTCAATGATGCGAGCAAGGTCGTCAGGCAAGGCATTTGGGCTATCTTCAGCACCTTCGAGCGGCCCCGGAAGGTACGGGCGTGGAAACTCACATAGTTTGATTAGGCTTTGCTCACCGTCACCGAGGATAGTGTCGCGCAGCTCCCCCTCGCCAAGGTTTGCCTGACAATTGTTGCCTGCAATCATGATGCGGCCGAAGAACTCCGCCTGCATTTGAGGCGCGGTCGCCAGGTCGGGGTTCCATCTCGGCTCGGTCCGCATATCGGCAAGCGTCTGCATGTAGTAGTGTTCGCCGCGATTGCTGACCGCCCAATCGGAAAACCGTTGGTAATCAATACCGCATTGGACAAGCCGGCGATGGATCAGCGCAGCCTGCGCCAGAGAGGCCAGTCTCCGATAAAAGGGCGGCTCCTCGGCCAGAAGGCGTGTTCTGGCCAGTTCCCCATCGACCAGAACGAACAAAGCCGAGAACAGCTTAAATTCACTGGCCTCACCTTCCACGTCATCGTCTCGAATTAGATGGACGAGCCGCGGTAGGTAAGGCTCCACTTCCGGCCTATCTGGAAGAATGCGCAGCCCGACTTCGAGCGCCCCCAACCGAGAGAGCGTGTCGCCGTGGTTCTCCAGAAAGTCGAACGCTTTTTCCAAGTCCTCCTGATCGAGATGATCGGCGTTGATTTCGGCGGTCAGCGCCGAGTGAGAAGAAAGTAACAGGCTGAAGAGGAAGCCATCGTAAGGCCGCCACTCTGTCAGTTGCTCTAAGACTTCGCGACCTGTGTCGACAGCATAATCCAGGACCGAACCGCTTCCGTTATAAGCGCCAACGAGCCTTTCGAAATACCGCCGCGAATTCGGGACTAGAGACGAAACACAGCTTTCGCCTGCTGTGATCTCGTTTAGTATAGTCCGTTCCACATGAACGGGCGTATCGCATATGTCACTGTGAAAAGTATCGACTTCGTCGTCTTCCAGTGCACGCTCTTCCAGGATGCTCCGCCATTCTTCCTGAGCACTGAGCGGAAGGTTTACATCTGAAGCAGATACTTCGAGAGAACGAATGCGTGTCGAGGCATCTCCGGAAAGGACAGAGAAGTCAGGCACCACCAGCCGTTGTTGATCGGATGAAAGGACAAGATTTGGAAGTTCACCCTCGCGTGCATCATTCGTGAGATTCCACGTCCGATCCTCAGCGTCAGTCAATTCGGCTGGGCCTTCCCCGGCGAGAACGGTACGAACGGCATCGAAAAGTTCCGAACGCTGAACAGAGACACCGCTCGTTCCGAAGGCAATCATCGCTTCAGCCTTAAAGCCGTATTCTTCCCTGAAGCTCTGGTCGTTGAGCAAGCTCTTGCGTATGAGAGGCGGAACAAACTCCAACGCAGCACCTGCTATTACGGCTCTTTCGTAAGGACTGTTGGTCACGAGTTGTCCCCCTCCGAAAGCTCGGTTTCAGCCATCTCGGCAACGTGGCTGCGGTGCCAATCGACAAGCCACTCGTACACCTCGGGGAACTGTTCCTGTATGGGAACCAGAATCCTTTCTTCCACCCAGTTCCAGTAAACGTCCACAACGCTTTGCTGGACACCAGTGGGCGGCGTCAGCAGCAAGAGGATATGTGCCGCACGCCCGATCCGAACGACATTGTCAGCATTCTCCGGAACAAGGCTGTGCGCCCATCCTCGAACGTCGATCTGCTCGACGAGCCAGTTTGAGCGAGCAGTGATCTCTTCGATATCGGCCCCGTCCTCCCACAGGTTTCTGAGCACACGAACAAACGCTTTCAGCGTTCCGTCCAGCCAAGGCGCTTCCTCGGGGAGCCGCAGCCAGTCGCTCATTCTGACGCGGAGGACGGATTCCCGGACAGCCTTCAGCTCGGCCGTTTCAACCACCTCCCCCTGGGCAACAGTTGATTCCCTCAAACACCGTTCGAGTTCTTCTACACTGACAGGAATAAAGAAATAGCCAGCCCGGCGAAGCCGCGTCCGATGTTCAAGACGATCTTCATCCGATAAAACACCGGCCGCTACCAAAGCATCCAGCAAGTCCAGGGTGGAGAAGACAGGCGCTTGCGCGCCGCCGCTATCGATGTTCGCGTGCTGATTGAGGAATCTGTCATCAATAATCGAAACGTCGCATTGGGGTGCCAGAGCAAGAATGCCGACTGAGGGGTGCTCCGGCATAGATTTCGTTTCCAACTCGTCAAAATCGCGCCTGCTGCTCACCTTGACATGTCCGGATTCGATCCGGGAATTCAGAGAGGCCCGTATGTGTTCTATGAAATCCTTAACTTCTCCGGAGATGCGCTCGTAAGAAATGAGGGCGTCCGCTTCAGAAACTTCTCTTGGAGACGCCACAGCCGTTAGGCCCGCTGCTTTGAGTTTTCCAAGCAACCCCAGATGCAGCAAATACGAGATGGCGAGATCATCAAGATACAGGGTCGCACCGTCGGCAATGTCAGGCTGGTTTGGCCACGGCTTCTCGTGCAGCTGCAGATAGGCGCGCGCCCGCTTTTGCTCATCAGAGGTGACTTGTCCCTTCTGTCTCAGCTTCTCCACCACAGCTAGGCAGCTGCTCAAGACGGCCGTATGTGCGGAAAGGTCCGCTTCTTCCTCCATCAAACTGGACAGTCGGTGCACCGGGGCAGAACGGACGACGATATACTGCGTATCATCGCCGTCCCGTACCTTCTCCGCCTCGGCGATCAATGCGGCTAGCTCGTCGCCGACCTGAGCGGATAGGTCGCTGCTTGCGACGGTACTAGGAGTGAACTCTTCCAGCACACCCATTGCCAGCAAATCTCGAACTTTGCGTGCATTCGCTATACGGCTAGGCTGATGGAACATAGCTTTCTGGCGTTCCTCGAATAGCCACCCAAGGGTTGAATGCGGGATATAGACAGTTTCGAAGGCGTCGAGCGCCACATCGAGTATCTTCAGGAAACTCAAGGTGAGTAGTGCGGTTGCATCCAGAGCAAGCGCTTTTCCGCTGACATCAAATTCCAACGGCACACGCTTGCCGCTGTAAGCGGGAATTGCGCTTCTCCGCCTCGGATCAGTCTCCATCAGATTGGCTACCGCCGGGAGGGTCGTAAGGTCAATGAGAGTCCGATTAAGTGACTGAGCCGCAAGAAAGATCGGTATTTGGCCTTGCGCCAGCAAGCGCCATGTTTCTGACTCGCGGCGATCCCATTCGGGCTTTCGATCAAGAATGTCCTTAAGGCTCATTCTTTGGAGCGGGCCATCGTCTCCTGACAGTTCCGCGGCCTTTTCGAGCCATTGGAAAATCCGCGGATCGTCTTCCCAACCTGCACTTGTTGCGATGAAGTATGCGGCGGCAAGGACGGCAGAATCATCATCGGCCTTCGCCGCTGCCTCGAACACTAGATCCTTCGCAAGAGGTGAACCTAAATGAAGCGCCAATTGCGCAGCGCCAATCAGGTCGTGTGCGCTTCTGTCGTCTCTGTTCTGGTATTCATCGGCGATGTGGGCAGAAAGGGAGGCCCAGTTACCGGTCGCAATCCCGAGATTCACCTGTAGTGCGCGGTAGTTCGGGCTACCCACATCATCACTGAGTTCCGCCAGCGCAGCGCGGGATTCAAGAAACGCACCCTCGTGGTATAGGCCCCAAGCGTAAGACATACGCAGGTGGTTGGATTGTGATAGCAGGTCGGTATTTTCTTTCAAAAAACAGACCAGTGCCTCTGATCTATGCGTATTGTTGAAGGCATTCACGAGGCGCTCAGCATCGCTAAGCGAATGCGTCTCTTCAAAGAGAAGCCTGCCGAATTCGCACAGATCTTCCCAGTGCTGATGGTCTTCCAATTCGGCGACAAGGTTGACCAGGTCGCCAAGAGCTCTTGTTGCTTCGTATTGTGCTTTATGAGATTCAATGGGATCACTCCCTTGAGCCTCAGAAATAATCCTTCGAAGATTACTCTCGTGGTCAGCAGGGATTCCCTCTTCTAGCAGCCGGCCGAGTACCTCGTTCGCCCTTTCGATCAGACCCGCGCGTGACAGCATCTCGATCTGACGATACCGCATCAGCTTGGCATCGATGTGGGCAGCGAGTTGATTGTGGTGGCGAGCGATATAGTTGGCCGCCTCCTCGGGGGTCCGCTGCATAAATGCAAGAGCAAAACGAGCAATGGCGGCATCAATGGTCATTCCGCCATTTATGGCGATACTCCGTTCGATACCCCGTTCAACCGCACCCAGGTCCACTTTGATGCCGAACTGAAGAGCGTAGTGAACGAAACCGAGAGCGGTGCTCGGATCGCGGAGTTTGTTTTCTAACCTATTCTTGCCGTGCGCGCTCTGCGCAGGGTCGCGCAGTTCGAGCCAAAGCGCGTACTCGTCATCCGTTCTCGCAGCGCGCGGACATGCTAGTTGCTTTGCGGCCTCAACCGCATCGAGAAAGTGCGCGTGAGCCGCACGCCGTGCATCCATAGCAGCGGCATCCGAAGCGAGTCGAAAATCTGCCGCTTCAAAGGGAACCTGCGTCAGCACAACAGCTCGAAAATCTCCCGGGACGGTAGGAACTAGCGTTGCTAACCCTGCCAAATGGTGAAGAATAGGGGTTTCCTCAAAGTCAGGCCCGGAAAGCGCACCAACCGTCTGCGCAACCTCGTCCCAACGCCCGAGTTGAAGCTGATGGCTCAGGAGAAAACTCTTGCCGTCTGAATCCAGGTCCGCGATCGTATAGCCCGCATCATCCATCCACCTAAGAGCGCCTTCGGCGCCGTCATGATGTGCAACAATCATCAAACCGGCTGAGTGCGAAACGTCCGAGTCGATATCGGCAAGGGCGTTGAGCGCCGCTGCCTTATCTCCCTTCTGGGAAATGATAAATGCTTCCGCAATCTTGGCTTCTGGAAAATCTCCGAGGGTTTTCGCGAGCTCCAGGAATTCTTCCGCCCGCTCAAGATCCTCTGAAGGAGATAATAATCTGGCGCACCATGCCAACGCCCGCCCCCTTACTTCGCCCGAGCCACCCGAAAGGCCGCCCTCGGCAAGGGATCTCCCAAGCCTCAACGACGATCTGGTCCTGTCGAACTCAAGGAAGAATCGTGACTTCCTTAGTTTCTCAACTTCCTCGTCTGTTTTTTGATCGACAAGCTCTATCGGAATATTCCCCTCAAGATAGAGATTGACGTCTCGACCGGCGATCACATTTATCGAATCATCTCCGGAGGAAATCGACTGTTTACTATTTTTCCGCATCGTTTCCTTTCTTCTTCGTCCCGATATTAACGTCTCGACCAGCCTGAACATTGGTTGAGCCATCACCTGAGCGGATGGTTTGCGTAGATGAAGCGGAAGTCTTCTTAAAGATAAGACGCCCCACCCAGGCAACGACCGCTAAACCGACACCGGAGAACAGCCACTCTTTGTTATCAATAACCCAAGCGAAAACGTTTTCCAACCAAGTTTCTCCTTTTAGAAATTTACAAAGCACCTCTATTTATTACCTTAGTCATCGAACTCTAGCCGACGTTGAAATCTCTTAGAAAGCACCCTTTGTCAGGGGATACTATCCACAGAGCTCCGCCGTAAAACGCGAAGGGAATGCTGCTCGACCATTTATGTGCGCCCAACGGCTCCGCTCAGGCGCGCAACTTTGCTGCGTCGCCTGCAGCGGATTGTTGGGCGAGACGCTACGATGTCGACTTACGCCGCTCGCGCGTCTTGCGTGAATGAACCTCAAATCCGAGCCCCTCAAGACGGTCAATTTCCTCGATCAGGCCGCGAACGACCTTTCTCAGTCCACGGCCGCGCAAGCGGTAACGTCGCTCGGTCGCGTCGTAGACCCGCAACTCCTTCATTTCCGGCTTGGCTACATGTCCGCACGGAATCCGCCCCACAACATTATTCTTCGGAGGAATTTCGTGACCCGCTTTCAAACCCCAGTACAAGGGAAAGTATGTTTCCCCATTGCGATCTACGGCCTCAATCCTTTCAAAAAAGATCGATGTGTTACCTGGATTTACAACCTTCACGTTGAGACAAAGGAAAGTCCCAATTTCGTCTGCGTTCGGCTGGCTACCCCACATCACATATAATTTGAGTCGATCTCTTCCTAATAGGAGATCCATGCACCGGCTGACGAAGGTGCTTCCCAAGTTAGCAAGTAGCTCCACCACAACTCCTAATTCGCCCAACGTCTGAGCTAAGCGGCGCGGCTTTAGCCGCGTCCGGTGGAGGCCCGGAGGGCCGGAACGTACTTGAGCAACTTGTTAGGAGCCTTCATCTAACTTCTCCAGAATTTCTTCCAGATAGGACCGAATTGCTTTTGGCTTGCCTCCCGTCTGAACTGCCTCGCAAGCATTTGGAATTGTCTCCCTTCGTCGATTAAGTGGGGGATCAACAACTCCAATAGATAGCGCTTCTAGCGTGTCTATAAGCGTTTGCGGATTAACTTGCCTCGTTCCTGGTGCCCTGAGGCCGGGATTGGTGGTATTAATTGTGGACAAGCTAAACCAGGAGAACATATCCCAGCGCCCGGCGAAGCGATCTGTTAGGTGATGGCGCATGCGAGGGCCAAGCAATGTGCCAACCGCTTTCCCTACATAAACCGCGTTAAACTGGTCGTGAAGCACATAAATTCCTACAGCATCCCAGAAGTCAATTGTATGGGTGCGGTTACTGATTTTTACCTTTCCCAGCAACTGCCCCTGATTTCCCGCGCCCACTGAACCCCAGTTTACGATATCGGGGTTCCAGAAGCTTCCGTATGCACGAATGAGCATCTTATGCTCCTAACAGAGATTAGATGGAAGTCTCCGATATGAATATCGAGGAATTCTGTATAACACTCAACCGATTTTGAGCGGCAATCTGAACAAACCGATAAATCAGGCAGTTAAAAGCAAGGCACACATGTCGCCTGGCGCTATAACGCCTTCCCGTTCATTACGCCGCGCCCGGCCGTCACCTCTAACGGCAACTGGATGCCGGATCAGCGCCTTTGGCGCTGTCCGGCATGACGGCATGAGGGGTGTGCGGCGGCTCGATATGTCGCGGTCGCGTAGAATCGGCGGCTGTGGCCGGTCTGCCGGCCGTACGTGATTCACGGGAACAACCAGGAGTCCCCATGGCCGACGAGCCGTTGATTGCCGTTTTCGTCGATTACGAGAACCTGGCGCTGGGTGCGCGGGACGCGCCGGGCGGGGATTTCGACATGTCGCTGGTGCTCAAGCGGCTGTTGGAGAAGGGGCGGATCGTGTTCAAGCGGGCCTACTGCGACTGGGGCCGCTATCGGAACACCATGAATGCCTTCCATGCCATGGGCATCGAGATGATCGATATCCCGCAGTCCAAGATCTCGGGCAAGAACAGCGCGGATATCCGGATGGTCGTGGACGCCATCGACATGTGCTACGCCAAGGCGCATATCGACATGTTCGCGCTGGTGTCCGGGGACTCGGATTTCTCGCCGCTGGTGTCCAAGCTCAAGGAGAACGACAAGCGGGTGATCGGGTGCGGGGTGAAGTCCTCGACCTCGGACCTGCTGGTGGCGAACTGCGACGAGTTCATCTATTACGACGACTTGGCGCGGGTGAAGAAGGCGGCGCGCACCAAGCGGGCGAAATCGACCGACAAGAGCGGCGACAAGCGCAACGAGGCGCGGGAGCGGATTCTGGAGATCGTGCAGTCGCTGGAGTCGGATTACGATCCGGTTTGGGGGTCGTTGGTGAAGCAGACGATCAAGCGGGTGTATCCAGGGTTCAACGAGGGGTATTACGGTTATCGCAGCTTTTCGGAGTTGTTGAAGGATGCGGAGAAGCAGGGGTTGATCGAGTTGGAGTACGACTCGGAGCGGGGGAATTACAAGGTTCAGGTGGGGGCGGATTGAGGTTGGGCTTGCGGGGCTAGAGGGACCCCCTCTCCCTGGCCCTCTCCCCCAAGGGGGAGAGGGGATTGTTATTGCTAAGGATATTACGGTTATCGCAGCTTCTCGGAGTTGTTGAAGGATGCGGAGAAACAGGGGCTGATCGAGTTGGAGTACGACTCGGAGCGGGGGAATTACAAGGTTCAGGTGGGGGCGGATTGAATTCGGGGTGTGAGTTGTAGAGGGACCCCCTCTCCCCGGCCCTCCCCCCCAAGGGGGAGAGGGGGCTGACTTTAGAGGGGTGCGAGACAAAGAGAACCCTCTCCCCGGTGTCGGGGAGAGGGTTTTTTCGTGGGCTCGGCGCCGGGTTACTCGGCTTCGGGCTTGCCGATGCCGACCACGCCGCAGGCGAGGCGGGAACCGGCGGCGCCGATCGGGGGCTGCTTCGGATCGTTGGGCTTTTCGTGGACGATCACGGCGCGGCCGACGATGGACTTGCCGCCGGTGAGCTTGGCGTTCTCGATGACGGCCTCGTGGGTGGCGTTGCCGTCCTCGCCCGCGTCCAGATTGCCGAGGTCGCCGGTGATGCGGTCGATGTCCTTCGGCGGGTTGAGCGAGCTGCCCTTGAGGTTGAAGTGGGTGCCGGCGGAGGTGCCGTCGGCGGCGGTGCAGTCACCGTAGATGTGCAGGTGGTAGCCATGCTTGCCCGGGGTCAGGCCGCTGGCCTCGGTGTGGACCTTGAGGCCGTTCTCGGCGGGCGTGAAGGTGACCGTGCCGGTGACCTTGTTGCCGTTGGTGGGGTACAGCTTGGCCACGGCGCGCTGCGGCACGTCCTCGTCCAGGGGCTTGTAGCGCGCCATCAGCTCGTCGACTTTCGCCTGGGCCTGGGCCTGGGCCTTGTCGACCGCTTCCTGGGCCTGCTGCTGCATTTCGTCGACGTTCTGCTGGCCGCCCTCGGTGCAGCCGGCCAGGGCGACGATGCCGGCGAGGGCGCCGGCGGTGATCAGGCTATTCGCTCGCATATCGTTTCCTCCTCGGATTCGGGTGATCAGCCGCGACGGGCGACGATCCGGTCGACCAGATCGGCGGGCCGCTCCAGCCCGGCGAACAGGTCGCGGTAGTTGGTCTGCATCCAGCGGCCGAAGGCCTGGGGATCGGATTCGCCCAGCAGTGTCGCCAGGGCCGCCGTGTTCTCGCCGCCGCCGGCCGCGGCGTCGCGGCGGATCATGGGCAACTGCGACGCGACATAGGCCTCGGCGCGGGCATAGGACGGGCTGCCCGGCTCGGTGACGGAGGCGTTGGTGGTGCTCTCCGTGGACTTGGTGACGGCGTTCAGGCCGGCGGAGACGGTGTTGGTGGTGCTCATGAAGGCCGAGCACCCCGCCAGCGCCGGCATCGAGAGCGCGACTAGTAATGTGCGGATACGCATGCCGTCGACTCCTCGCGTGGAAACCGCCCCGAGTCTATCGCCTCGTCAGGCACTTATCGAGTCGGCTTGACGGCGGCGACGGCCCGGCGGAGGCTTGGACGATCGGTTTCGCCGGATGTTCCGTCATGAAGGTATTGCGCACGCCCGACGCCCGCTTCGAGGGCCTGCCCGACTTCGACTATCCGCCGCAGTACGCGGAGGTGGACGGCCTGCGGATGCACTACGTGGACACCGGCCCGAAGGACGGCCCGCCGGTGCTGCTGATGCACGGCGAGCCGTCGTGGTCGTTTTTGTACCGCAAGATGATCCCGGTGTTCGTGGCGGCCGGCTGCCGCGTGCTGGCGCCGGACCTGATCGGCTTCGGGCGCTCGGACAAGCCGGCCGCGATAGCCGACTACAGCTACCAGCGGCACGTGGACTGGATGCTGGCCTGGCTGCGGCACGTCGACCCGCAGAACCTGACGCTGGTCTGCCAGGACTGGGGCTCGTTGATCGGCCTGCGCCTGGCTGCCGCCGAGCCGGATCGGTTCCAACGCGTGGTGGTGGGCAACGGCTTCCTGCCCACCGGCGACGAGCCGCGGGTACCGCCCGCCTTCAAGCTATGGCGGGCGTTCGCGGTGCACTCGCCGGTGTTCCCGGTGGCGGGCATCCTGCGGGTGGGCTGCAAGTCGCGCCTGCCGGCGGCGGTGAAGCGGGCCTACCGGGCGCCGTTCCCGGACCGGCGTTACCTGGCCGGGGCGCGGGCCTTCCCGGCGCTGGTGCCGATCACCCCGGACGATCCCGCCAGCGAGGCCAACCGGCAGGCCTGGCGGGTGCTGGAGCAGTGGCACAAGCCGTTCCATACGGCGTTCTCGGACGGCGATCCCATCACCCGCGGCGCCGACCGCAACCTGCAGAAACGCATCCCCGGCGCGGCCAACAGCCAGCACACCACCATCCGCGGCGCCGGCCACTTCCTGCAGGAAGACAAGGGCGAGGAACTGGCGCGCTTCGTGCGCGACCAGATCGGAAAATAGGGCCTATCGGCCCTTGTCCAGGGCCTTCCAGAGCCGATGGAACTGGGACGCCGCCGGCGAACTCGGCGCGAACGCCCCAATCGGGGCCCGGGCCTCGCCCATGCGCTCGACGTCCGCGCTGTAGCCGATCCAGGCCTTCGGCGCCCCGCGCATCAGCTCGGGCGGGTGCTCCAGCAGGTCGCGGTGCAGGCGCTTGCGGCGGTCCACCAGGCTGTAGAAGGGGCGCAGGTTGGCCTCCGGCACGTTCTCCGAGTCGGCGAACTCGCGCACCCGCTCCAGGGCGCGCAGGGACAGCGGCGTGGGCACGGTGGGCACCAGCACTTGGTCGGCGGCCCGCAGGATGCCGGCGGCGAGGGTGCCGATGCCGGGCGGGCAGTCCAGGATCAGCAGGTGATAGTTCTCGGAGAAGGGCTCGATCAGGCGCCGCAGCACCTTCTTCGAGCCGGAGGCGGCCTTCAGCAGGGCGTCCATGTGACGGAAGCTGAAGTCCGCGGGCAGCACGTCCAGGCGGGCATAGCGGCTGGGGCGCACGTGCCGGCCCAGCGGCACCTTGCCGGCGACCACCTTCTTGGCGGCCATACCGGGATCGTCGTCGGTGCGCAGGTACCAGGTGGCGGCGCCCTGCGGGTCCAGGTCCCAGAGCAGGACGCGGCGGCCGGCCCCGGCCGCTTCCCAGGCCAGGTTCACGGCGGCGGCGGTCTTGCCGACGCCGCCCTTGAGGCTGTAGAGGGCCCAAGTCTGCATGCGACTACTCTAACCGGATTGCGCGAGGCGCCGCATTGGCCGAGGATGCGCGCGTGCGCATCGCCCTCATCGCCGACACCCACGGTCGCCTCGACGACCGCATCGCCGCCGCCGTGGCCGGCTGCGACCGCCTGGTGCACGCCGGCGACGTGGGCCGCGGGATCGCCGACGAGCTGGCCGGGCTGGGCCCGCCGGTCACCATCGTCCACGGCAACAACGCCCCCGCCGACGCCGGCTGGCCGGAGACCGAGGCGCTGGAGCTGCCCGGCGGCACGCTGGTGGCGATCCACGGCCACCAGTGGCCGGCCCGCAACCGCCACGCCAAGCTGCGCGCGGCCTTTCCCGACGCCCGCGCCGTGGTCTGCGGCCACAGCCACCGCCAGGTCGTGGACCGCGACGCCCGGCCCTGGGTGCTCAACCCCGGCGCCGCCGGGCGCACCCGGACCTACGGCGGGCCGGGGGCGCTGATCCTGACGGCGGGGCCGCGGCAGTGGCGGGTGCGGGTGGTGCGGTTCGGCGTGTCTTCCCCCTCACCCTAACCCTCTCCCCCTCGGGCAGAGGGGATGGGAAGGGGTCGGCCTCAGCCGCTCTTTTCGTTGAACATCCAGATGCGGCCGCCGTCGACCACCAGGTCGTGGCAGTTCACGAAGCCGGACTCCTCGCTGGCCAGGAAGACCGCGGCGTCGGCGATGTCGTCGGCCTCGCCGGCGCGCGGGGTGGGCGTGGCGTGGGCGAGGTTGCCGGTGAGCTTGGCCATCTTCTGGGCGTTCTCCTCGTCGCTGAGGCTCTGGGCCCGCTCGGAGCCGCCCCAGAAGATGGGCGTGGCGACGGCGCCGGGCGAGATGGCGTTGACGCGGATGCCGTGCGGGCCGAGGTCGACGCCGGCCATGCGGGTCAGGTGGCTCACCGCGGCCTTGGCGCCGGAATAGAGGTAGCTGCCCTGGCCATAGCGCCAGCCGGCGATGCTGGCGTTGTTGATGATGGCGCCGCCGCCCTGGGGCTTCATCACCCGCGCGGCATGCTTGACGCCGAACACCACGCTGCCCACCAGCAGCCGCATGGCGCGGTCGAAGCCGGCCTCGTCCACCTCTTCCGGGGTGCTGCGGTCGGGGGCGCCGGCGTTGTTGAACAGCACGTCCAGCCGGCCGAAGGTCTCGACTGTGGCGTCGATCAGGGCCGCGATATCGGCCTCGCCGGTGACATCCGTGCGCCGGAAGGCGGCGGCCTCGCCCAGCTCGGCGGCCAGGGCTTCGCCCTTCTCCACCGTGCGTCCGGCGATCATCACCCGCGCGCCCTCGGCGACGAAACGCCGCACCGTGGCCTCGCCGATGCCGCTGGTGCCGCCGGTGATCACGGTCACCTTGCCTTCGAGCCTGTTGCCCATGCCGGTTCTCCTGTCCTGTCGCTGTAGTCGAGGCCCGGGATGATGCGTGCGCCGACACGCCGGCACAAGACGCGCCTACGCCGCGATCGCCGGCGGTCATGCTAATGTTGCGGGCGAAATAAAGATTACTGTGCGCCCGAGGAGTCCCGCCATGAGCAGCCAGCCCGCCGACGTCACGCCCGCCGTTCCCCCGGTCCCCGACACCGCCACCCACGAGGTGCGCAACCAGCCCGGGGACCTGGTCGACTACAACGCCTTCACCGGCGACCGGGCGCTGATGGAGGCGGTGCGCGCCTACGGCGCCGACTGGGCGTCGCCCCGCCTGGAGGAGACCGGTGCCCTGGTCGGTTCGGAGCGGATCCAGCGACTGGCCCGCCAAGCCAACCGCAACCTCCCGGAGCTGCGCACCCACGACCGCTTCGGCCAACGCATCGACGAGGTGGAATTCCACCCGGCCTATCACGAGCTGATGGACGGGATCTTCTCCAGCGAGGCCCATTCCCTGGCCTGGACCGAGAAGCGCCCCGGCGCGCACGTCGCCCGCGCGGCCCTGAGCTATCTCTGGAACCAGGGCGAGAACGGCATCTGCTGCCCCATGGGCATGACCTTCGCGTCGGTCGCCGCCCTGCGCAACGACCCGGACCTAGCCGCCGAGTGGGAGCCGCGGATCATGCGCGCCGGCTACGATTCGCGCCCGCTGCCGCCGCAGGAGAAGCCCTTCATCACGGTCGGCATGGCCATGACCGAGAAGCAGGGCGGCTCGGACCTGCGCCAGACCCAGACCACGGCGCGGCCGCTGGGCCGGCGGACCGGCCCCGGCGCCGAGTACCTGATCACGGGGCACAAGTGGTTCTTCTCCGTGCCCATGAGCGACGTCTTCCTGACGCTGGCGCAGACGGAAAGCGGCGTATCCAGCTTCCTTGTGCCGGGCTGGCTGCCCGACGGGCGGCGCAACAACCTGCGCATCCAGCGCCTCAAGGACAAGTGCGGCAACCGCTCCAACGCCTCCTCGGAGGTGGAGTTCGACCGGCTCTACGGGATCATGCTGGGCGAGGAGGGGCACGGCATCCGCAACAGCATCGAGATGGCGCACCTGACCCGCCTGGACTTCGCCGTGGGCTCCTCCGGACTGATGCGGCAGGCGCTCAGCCAGGCGCTGCACCACACCGGCAACCGCACCAGCTTCGGCAAACGCATCGTCGACCATCCCATCATGACCAACGTGGCCGCCGATCTCGCCGTGGAGTCCGAGGCCTTCCTGTGGCTGGGCATGCGCCTGGCGCGCACCCTGGACCTCCAGGACACGGACGAGGGCGAGCGGCTGCTGTCGCGCATCGCCACGCCCATGGCCAAGTACTGGGCCTGCAAGCAGGCGCCGATGTTCGTGGTGGAGGCGCTGGAGTGCCACGGCGGCAACGGCTTCATCGAGGACCACCTGATGGCGCGGCTGTACCGGGAGGCGCCGCTGAACGGCATCTGGGAAGGCGTGGGCAACGTGATCGCCCTGGACGTGGTGCGCTCCATCCGCCGCGAGCCGGAGACCGTGGACGCCGTCATGGCCGAGATCCGCGAGGGTGTCTCCGGCGACGGCCGCCTGGCCCGGCTCGCGGACGCCCTGGAGCCGCGCCTGCGCCGCCTGCCGGAGCGGGAGGGCGAGGCCCGGCAGACCCTGGAGATGATGGCCTACGCGCTGCAGGCGAGCCTGCTGCGCCGGCACGCCCCGGCGCCGGTGGCCGACGCCTTCGCCGCGACCCGCCTGGAAGGCTTGTACGGCCGTGCCTTCGGCGCGATCCCGGAAGGCCAGGACACGGCCGCCATCATCGAGCGCGCCGCGATCGCGGTGTGAAGCCAGACCCGCGGGCGGCCGGCGGGAATCGTACCGCCGGTCACGCGCGGCGGGTTATCCTGTCCGCGGACAACCACCGGCCGCGGGAGCAAGCATGGCCCAGCCCGACCCCGATCATCCGATCCTGGTGCGCCCGCACGGCGGGCGCGTCCGCGTGACCCTGGCCGGCGAGACGGTGGCCGACAGCCGCGACGCGCAGGTGCTCTACGAGTGCGGCTACCCGCCGGTGTACTACCTGCCGCGCGAGGACGTGCGCATGGACCGGCTGACGGCCACCGACCACCGCACCCACTGCCCGTACAAGGGCGACGCCAGCTACTGGACCGTGGCCGCCGGCGGCGAAACGGCCGAGAACGCCGCCTGGAGCTACCAGGACCCCTTCGACACGGTGGCCGCCATCGCCGAGCACGTGGCCTTCTACCCCGACGCCGTCGAGATCGACGACAGCGGCGGTTGAACCGCCCGTCCCGGAAACAGGGGTACGCGATGAAGGACCTGGACGTCCTGCCCCCGGACCTGCCGGCCCCGGTCGACGACGGTGCCTGCGACCACCTGCCGGGGACCGTGCTTCCGACCGTGCCGCTGCCCGGCACGTCCGGCGCGCAAACCGACCTGGGCGCGCTGGCGGGCACGACCGTGGTCTACTTCCATCCCATGATCGGGCGCCCGGACGGCCCGCCGCTGCCGGGCTGGAACGAGATTCCCGGCGCCCGCGGCTGCACGCCGCAATCCTGCGCCTTCCGCGACCACCATGCCGAGCTGGGCGCCCTCGGCGCCGCGGTGTATGGCGTGAGCGTGCAGCCGTCGGCCGATCAGCGAGAGGCCGCCGCCCGCCTGCACCTGCCGTTCGAGCTGCTGAGCGACGCCAAGCTCGAACTGGCCCGCGCCCTGGGGCTGCCGACCTTCGAATACGACGGCCGGCCCCTGATCAAGCGTCTCACCCTGATCGTGCGCGACGGCCGGATCGTCCGGGTCTTCTACCCGGTGTTCCCGCCGGACCGCAACGCCGCGGACGTGATCGCCTGGCTGCGGGGCGATGGCGGCGACTGACGGCGACGGCCGCATCCTCGACGCCTGGGCCGAGAACGCCGCGGCCTGGACCGACGCGGTGCGCGGCCAGCGCATCGAAAGCCGCCGCCGGGTCACCGACGGCGCCATCCTGGCGGCGGTGCGGTCTCTGGCGCCGCGCACGGTGGTGGACCTGGGCTGCGGCGAGGGCTGGCTGGTGCGGACGCTGGCCGCCGACGGCATCCGCGCGATCGGCGTGGACGCCATCCCCGAATTGATCGGACGGGCGCGGGACGCCGGCCCCGGCGACTACCGCGTGCTTTCCTACGCCGAGATCGCGGCGGGCGGCCTGGCCGTCCGCGCGGACGTCGCGATCTGCAATTTCTCGCTGCTCGGCCACGAGGACGTGGAGGCGCTGGTGCGGGCCGTGCCCGGCCTGCTCGTGCCCGGCGGCACGCTGATCGTGCAGACCCTGCACCCGCCCACCGCCGGTGCCGTCCGGCCCTATGCCGACGGCTGGCGCGAAGGCTCCTGGGCCGGCTGCGGGCCGGGCTTCGGCACCCCGGCGCCCTGGTATTTCCGCACGCTGGAGAGCTGGCGGCGGCTGTTCGCGGACGCCGGCTTCGGGGCGGTCGACACGCGCGTCACCCGGCACCCGGATTCCCGCGAGCCACTATCGGTGCTATTCATGGCGCGGACACACACGCCGCCGGCATCGGCGGCGACGCATGGGGGAGCGATATGAGCGGTCTTTTCTGGTTCCAGGTATTCGTGGGCGTGAACGTGCTGATCGTGACGCTGCTGGCGGTGAATGTCTCGCGGATGCGCCTGCGCGAGCAGGTCTCGCTGGGCGACGGCGGCAAGCCGACGGTGCGCAACGCGGTGCGGGCGCACGCCAACGGCGTGGAGCACGTGGCGATGTTCGGCCTGCTGGTGCTGGCCCTCGAGTTGGCCGCGGCGCCGGGTGTCCTGCTGGGCACGCTGGTGATCGCGTTCACGGTCTCGCGGCTGCTGCATCCCGTAGGCATGCTCGGCACCGCCTTCCAGATGCGCCGCCTGGGCGCGGGCATTACCTTCCTGTGCGAGTTCGTCGGGATCGTGGCCCTGCCGGTGGTGGCGATGACCGGTTAGGGCCGTTTCCAAGTCAGCTCCCTCTCCCCTCCGGGGAGAGGGTCGGGGTGAGGGGGGGGGCCGTCTCGCCCCCTCACCCTAACCCTCTCCCCCGCAAGCGGGGGAGAGGGGATTGGTGTTTCCGGACAATCAGTGGCGGGGGAAAACGATGCCGATCGACGCCGAACGCCGCCTGCTGCAACTGGGCGTGCTGCTGTTCCTGCTGGGCCTGCTCACGGGCCTCACCCTGCCGCTGCTGGCCAACGCCCGCATGGGCCTGGCCAGCCACCTGGAGGGCATTCTCAACGGCCTGTTCCTGGTCGCGCTGGGCCTGCTCTGGTCGCGGCTGATGCTGGGACCGGCGGGCCGGGCGCTGGCCTTCTGGTCGGCCGTCTACGCCGGCTTCGCCAATTGGCTCGCCACCCTGCTGGCAGCGGCCTGGGGCGCGGGCGCGGGCATGATGCCGCTGGCCGGCGGCGGCCACCACGGCAGCGGGCTACAGGAGACGGTCATCGCGGCGCTGCTGCTGTCGCTGTCGGCCGCGGCGATCCTGGCCTGCCTGGTGGTGCTCTGGGGATTGCGCAGCGGCCACGCCGCGCCAAGATGACGGGCGGCGTCAAGCGCCCGCGGCCCAGCCCGGCACCTCGCCGAACGCCACCCCGAAGACCACCGGCAGCAGCAGGTAGCACAGCAGCGTGATCAGCGCGGCGAAGACCAGGTTGAGCACCACGCCGGCCCGGGCCATCTGCGGCAGGGTCACCAGCCCGCTGCCGAACACGATGGCGTTGGGCGGCGTGCCCACCGGCAGCATGAAGGCGCAGGAGGCGGCCAGCGCCGCGGCCACCGACAGCAGCAGCGGGTTCTCGCCCAGGCCCAGGGCGAGCGAGGCGGTGATCGGCAGGAACGCGGCGGCGGTGGCGGTGTTGCTGGTCATCTCGGTGAGCAGCAGGATCGTGACCGCCACCGCCAGGATCACGGCGACCACCGGCAGGCCCGACAGCCCGCCCAGCAGACTACCGATGTAATCGGCCAGGCCGGTGCGGCGGATGGCGTCGGCCAGCGACAGGCCGCCGCCGAACAGGATCAGCACGCCCCAGGGCAGGCGCTCGGCCGAGCGCCAGTCGAGCACGGCGCCGTGGCCGCGTCCCGCCGGGATCAGGAACAGCGCCAGGGCCCCGGCCATGGCGACGCCGGCGTCGGACAGCCCCGGCACCAACCCGGACAGCAGCGGCCCGGCGATCCAGGCGGCGGCCACCAGCAGGAACACGACCGCCACCGCGATCTCCGGCCGCGACGGCCGGCCCAGGGCGCGCAGCTCGTCCCGGATCAGGTCGCCGCCGCCGGCCAGCGCGAGGCCGCGGAACGGATAGCTCCACAGCAGGGCGGCGTAGACCAGGGGCAAACCGAGCAGCACCATCGGCACGCCGAAGGCCATCCATTGCGCGAAGCCGATCTCGTGGCCGTAGGTCTCGCCGAAGAAGCCGGCGAGCAGGGCGTTGGGCGGGGTACCGATCAGGGTGCCGAGGCCGCCGACATTGGCGCCGTAGGCGATGGCCAGCGCCAGGCCGATGCCGAAGTTGCGGCGCAGGCGCGGGTCGGCGTCGTCGTGCAGCAGCGCGGTCACGCTGACGCCGATGGGCAGCATCATCATCGCGGTGGCGGTGTTGCTGACCCACATGGACAGGAAGGCCGTGGCGAGCAGGAAGCCGAGCACGATACGGCGCGGACTGGTGCCCACAAGGAGCACCACGCTCAGGGCGATGCGCCGGTGCAAGTGCCAGCGCTGCATGCCGATGGCGAGCAGGAAACCGCCCATGAACAGGAACACGATGGGGTTGGCGTAGGGCGGCGCGGCGGCGTCGATGGGCGCCACCCCGAGCACCGGGAACAGCGCCAGCGGCAACAGGGCGGTGGCCGGGATCGGGATCGCCTCGGAGATCCACCAGACGGCCATCAGGGCAGCCACCGCGGCACAGCGCCAGCCCGCGGGGTCCAGCCCGGCCGGCGCCGGCAGCGCCAGCAGCAGGGCGAACAGCAGCGCGCCGGCGGCGAGCCCGATCCGCCGGGCGCGGCCCGGCGCGGTCTCGAAGCCCTGACCGGTTTGGCCGTCCACGCTCAGAGCGCCCCCAGCAGGACCAGGCCGAGGATCGCGGAGCCGGCGATGACGGCATAACCCGTCAGCACGGCGGCGCCGTCGTAGGTGGTCAGGCCCACGCCGAAGCAGACCAGGGCCAGCGCCGGCACGCTGGCGGCGCCGGGCACGAAGCCCAGGGCGACGATCAACGCCGCCGTCCCCGCCCCGGCGAGGGCGAGCGGGATCAGGGCCGGTCCGGTCACCAGTATCTCCAGGCGCGGGCCCAGGTAGCGGTCGGCGCGCCGGAGCCAGGGCCGCGCGCGGGCCAGGGCGCGGTCGAGACGGTCCCGCGGCACGCTCACGTCGAGCAGGCGTCGCGGCAGCCAGGGCTCGCCCGGCTTGGCCAGCATCTGCCCGAACAGCAGCAGGGCGCCGATGCCCACGGCGCCGGTGATCAGGGGGATAGCGCCGGTGGGCAGCACCTGGAGCAGGCCCAGGATGAACAGCACCGGCCCGTAGATGCGGCCGCCGAAGGCGCGCACGATGTTGCGCATGGAGACGTGGCCGTCGCCCTCGTGATCGGCGCGTTGCAACTCGTCGATGACGTCGGCGAGACGCTCGTGGCCGCCGTCGCGCGCCATGCCGCTCAGCCTCCCCGTGTCTCCGCGCCGGCCACGCCCAGTGTCTTGAGCACGAAGGCGTAGATCAGGGCGGTCTCGTCGAGGGCGGCGAAGCGGCCCGGCACACCGCCGTGGCCCGCGGCCATGTGGGTCTTGAGCAGCAGGAGATTGTCGTCGGTCTTGGCCGCGCGCAGGCTCGCGACCCACTTGGCCGGCTCCCAGTAGGTCACCCGCGGGTCGGACACGCCCGCGATCACCAGCAGGGGCGGATAGGCCCGCGCGGCGACGTTCTGGTACGGGCAATAGGATCGGATGGTCTCGAAGGCGTCCGGGTCCTCGATGGGATTGCCCCACTCGGGCCACTCCGGCGGCGTCAGCGGCAGCTCGGGGTCGAGCATGGTGTTGAGCACGTCCACGAACGGCACGTCCGCCACCGCCGCCCCGAACAGGTCCGGCCGGCGGTTGAGCACGGCCCCCACCAGCATGCCGCCTGCGCTGCCGCCCAGGGCGGCGATGCGGCCGGCGCCGGTGTAGCCGGCGGCGATCAGGTGCTCGGCGGCGGCGATGAAATCGTCGAAGGTGTTGGTCTTGCGCGGGCCCTTGCCCTCGCGGTACCAGCGGTAACCGCGCTCCATACCGCCGCGCACGTGGGCCACGGCATAGACGAAGCCGCGGTCCACCAACGACAGGCGGTTGCCGGAGAAGGCCGCCGCCTCGGCGATGCCGTAGGCGCCGTAGCCGTAGAGCAGGCAGGGCGTGTCGGCGGACAACTCGGTGTCGCGCCGGTAGAGCAGGGTCACGGGCACGGATTCGCCGTCCGGCGCGCGCGCGTGCACCCGCTCCACGCGGTAGGCCTCGGGGTCGTGGCCGCTGGGGATATGCCGGCGCTTGCGCAGGACGCGCCCGCGGTCGCGCATGTCGTAGTCGTAGGTGGCGTCGGGCGTGGCCGGGGAGGCGTAGCTGTAGCGCAGGGTCGCGGTGTCGTACTCGTAGCCCGGCGCCAGGCCCAGGGCATAGGCGGCCTCGTCGAAGGCGATGGCGTGCTCGTCGCCGCCGGCCTTGTCGGTGATCACGACCCGCGGCAGGGCGTCGACCCGCTCCAGGCGCACGCGGTGGCCGGCGTACTCGATCATGTCCAGGATCAGGCGGCCCGGCTCGTGCGGCACCAGGTCGCGCCAGTTCTCGCGGCCGGGATCGTCCAGCGGCGCCGTGACCAGCTTGAAGTCCTCGGCGCCGTCGGCGTTGGTGAGGATCACCAGGCGCCCGCCCTCGGCATCGTGCTCGACATCGTATTCCACCAGCGGATCGCGCGGCGCCACCACGCGCGGGGGCGCCTCCGGGCGGGCGGCGTCGATCAGACGGACCTCGCTAGTCTCGTGGTCGTGGGCGTCGATCAGCAGGTAATCCCCGCTCTGGGTCTCGGACAGGCCCACGAAGAAACCGGGATCGGCCTCCTCGTAGACCAGCGTGGCGCTGTCGGCGGCACCGCCCAGGGCCAGGCGCCAGACCCGGCAGGGGCGGTGGTTGTCGTCCAGGGTGACGTAGAACAGGGTGCGCGAATCGGCGGACCAGTGGACACCGCCGGCGACCCCCGCGACCGGCGGCTGCACCTCCCCGCCCGTTTCCAGGTCGCGCACGTGCAGGGAATAGAACTCGGCACCCACCGTGTCCACCGTATAGGCGAGGTAGCGATGGTCGCGGCTGTGCACCACGCCCGCGAGCTGGAAGTAGGCTTGGCCCTCGGCCTCGGCGTCGCCGTCCAGCAGGACCTGCTCGTCGCGGTCGTCCCCGGCCTCGCGGGGACGGCGGCAGAAGACCGGATGCTCGCCGCCCTCGCGGAAACGCACGTAATAGGCCCAGGGACCGTCCGGCGTGGGCACACCCTGGTCGCGCTCCGGGATGCGGCCCCGCATCTCCGCGACCAACGCGTCCTGCAGGCCGCGGGTGTCGGCCATCACCGTGTCGGTGTAGGCGTTCTCGGCCTCCAGGTACTCGCGGATCGCGGGGTCGAGCTTGCCGGGATCGCGCATGGCCTCGCGCCAGGCCGGGTCGCGCAGCCAGGCATAGGGATCGACCAGGGTGGCGCCGTGGACGGTGCGGCGGGTCTCCCGCCGCGGGGCCCGCGGCGGCGTGGGGATGTCGTGTCGTGCGGTGCTCATGGCCGGGCATTCTGGCCTGTTTCAGCCGCCCGGCAAAGCGGCGTTGAAAAAACGCGGCCCCGTTCCCAGGCATGAACACAGACGACGCGATGGCAATCGGGTCATTAATCGTCAGTGCGTTTTCACGTTCGAGTTTCGAGAGGAGGGCTTATGACGACGAGTCATCAGGACCTCTTCCCGTCCCGGCTGGAACGCAAGGCGCCCATGTTCGAGCGGCTCGATCCGGTCGTGCACGGGAACGAGGAGCAACAGGCGCAGGGGCCGCTGTCCCCGGAGGAGGTGGCCGAATTCGAGCGCAAGGGCTTCCTGTCCTTTCCCGCCTACTTCGACCAGGCGGAGATGGAGGCCTTTCTCGCCGAGCTCCGGGATTACGAGCGCGACGAGGACCTGAAGCTGTCCGAAGGCGTGATCCTGGAGCCCGGCCACGAGGAGATCCGATCGATCTTCGGCATCCACCGCATCTCGGAGCGCTTCGACCGCCTGACCCGGGATCCGCGGCTGCTGCGCATCGTGGAGCAGCTTCTCGGCTCCGGGGCCTACATCCACCAGAGCCGCATCAACTACAAGCCCGGCTTCAAGGGCAAGGGCTTCAACTGGCATTCCGACTTCGAGACCTGGCACACCGAGGACGGGATGCCGCGGATGCGGTGCATTTCCTGCTCGGTGGCCCTGACCGAGAACAACGAGTTCAACGGCCCGTTGATGCTGGTCCCCGGCTCCCACCGGTACTTCGTGCCGACGGTGGGCCGCACGCCGGAGGACAACTACAAGTCCTCGCTCAAGAACCAGGAGATCGGCGTGCCGGACGAGGCCAGCCTGCAGCAGTTGGTCCACGAGGGCGGCATCGAGGCCCCCAAGGGTCCGGCCGGCTCTCTGACCATCTTCGAGTGCAATACGCTGCACGCCTCCAACGCCAACATGTCGCCGTTCCCGCGCTCCAACCTGTTCTTCGTCTACAACAGCGTGCAGAACGCGGTGCGGGAGCCGTACTGCGGCAACAAGCCGCGGCCGGGCTTCCTCGCCGAGCGGTACGACTTCCGGGCGTTGGAGCCGGTCTGACGGACCCGGCCCATCCCGACCCCGCGCGCCCGCCGGCATACCCTGCCGGCGGGCGATTTTTTTGTGTGAGAATCGGGACAGTTGATAAGGGGGCCGCGAAGCGGCGCAGAGGGGATTTCAGACAAAGTTCTCCCCTTTGCAAAGGGGGCTGCGAAGCAGCAAGCCACCGCGAAACGGCAGAGGGGATTTCCCGGAATGCGCCGCCCATGACGATAAGACAAGGCAGGAACACCATGACCAAGACCCGCAATCCCGTCGGCTGGGGCTATATCGAGGACCGACTGGACGGCGCGCGCCGCCAGACGCTGGTGCAGGCGATGCAGGCCTTCCTGGGCGGGGTCGGCGACGAGCGCCCGGCGCCCGATCCCGCGGACGTGCCCCTGAGCGCGGCGCGGGCCGCGATCCCCGACAGCCTGGCGGACTGCGTGACCGACAGCCACCATAACCGGCTGCTGCACGCGGTGGGCCGCAGCTTCCGCGACCTCGCCGGCCTGCGCGCGGGCGCGACGCTGCCGGCGCCGGATGCCGTGGCCGCGCCGCGCGACCGCCGCGAGCTGGAAGCGGTACTGGCCTGGGCCTCGGACGCCGGCTACGGGATCATCCCCTTCGGTGGCGGCTCCAGCGTGGTCGGCGGCGTGAACCCCGAGGACACCGGCGACCTGCCGGCGGTGGTCAGCGTGGACCTCCAGCACCTGAACCGGGTGCTCGAGGTGGCGACCACCGATCGGGTGGTGCACGCCGAGGCCGGCATCCTGGGCCCGGACCTGGACGCCGCCCTCAAGCCGCACGGCCTGGCGGTGCGGCATTACCCGCAGTCTTACTTCCATTCCACCCTCGGCGGCTGGGTGGCGACCCGCGGCGCCGGCCATTTCTCGACCCTGCGCGCCAAGATCGAGGATCGGGTACAGGCCCTGAGCGTCCGACTGCCGGACGGCCGCGAGGCGGCCACCCGGGCCCTGCCGGCCTCCAGCGTGGCGATCGACCCCAACCGGCTCTGGGCCGGCAGCGAGGGCATGCTCGGCGTGATTACCGACGTGCGCCTGCGCGTGGTCGCCGATCCGCCGCACCGCGCCAACCAAGGCATCGGCTTCGACGACTTCGAGAGCGCGCTGGCAGCCGCCCGCGCCCTGCTCCAGGCCGATGTCTGGCCGGCGCAGATGCGGGTGCTCGATCCCTACGAGCACTTCGTATCCGGCGCCATGGGCGGGCGTCCCGGCCAGGGTGCGCTGATGATCCTGGGCTTCGAGGGTGAGCGCGCCGACCTGGTGAACGCCCACGCCGCGGCCGCCGAAGAGATCGTGCGCGCCCACGGCGGCGAATTGCGTCCCAAGAGCGACAAGGGCGGCAGCGACTGGCGCGACACCTTCTTCGCCCAGCCCTACCTGCGCGACGCCCTGCTCGACTACGCCGTGGTCGCGGACACCTTCGAGACCGCCGTGCCCTGGTCGCGCGCGACGGAGTTCTACCACGCCGTGCGCGACGCCACCCTGGACGCGGTCCAGCGCGTGTGCGGCGGGGGCGGCGTCACCTGCCGCGTGACCCATGCCTATCCCGACGGCGTGGCGCTGTACTTCTCGTTCTACTGCCCCGGCAGGCACGGCGCCCTGGTCGACCAGTGGCGCGAGATCAAGGCCGCCGCCTCGGACGCGGTGATGGCCGGCGGCGGCACCATCAGCCATCACCACGCCATGGGCCGGGACCACAAGCCCTGGGCCGCCCGCGAGCTGCCGGCGGCCTACCGGGCGGCGGTGCGCGGCGCCCGCCGCGAGCTGGACCCGCGGGGCTTGATGAACCCGGGGCTGTGGTTCGAGGATTGATCTGTTCGATCCCCCTCTCCCCCCTCGGGGGAGAGGGTCGGGGTGAGGGGCGCGATCGGAATCGTCCCTGTCCCGGTCCTTCTCCTGACGGGAAGGCCAGCCCGAACAAAACCGGGAGGCAACCATGAAGTCCACCGTAGGCAACGTCGAGATCGAGTGCGTGCGCGGCGACATCACCAACCAGCCGGACTTCGCCGCCATCGTGAACGCCGCCAACGCGCAGTTGCGCACCGGCGGCGGCGTGGCCGGCGCCATCCACCGCGCCGCCGGGCCCGGCCTGGCCGAGGAGTGCGCGCCACTGGCGCCGATCGAGCCCGGCCAGGCGGTGCTGACAGGTGCCCATGACTTGCCCAACGACTACGTGATCCACTGCCTGGGCCCCGTGTACGGACGCGACGAACCGGCCGACGAGTTGCTGGCCGCCTGCTACCGCAACGCCCTGGCGCTGGCCGAGGAACGGGGCATCGACTCGGTCGTGTTCCCGGCCCTGTCCACCGGAGCCTTCGGCTATCCGCTGGAGGAGGCCGCGGCCGTGGCGATGAAGACCGTCACCGGCATGGCACCCTCGCTGGAGCGGGTCAGGCGTATCCGCTTCGCCCTGTTCGGGGCCGACGCCGAGGCCGCCCACGAGCGCCACCTGGAACGCCTGGTCGGGGGATGAGCCGGGGTGCCTTCCGCGTCGGCACTTCGGGCTACCAGTACCGCCACTGGCGCGGCGCCTTCTATCCGCGCAAGCTGGCGAAGAAGGACTGGTTCGCCCACTACGCCGGCCGCTTCGACACCGTCGAGATCAACAACACCTTCTACAACCTGCCCGCGCCGGAGACTTTCGACGCCTGGCGCGCGGCCGCGCCCGCCGGCTTCGTCTACGCGCTCAAGTTCTCCCGCTACGGCTCGCACATCAAGCGCCTCAAGGACCCCGGTAACACCGTGACCCGGTTCCTGGAACGCGCCGATCGCCTGGGGGACGCCCTGGGACCGATCCTGGTCCAGCTCCCCGGCAACTGGCGGCCGGACATCGCGCGCCTGCGCGATTTCCTGGCGGCCCTGCCGGCCGGCCGGCGCTGGGCCTTCGAATTCCGCGACCCGCGCTGGCACACGGACGCGGTCCTGGACCTGCTGGCGGCGCACGACGCCGCCCTCTGCGAGCACGACATGGGCGACGAGCGGCCGCCGCCGAGCCCCGCGACCTGGCGTTACCTGCGTTTCCACGGCGATCATTACCAGGGGTCTTACTCGCCGCAATACCTCGGCGCGCGAGCCCGCGTGATCCGCCGCGACCTGGCCGCGGGGCGCGACGTGTACGCCTTCTTCAACAACGACGCCGACGGCCACGCCCCCGCCGACGCCCAACGGCTGCGGCGCTACGTGACGGCGGCCCGGGGCTGAGACCGACTGGCGGAGCCGCATGCACGCCCTTACACTGCCGCCATGACCGAATCCCAGGATTTCCCCTTCCACCACCGCCTGCGCGTGCGCTGGACCGAGGTCGACATGCAGGGCGTGGTCTTTTTCGGCCACTACGTGACCTACTTCGACCTCGCCATGGCGGAATACTTCCGCGCCATGGGCCGGCCCTATCCCGACGGGCTGGTGGCCGGCGGCGGCGACCTGTTCGTGAAGAAGGTGGACTGCGAGTATTTCGGTTCCGCGCGCTACGACGACCTGCTCGATATCGGCGTGCGCACCGCCCGCCTGGGCCGCTCCAGCCTCACCCTCGCCGTGGCCGTGACCCGTGACGGCGAGACCCTGGCCGCGGGCGAGGTCGTCTACGTGCACGCCGATCCCGAGAGCCGGCAATCGGTGCCGCTTCCGGAGGACCTGCGGGCCTCGATCGAGGCCTTCGACGCCGGCTGAATCCCGACGGCACGCGACCGCGTTATAGTGACGCGCCCCGAACCCGATCCGACCACGACGAGGCGACCGCATGGCCGCATCCGAACGCCGCTATGACATCCTGTTTTTCGGCGCCACCGGCTTCACCGGCGGCCTCACCGCCGACTACTTGGCCGCGCACCCGGACATGGCCGATCTGCGCTGGGCCCTGGCCGGACGCAATCCCGACAAACTGGCCGCGGTGCGCGACCGACTCGCGGCGATCGCGCCGGATGCCCCGGCACCCGAACTGCTGACCGCGGATATCGGCGACGAGGAGCGGCTGGCCGAGCTGGTGCCGCAGGCCCGCGTGGTCATCACCACGGTCGGGCCCTACATCCACTACGGCGAGAAACTCGCGGCGGCCTGCGCCGCGGCCGGCACCGACTACGTGGATCTCACCGGCGAGCCGGAGTTCGTGGATCGGGTGCGCGCCCGCTACGACCAGACCGCGCGCGACAGCGGCGCCCGCCTGGTGAACTGCTGCGGCTTCGACAGCATCCCCCACGACCTGGGCGTGCTGTACACGGTGGACCGGCTGCCGCAGGGGCTGCCGATCACCATCGAGGGATACGTACAGGCGGGCGGCACCCCCTCCGGCGGCACCTGGCACTCGGCCATCCACGCCTTCGCCCGCGCGCGCCAGTACGCGGCACAGCGGCGGCGCATGGCGCGCGGCGACCGCCAGGGCCAGGGCGAGCCGGCCCGCCGGGTGGGCTCGCTGCCGGCCCGCATCCACTGGGTGGACCGCATCGGGGCCTGGGCCTGCCCGTTCCCCACCATCGACCCGCAGGTGATCAAGCGCTCCGCCCGGACCCTGAACGAGTACGGGCCGGATTTCCGCTACGGGCATTTCGTGGCGGTGAAGCACCTGCCGAAGCTGCTCGCGGGCGCGGCCGGCGTCGGCGGCCTGTTCCTGGGGGCGCAGGTGGCGCCGCTGCGCAAGCTGCTGCTGTCGATCCGCGACCCGGGCCAGGGGCCGGACGAGGCCCAGCGCGCCAAGGGCTGGTTCCGGGTGCGCTTCCGGGCCCGCGCCGGCACCACCGAGCTGCTGACCCAGGTCAGCGGCGGCGATCCGGGCTACGGCGAAACGGCCAGGATGCTGGCGGAGTCGGCCCTGACCCTGGCGACCGGCGAATCCCCGCACCCGGACGGCGGCGTGCTCACGCCGGCGGTGGCCCTGGGCCGCCCGCTGATCGCGCGGCTGGAGAAGGCGGGGCTGCGGTTCGAGGTGTTGGCGGGCGGCTGAGGCCCCCAAAAAAAACCGGGAACCCTATAACGCAGCTAGCGTAGGCAGATCGGGCGCCAGGGCGCTGCGCGGTCGACGTCGTGCCGAGCCAGGACCTTTGTTTTCATCCACAGATTGACACCGATTAACGCAGACTGGCCGGGACTATTCTTTAATCTGCGTCCATCAGCGTCATCTGCGGATTTTTTCTTCCGGGAAGCACCCGCCAGGGTCCGTTGCCAACCCGGCAATTCGGTCGCCGGGGCGCTGCGCGGTCGGCGCCATGCCGAGTCAAGGCGCTTGTTTTATCCGCCGATGGACGCCGATTAACGCAGATTGGTTAGGGCTGTTCTTTAATTTGCGTACATCAGCGCAATCTGTGGATTATTTCTTCCGGGAACCACCCGCCAAGGTCCGGTTCCGGCTCGGCGTTTCGGTCACCGGGGCGCTTCGCGGCTGGCGCCGTGCCAAACCAAGACGCTTGTTTTTATCCACAGATTACGCCGATTAACGCAGATTGGTTGGGGCGGCTCTTTAATCCGCGTCCATCGGCGTCATCTGTGGATTGTGTCTTCCGGGAAGCGCTAGAGCATGCCGGTCTGCAGCTTGGCCGCGTCCGACATCATCTCCATGGTCCAGGGCGGGTCGAAGACCATCTCCACGTGAACCTCCGACACCGTCGGCACCGCCTTGACGCGGGTGCGCACGTCGTCGACCAGGATGTCGCCCATGCCGCAGCCGGGCGCGGTCAGGGTCATCTCGATCTCGACCTTGCGCGCCTTCGGGTCGCCATGGTCGAAGCGGCAGCTGTAGATCAGGCCGAGATCGACGATGTTGATCGGGATCTCGGGATCGTAGACGGTCCGCATCTGCGACCAGACCAGGTCCTCGACATCGTCGTCGTCGGCGTTCTCGGGCAACTCGATGGGCTCCGGCGCCTCCTTGCCGATGGCGTCGGCGTCGTCGCCGGCCACGCGCACCAGGTTGCCCGCGATGTAGAGGGTGAAACTGCCGCCGAGGGCCTGGGTGATCACGCCGTGCGTGCCCGTCGGGACCTCGATGGTCTCGCCGGCCGGGATCGTGACCGCCTCGCAGTCACGTACGAAGGTCACCGGTTCCTGGGTGGGCATCTGCATGGCTATCGCGCGCTGGTTCGGTGGAGGGCCATTATAACAATGGGACCGCGTCGGTCCCGATTCCCCGGCCCGATCAGGCGCTGCGGCGCAGGTCGGCGCCGCGCTTCTTCAGATGTACCAGCAGCAGCGAGACCGCGGCCGGGGTCACGCCCGGGATGCGCGAGGCCTGGCCCACGGTGGCCGGACGCTGCTCGGCGAGCTTCTGGCGCACCTCGGCGGACAGGCCGCTGACCGCGTCGTAGTCGAGATCCGCCGGCAGCGCCGCCTCCTCGTAGCGGCGGCGGCGCTCGATCTCCGCGCCCTGGCGCTCGATGTAGCCGGCGTACTTGGCCTGCACCGCGACCTGCTCGCCCACGGCCGGGTCGGACGCGCCCGGCCCGAGTGCGGGACAGCGCATCAGGTCGGCATACCCGACCCGCGGGCGGCGCAGCAGCTCCATCGCCGGCTGGGCCTCCTTGAGCGGCGCCCCCAGCACCGCCTCGCCGCGGTCCGGGCCGAGCATGTCCGGCTTGACCACGATCGAGGACAATCGCTCACGTTCGTTCTCGATCGCGTCCCGTTTACGCTCGAACGCTTCCCAGCGTGCGTCATCGACCACGCCCAGCTCGCGCCCGGCGGGGGTCAGGCGCAGGTCGGCGTTGTCCTCGCGCAGCAGCAGCCGGTGCTCGGCGCGCGAGGTGAACATGCGGTAGGGCTCCTGGGTGCCGCGGGTGATCAGGTCGTCGATCAGCACGCCCAGATAGGCCTCGTCGCGGCGCGGCCACCAGGGCGCGCGGCCGGTGACGGCCAGGGCGGCGTTGACGCCCGCCAGCAGCCCCTGGGCCGCGGCCTCCTCGTAGCCGGTGGTGCCGTTGATCTGGCCGGCGAAGTAGAGCCCCCCGATATAGCGCGTCTCCAGGCTGTGGGCGAGATCGCGCGGATCGAAGAAATCGTACTCGATGGCGTAGCCGGGCCGGGTGATGCGGGCATTCTCGAAGGCCGGGATCGAGCGCACGAAGGCCTGCTGGGTCTCGAAGCCGAGGCTGGTGGAGATGCCGTTGGGATAGACCTCGGTGGTGTTCAGCCCCTCCGGCTCGACGAAGATCTGGTGGCTATCCTTGTCCGCGAAGCGCACCACCTTGTCCTCGATCGAGGGGCAGTAGCGCGGGCCCGCGCCCTCGATGGCGCCGGAGTACATCGCCGACTCTTCCAAGTGGGCGCGGATGATCTCGTGCGTGCGCTCGCCGGTATGGGCGATGTGGCAGGGGATCTGGCGCGGGTGCTCGGCGGCGGCGCCGAGATAGGAGAACACCGGCACCGGATCGTCGCCGGGCTGTTCGGCCAGGCGCGTGTAGTCGATGCTGCGGCCGTCGATGCGCGGCGGCGTGCCGGTCTTGAGCCGGCCGACGCGAAAGGGCAGCGCCCGCAGGCGCTCGGCCAGGGCGTTGGCGGGGGCGTCGCCGGCGCGGCCGCCGCCGAAATTGCGGTGGCCGATGTGGATGCGCCCGCCGAGGAAGGTGCCCACGGTGAGCACCACGGCCCGCGCCCGGAAGGCCAGGCCCATCTGCGTGACCACGCCGGCGATGCGATCGTTCTCGACGATCAGATCGGCCACCGACTGCTGGAACAGCGAGAGGTTGGGCTGGCGCTCCACGGCGTGCCGCACGGCGTACTTGTAGAGCATGCGGTCGGCCTGGCAGCGGGTGGCGCGCACCGCCGGGCCCTTGCGGGCGTTGAGGATGCGGAACTGGATGCCGCCGGCGTCGGCCGCGCGCGCCATGATCCCGCCGAGGGCGTCGATCTCCTTGACCAGGTGGCCCTTGCCGATGCCGCCGATGGCGGGGTTGCAGGACATCTGGCCGACGGTCTCGATGTTGTCGGTGAGCAGCAGCGTGCGCACGCCGGCGCGCGCGGCCGCGCCCGCGGCCTCGACCCCGGCGTGGCCGCCGCCGACGACGATGACGTCGAATTCCTCGGTACTCATAGAGCGTCTCGATCGCGGGGACGGTCCCCGCGTTAACGATTCTTTCACGTGCCCGCGTCCAGGGTGTGCGCTCATTTGCGGCAAGGACGGGCATGACGAGTCAAGCTACGGCAGCCGACGGCAACAAGGTCGGCGAATACGCGCGCAAACGCTACAGCGGCTTCTTCCAGCGCCTGGTCGATCGTCGCGAGCAGACGCTGCTCAAGCGGCTGCTGGCGGAGCGCTTCGGCGGTCATATCCCGCACGTGGTCGATATCCCCTGCGGCTACGGTCGCTTCCATGACCTGCTCAAGGGCTTCGACTGCCGCATCACCAGCCTGGACAGCAATCCGCATATGGTCGCCCGGACGCGGGACACCACGCAACGGTCCGACGGCGACCGCACGGCCCGCGCGGACGTGCTGGAACCGCTGCCCGCGGCGGCCGAGGATGCGGACGTGGCCTTCTGCGTGCGCCTGATGCAGCACATCCACGACGGCGATAACCGCAGCCTGGCCCTGCGCAACCTGCGCGGTACCGGCCGGCCGGTGCTGGTGAGCTACTACGACCGCGCCTGTATCCATGCCTGGACCAAGCGCCTGGCCTCGCGCCTGAGCGGCAAACCCATCCGCATTCGCATGATCAGTCGCCGACAGTTCGAGGGCGAGGCGGCCCGAGCCGGGCTGCGGGTGCGCCGCCGGCGGCGGTTGATGCCGTTCATCCACGCCCAGAGCTTCGCCCTGCTGGAGCCGGTCGCGGCCGACGCGCGTTGAACGGCCCGGCGGCCGCTATGATTGCGGCATAATGCGGGCATGAACGACCGACCTCCCGGTGCCGCCGACCTGGACGCGGCGGCGCACTGGCTGACGCCGATCTACGGCGCGGCGGAGACCGAGGGCCTGTTGCGCGCGGCCGCGGCGGCCGCCGACCGGCACGGCCTCGACGGCAACGACGGCCGCGGGCTCGACCAGCGCTTCAGCCTCCTCATCACCTACGGCGATATCGTGCAGCGGCCCGGCCAGGCGCCGCTGGCCACGCTCCACGATTTCCTCTGCGACCGGCTGGGCGACAGCGTGACCGCGGTTCACGTGCTGCCGTTCTACCCGCACTCCTCCGACGACGGCTTTTCGGTCATCGACTACCGCGCGGTCGACCGCGACCTGGGCGACTGGTCGGACATCCGCGCGCTGGCGCACGACTACGACCTGATGTTCGACCTGGTGCTGAACCACGTCTCGCGCAAGAGCCAATGGTTCGCCAACTACCTAGGCGACGTCGATCCGGGCCGCGACTATTTCATCGAGGTGGATCCGGCCACCGATCTGCGCGCGGTGGTGCGCCCGCGCAGCACGCCGCTGCTGGCCGAGGTGCCCACGGCGCGCGGCACGCGCCACCTATGGGCCACCTTCAGCGAGGACCAGATCGACCTGGACTTCCGCAACCCGGCGGTGCTGCGGGAGTTCATCGACATCATCCTCGGCTACGTCGCCGCCGGCGCGCGCCTGCTGCGGCTGGACGCCGTGGCCTTCATCTGGAAGGAGCCCGGCACCTCCTGCATCCACCTCGAACCCACCCACCACCTGATCAAGGCCCTGCGGGCGCTGCTGTCGGCCTACGCGCCGGGCGTGCGCCTGGTGACCGAGACCAATGTCCCGCACCGCGAGAACATCAGCTACCTGACCGACGGCGACGAGGCCCACATCGCCTACCAGTTCGCCCTGCCGCCACTGGTGCTGCACACCTTGCTGGGCGGCGACTGCACCACCCTGCGCGACTGGGCCGCGGGCCTGCCGGCCCTGCCACCGGGCTGCCATTTCCTGAATTTCACCGCCTCGCACGACGGCATCGGCCTGCGCGCGGTCGAGGAGATCCTGGCCCCGGCCGAGATCGATGTCCTGGTGGGCGCGGCCCACGAGCGCGGCGGTTTCGTGTCGACGCGGGCCGACGGGAACGGCGGGCATCATCCCTACGAGCTCAATGTTTCCTACTTCAGTGTCCTCGGCGGGGACCGCCACCACATCGCGCGCTTTTTGTGCTCGCAGGCGATCAGCCTGGCCCTGCGCGGCCTGCCGGCGTTGTATTTCCACAGCCTCACCGCCACCGAGAACGATCTCGCCCGGGTGGAGGCGAGCGGGCGCTACCGCACCATCAACCGGCGCAAGTGGGACGCCGCCGAGCTGGAGCGCCTGCTGGACAGTCGCGATACCGCCCAGGCACAGGTGTTCGCCGCCCTGCGCCATCTGCTGGAGGTGCGCGGCCGGCAACCGGCCCTGCACCCGGAGGCGGCGCAGACGGTGGTGGACATCGGCACCGGGGTGTTCGCGGTCGAGCGGCGCGCCCCCGGGCAGACGCTGGTGGCCCTGCACAACGTCACCGACCGCGAGCAGGCCGTGTCCACCGCGATCCTGCCCGAGGCCAACCGCTGGCGCGACCTGGTGGCCGGCCGTGCCCATCCGGCGAGCGTGCGCGAGCTGCGGTTGGCGCCGTATCAGGTGGCCTGGCTGAGCGATTAAACCCCGGCGTCTCCCGGATCAGTCGGCGTTGTCGTCCTCCACGGCGTCGTGGAGGTCGTCCAGGAAATCCGGGATCGCCGCGCGCACCCGGTTCCAGGTGGGGATGAAGGGCACTTCCATGGGGTTGGCGAGGAACTGCTCGCCGGCGTTGATGATGCTCTGCACGAACACCTCCACCGTCTTCTCCTCGGCGTGGCGGTCGTAGTCCAGGCCGTTGATCTGGGCGTCGAAGTAGAAGCGCTCCACGAAATCCAGCGCGTTGCGCAGGTACATGGCCTTGATCGTGCGGATGGTCTCCGGCGTGAGCACCACGCCGTAGGTCGCCAGCTTGCGGTACAACGCCTTGGCGATGTCGGTGCTCATCTTGGACAGGCCGGCGGCGGGGTCGTCCCGGGACACCGGCTGGTGCTTGTGCTCGTAGTGTTCGGCGATATCCACCTGACAGATGGCGTTCTCGCTGTAGTGACGGTGGACCTCGGCCAGGATGCCGACCTCCAACCCCCAGTCGCCGGGGATGCGGATGGTTTCGGCCACGCCCGCGCTCATCGCGAACTCGCCGGACAGCGGGTAGCGGAAGCTGTCCATGTAGCGCAGGTAGTCGAGCGGCCCGACCACGCCCATCAGCGCCCGCAGCAGCGGTGTCATGAACAGGCGGGCGACCCGGCCGTGGAGCTTGCCGTCCGCAACCCGGGCGTAATAGCCCTTGGCGAACTTGTAGGTGAAGTTGGGATGCACCACGGGATAGAGCAGACGGGCCGGCAGCTCGCGGTCGTAGCTCTCGATGTCGCAGTCGTGCACCGCCACCGCACGGCCGCGCCCGGAGGCCAGGAAATAGCCCAGGCACAGCCAGACGTTGGAGCCCTTGCCCGGCCGCGCCGGCTCCAGGCCCTCGGCGTCCAGCCGGCGCAGCAGCGCCTGCATGCGCGGGCCGTCGTTCCACAGGATGCGGTGGCGCTGCGGCAGCACCGAGAAGAACTCGCGGGCGTGGGCGAACTGGTCGGCGTCGGCGGCGTCTAAGCCGATCACGATCTCGTCCAGGTAGTCGACTCCGCGCAGGGCGTCCAGGATGCGCGGCAGGGCGGTACCCTGCAGCTCGGAGTACAACGACGGCAGGATCAGGGTCATCGGGCGCCGCCGGCCGAAGGTCCGCAGCTCCGCCTCCAGGCTCTCGATCGAGCGGTCGCCGAGACGGTGCAGGGTGGTGATCATCCCGTACTGGTGAAAGTCAGCCATGGTCAGCCCGAGTTGTCGTGTTCCAATTCGTCCAGCCAGCCCTCGACCGCCCGCCGCCAGCCCGCCGGTCCGATGTCGCCCGCGTGGCACAGTCGCGGGGGATCGGCCGGGGCGACATAGCTGCCGTCGGGCCGTGCCACCAAGGCGCCGCGGTCGGCGGCGGCCAGCATATCCAGGTCGTTCTCGCTGTCGCCCAGGGCCCATGCAAGGACCGGGCCGTGCGCCGCGAAGCGGGCGTGCAGGCGGCGCACGGCGTCCCCCTTGTGGGCCCCCAACACATGCAGGAAACGGCCGCCCCGGCGCAACGTCAGCCCGGCCGCCGCGATCGCCCCGGCGAAGCGTTCCAGGGCCTCGTCGCCGTCCTCCCAGACCAACGGCTCGGAGCACAGGCGGTCGCGCGCCGCCGCGGCGGCGTCCACCGACAGGCCGGTATGCCTGGCCACCGCCGCGGCGTCCATGTCGGCGAAACCGGCGAACCGGTACCCTTCGCGGCGCAGGTCGGCCAATACCGCCAGGATGTCGGCATAGGCGGGGGCCAGCCGCTCCACGAACAGGTCCGGCCCGAACGCTACGCCGCAATCCCGGTCAAAGTAGCCGCGGGGCACGCACACGGCACCGCCGTTCTCGACCGCGAACGGATGGCGGTGGGACAGGGTCTCACGCAGGGCCAGGACTTCCGGCACGGTCTTGCTGGTGACCGGCACCCAGGGAATGCCGCGGGCGGCCAGCGCCCGCAGGGCGGGCGCGGCGGCGTCCCAACGGTAGCTGTCGTGGTCGAGCAGGGTGCCGTCGAGATCGGTATAGACCACGGCCGGCGGGCGTTCGGCAATCATGGCAGCTAGGATACATCGGTAGCCGCGAGGGAGCCGGACCATGCAGTTGCTCTTGATCGAGGACAACGCCGACCTGGCGGCCAGCATCAGTGACTTCCTGGAGTCGCAGGGCTGGGCCGCGGACTGGGCGGCGGACGGCGGCCACGCCCACCACCTGCTGGCGGAGGGCGGCTACGATGCCGTCGTCCTCGACCTGATGCTGCCGGGCATCGACGGCCTCCAGCTCGCGCGCTGGCTGCGCGAGGAACGCCAGGACAATACGCCCATGCTGATCCTGACCGCCCGCGACACCCTGGAGGACAAGCTGGCCGGCTTTTCGGCCGGCGCCGACGACTATCTGGTCAAGCCGTTCTCCCTGCTGGAGTTGCAGGCGCGGCTGCAGGCGCTGCTGCAACGGGGGCGGCGGGCGGCCGGCGAGTTGCGGGTCGCCGACCTGTGCCTGGACCTGGACACCCTGGAGGCGCGGCGCGGCGAACGCCGGCTGCAGCTCACCCCGTCCTGCCGCCAGCTTCTCACCGTGCTGCTGCGCGAATCCCCCGGCGTGGTCTCGCGCGCGGCCCTGACCCGGATGCTCTGGGGCGACACGCCGCCGGATTCGGACGCCCTGCGTGCGCACATCCACGCCCTGCGCCGTGCCGTGGACGGCCCCGGCGAGACCCCGCTTCTGCACACGGTGCCGACCATCGGTTACCGGCTGACCCCGGGCGGCGACACATGAGACACAGCCTCCAGTTTCGCGTGGCGGCCGCCATGATCGTGATCGTGGGCGGCGTGTGCAGCATGTTCGCGGTTGCGGTGCTGATCGCCTCCGACCGCCTGGAGGACCGGCTGCTGGAGGAGATCACGGAGCACGAAGCGGACGAGTTCGTCACGGCATGGAAGGTCGGGTCCGAGGAGCCTCCCGACACCTATGTCCCCTCCGCCTACGTCCGCACGGTGCTCGCCCCGGGCCCGGCGGACCCGGCCGTGCCGGACGCGCTGCGCGGACTGGCGCCGGGCCATCACGACGACATCGCCTGGGGCGACGACATCTACCACGTCTATGTCCGAAACCCGGACGGGTCGCGGCTGTACCTGGCCTACGAGATGACCGCCCTGGAGAGGCGCGAGACCGTGTTTCAGTGGCTGATCTGGTCGGGCGTGGCCCTGGCGCTGGCGCTGGCCACGCTCGCCGGCGCGCTGGCGGCGCGGCCGACCCTGGCGCCCATCGCGCGCCTCGCGGCGCGCGTCCGGGGCCTGCCGGCGGAGGCCCGGGGGCTGCGCCTGGCGCCGGAGTTCGATACGCCGGAGACGATCGCCATCGCGCGCGCCTTCGATCGCTACCTGGCTCGGCTGGACGACCTGATCGAACGCGAACGCGACTTCACCACCGACGCCAGCCACGAGCTGCGGACCCCGCTGGCGGTGATCCGCAGCAACGCCGAGCTGCTGTCGGCAAGCGTGCCCGGCGACGCCCGGGTCCGGGCCCGGATCGAGCGCATCAACCGCGCCGCCGAGCAGATGACGGAGTTGATCGAGGCATTGCTGCTGCTCGCGCGCGAGGAGGACGGCGGCGAGCTGGTGGACCTGGAGGCGCTGCTGCACGAGATCGTGTCCGGACCGTCACTGCCGCCGGACAGCGAGGATCGCCTGTGCCTGGAAGTCGAATCGCCGCTGGCGGTGCGTGCGCCGCGGGCGGCGGTGTCGACGGTGATCCACAACCTGGTACGCAACGCCCTGCGCCACGCCCCGGCCGGCGAGGTCCGGATCAGCCTGCGGCGACGCCGCCTGGAAGTGGCCGACAGCGGGCCGGGGATGCCGGCGGACGTCCACCGTGCCGCCTTCGATCGCGGCTTCCAGGCCGGACCGTCGGCCGGGCTGGGCTTCGGCCTCTACATCAGCAAGCGGCTTTGCGACCGTTTCGGCTGGCAAATCCGGTTGGCGGACGCGGTACCCTCGGGCACGCTGGCGATCGTGCAGTTCTAGGGTGATGCTGAAAAAGGACTATCCTGTCCTTTTTCAGCACGCCGAAACCGGCGCAGGTCCGGTTTCGGCTTCGCCCTATCAAGCACTTGCGTGCTTGATCGGCGGCGGGACATCCCTGTCCCGCACTAGGGGACTGCTTTTTCAGCAGCCCCCTAGACGTATTCCTCGCGTGCGGTCCCGTGGCGGATTCGGGCTGCGCAGTAACGGGTTCTTAACGCTTTCTTAAGCAGGTACCCGGTAGCATGCGCCAATACCGAGGTTCGACCGGTGGATAAGCAGTGACTCAACATCACAAGGGCGTGCGTGCCATGGTGCGCCGGCTGCGGCGGGGCCTGCGCCGGCACTCGAGCCGCTGGCTCGCCCGGCGGCGCGGCACGCCGACGCCGGTGCGCGCCCCCTTGCCGGCCCCGGCGACGATCCTGGTCTGCCGACTCAACGCGCGGCTGGGCAACATCCTGTTCCTCACGCCCCTGCTGCGATCGCTGGCCGCCACCTGGCCCGATGCCGCGATCGACATCCTGGTGCGCTCGCCCGCTCATGTCCGGCTGCTCGCCGGCATGCCCGGCGTGCGCCGGGTCATGGTGGTCCCGAGGCGGCCGCCGGCAATCCTCGGTTTCGTGCGGGCGTTGCGCCGCGAGCGCTACGACCTGGCCGTCGACCCCAGCGTCCATTCCTCGGGCAACCGCATCGCCATGGCCTTGTGTCGGGCCCGTCACCGGCTCGGGTTCGCCGGCCACGACCAGTGGCTGCGGCTCACGCACGCCGCGCCGCGACCGCGAGAGCGGCACCAGGCGCGTCAGGCACTGTATCTGCTAACGGATGCCGTGGAGGGGTTGCAGCCGGCGCTGTCGCGGGACCTCGGCGTGTATCCGGGCACCACGGCAAGGCGGCACGCCGAGTTGTTGCTGCGGGAAGCGTTGGGTACGGCACGCAACCGGCCCTGGCCGGTGGTGGGTTTCTTCGCCGAGGCCACCGGCCGCAAGCGGCTGCCGACCGAGTGGTGGCGGCAATGGCGTGCGGCGCTGACGGCCACCGGCGAGCCGTTGACCCTGGTCCAGATTTTGCCGCCGGACGACTCGGCACCGATCGCGCCCGGCATCGCCACACTGCGTAGTGCCGAGCTGGATGTGCTCGCGGCGGCGATGGGTCACATGGATCTGTTCGTCGCCGCCGACAGCGGGCCGATGCATCTGGCGGCCGCCGCCGGCGTACCCGTGCTGGGCCTGTTCGGCGCCACCGACCCCGCGGACTACGCGCCGCTGGGCCGGCACTGCGCCAGCTTCACCACACCGCTGGACCCGGCCACGATCGCCGCCGAGACCCGGCGACGCGTGGCACGCGAGCCGGTCCTCGAACGCCGGACCGGCTGAGCCCGGCCGGCTCAGCCCGCCGGTTCGGCGGCCTCGCCGTCCGCGGTCTCCGCCTCATCCGCCGCCGGCGGCTGTTCCAGGCCCGCGGCGAAGGCGCGGAAGGCCTCGGCACTCTCCGCCGGGCGCTCCACCATCGGCAGATGGCCGACGCCGGGCATGCGCTCGACACGGACGCGATCGGGCGCGGCCTCGGCCAGTGCGCGGGCACCGCTGACATGCAGCAGCCGGTCCTCCTCGCCCCAGACCACCAGGACGGGCACGTCGGTCTCCGCGACGATCTTCTCCAGGGCGAAATCCCCGCTTCGCTCGGCGTTGATCTGGTCGAAGATCCGCTGGTAATGATCGTGCCGCGCCACGGCCCGCTGCGCCATCACGTATTGCATCGGCGCCGGGATGTAGGGTTTGTCGGCGAACACCCAGTCCAGCAGGGTGTAGTACTGGTCGGCGGTCTGCGGCACCAGCGGGTTGCCGCCGCCGGCCTCGATCCGGCGCGCGAGGTCGCTGGGCTCGGCGTCGGCCACGCCCGCGGGCGCCAGCAGCCACAGGCTGCGCAGCCGCTCGGGATGGGCCGCGGCATAGGCGCCGGCCACGGCGCCGCCCATCGAGTTGCCCGCCAGATGGAAGCGCTCGATCCCGAGGGCCTCGACGATGGCATGGACCCGTTCGGCCTGTGCCGCGAAGCCGTATTCGGCCTCTTCCGGCCGATCGCTCTCGCCGAAGCCGGGCAGGTCGGGGGCGATCACCCGGTAGTCGTCGACCAGTTCGGCGGCCATCCGGGTCCAGTTGTCCTTGTTGGCGCCGAAGCCGTGCAACAGCACCAGCGTCTCGCCCTCGCCGCCTTCCAGGTAGGCGATGTCCAGACCGTTCACGGTGGTCCGCTTGGCCTCGACGCCGGCGAGGCTGCGCTCGGCGGCCACGCCCAGGTCGTACGCGGTCTGCGGCGCCAGGAAGTAGAGATAGACGCCGGCCGCCACCAGGAGACCGATGAGAACGGCTAGTAGTTTGCCCAGTTTCGCTGCCATGGGTGGTCCGCCCCTCGCGTTGTCAGAAATAGACGTTGACGCCGATCGAATAGCCTTCTATCTCGACGTCGCTCTCGTCGAAGTAGCGCGTGTACTGCAGACGCAGCCCGGCCGCCTGGCCGTCCAGGCGCAGGCCGGCGCCCCAGTACTCGCCGTCGTCCTCGAGGGTGTAGGAGGCCGTCTGCGCCGGCCCGATGCCGCGATCGTTGCGGAATTCACCCTCGAACTCGAAATCGTTGTAGCCGGCCAGGCCGAACACCGTGATCACGGTGGTGCCGCCGAACACGAAGCGGTATTCCGGCACCGCGGCCACGCCGACATGGTGCTTGAGCTCGGTCTCGCCGCTGCGCACGTCGGTGCCGCCGTTGAAGGAGCCGGAGTTGGGGTCGTCGTGGACGCCCACCGAGGCGTGCGCCTCCAGGGAGAGCCATTCCAGGAAGTTGTAGCCGGCACGCCCGGTCAGACCCACGGGGCGCGTGGTGACATTGTAGTCGGCGCCGTTGACGGTGCCCTCGCCCTTGATCCGGAACTGCTCCAGGCCCAGGCCCAGGTACAGCCCGCGGCTGCCCTCGGCGGCGTCGGACTCGCCCCCCATCATGCCGGGCGGCTGCGCCGAGGCGACGCCGCTGCCGAAACCCAGCGCCAGGACGGCACCGGCCAATGCCACATGCTTGCCGAAACGCATGGCGCTCCCTCCCGATCGAATGTGCACCTGCGCCCTGCGGGGCGCGTTACTTGTTTGTTATGCGACAACGCCGGACTGTAGCCGGATTGCGGCACTTGCGCCAGGGGCCGCGGTTCCTGTCGCGCACGCTCCTGGGCTAAAATCCCGGTCCGCCCTCGGGCCCGTTCCCCGCAACGTCCGTCAAGGTTGTCGCCCTTTGTCCGCCACCGGCATGCAATCCGTCTGCGCCGGGCCACTGGCCTGGCGGCCCGAAACCGCCCGGTCCGCCCTGGCGGTCGTCGACTTCGCGCGTGATACGGACAGCGGCCTGCATCTGCCGCTGCCGTTCCTGGGCGGCACGTTGCGTGCCGAGAGCTGGCTGGCGGCGGGACCGCCCGAGACCGGCGAGGTTCGCGGGCTGCGATACGCCGCGGCCGACGGACTCTGCCACCTGCGCATCCGTGTCGAGCGCGGCCCGGACGACGCCGTCATCGGCGAGGATGTCTACCGCCGCCTGCTCGCGGCCCGGCACGACCTGGACTGTCCGCACCTGCTGCGTGTCTGGCACTACCTGGGCCGGATCAACGTGGGCGAGGGCGACGACGAGAACTACAAGCGCTTCTGCGTCGGCCGGGCCCGGGCCCTGGAGGACCATCCGGACGCGCTGGAGCGACTGCCGGCGGCGACCCTGGTGGGTGCTGCCGAGAACGTGCTCGAACTGCATGCCCTGATCGGCCGCGAGCCGCCGCGGCCGATCGAGAACCCGCGCCAGGTCAGTGCCTACGACTATCCGCGCCAGTACGGCCCGCGCCAGCCGACCTTCGCCCGCGCCGCCGCGGTCGGCGGCGACGGCGGCCGGCCACAACTCCTGGTCTCCGGCACGGCCAGTATCGTCGGCCATGCCACCCGGCATGTCGGCGATCCCGCGGCACAGGCACGGGAATCCCTCGCCAACATCGACGCGGTGCTCGCGGCCGCGGCACCGATCGTGGGCCCGGTGGACCGCGGCGACCTGGATTGCCTGAAGGTCTACGTGCGGCACGCGGAGGACGCGCCCCGCATCATGGCCGAGGTCGCGGCCGGTGTGCCGGCGGGGGTGCCGGTGGCCTACCTGAAGGCCGATCTCTGCCGCAGCGACCTGCTGGTGGAGATGGAGACGCAAGTCACGCGACGGTAACAATTCCGCCATACGCTGCCGGCAGACCCAGAACGGGAATGCCGCATGCGGATCGCTTACGGGGTGATGGGATACGGGCGCGGCCATGCCATGCGCACGGCCGCGGTACTGCCCGAGCTGTTACGCGAGCACGAGGTCCGGGTGTTCGCCGGCATCGATGCCCACAAGGCGCTGTCGGACCGTTTCGACTGCGAGGAAATACCGGTCATCTGTTACCAGTACGGCGCCGGCGGCAAGCTGTCGGCGGGTCTCACGTTCCGGCGCAACGCCGGCCTCACGGCCGATCTGCTGACCACCGGCCCCCGCACTCGCCGTGTCTGGGAACGCATCGACGCCTTCGCGCCGGACGTGGTGATCTCGGACTCCGAGACCTGGACCCATCGCTACGCCCGCGCCCGCGGCATCCCCCGGATCAGCTTCGACCATGTCGGCATCATGGCCTTCTGCCATTGCCGCTTCGCCCCCGAGGACTGGTGGCGCGGCCGCCGCGACGCCCTCGGCTACCGCGCCTTCATGGGCACGCCGGACCGGGTGCTGGTCTCCAGTTTCTATCACGCGCCGCCGCGCGCCGCCGGCACCGAGGTGGTGGGGCCGATCCTGCGCGAGAGCGTGCTCGCGGCGACGCCGGCGCGGGGCGACTATGTCCTGGCGTACTTCAACAAGGGCGGGCACCAATACACCGACGCCCTGGACACGGCCCTGCGCGCCTGCGGCGAGAACATCGTGGTCTACGGCACCGAGCGCCGGGGCCGCGACGGCCGGCTGTGGTTCAAGGCGCCGTCCAACGAGGGCTTCGTGGCGGACCTGGCCGGCGCCAAGGCGGTGATCGCGACCGCCGGCAACCAGCTCATGGGCGAGGCCATCTACCTCGGCAAGCCGATCCTGGCCCTGCCGGAAGACGTGGTCGAGCAGCGCTTGAACGCGCGCGCCGTGGTCGACATGGGGGTCGGCGTACGCGGCGACCTGGGCCGGTTGAGCCTGAACGAGCTCGGCGGCTTCCTCGCCAACCTGGACACCTACGCCGCCGCCACCGCGGCCCACCGTGGCGACGGCCGCGCCCGGGCCGGTGCCACCCTCAAGCGCTTCCTCTCAGAGCTGGGGCCGGCGGAATCCGGCTACGTCCGCGAACGTTCGCCGTCGGCCTCGTCCTAGGCCGCCGCCAGCCGTTCCAGCAGGCCGTCCATCAGGCGGTTGAGCGCGTCGAAACGTTCCGGTGACGCCAGCATCGTCTCCGCCGATTGCACCGAGGGCCGGTCCACCAGCTCGTCGGCGCAATGGTCGATCAGGGCGGCGGCGGATTCGGGCGTGGTCTCCAGGTGGAACTGCAGGCCCACCGCCCGCTCGCCGTAGACGAAGGCCTGGTTGCCGCAGTGCTCGCTGGCGGCGGCATGGATCGCGCCGTCGGGGATGTCGAAGCGGTCGCCGTGCCAGTGGAAGGCCGGGAAGCGCGCGGGGAACCCGCCCAACAGCGGCGATTGCGCGGCCGTGCCGGTGAGCTCGACGTCGAACCAGCCGATCTCGGGCGCGCCCGGCGTGACGGCCGCGCCCAGGGCCCGCGCCATGAGCTGCGCCCCCAGGCAGATGCCCAGCACCCGCTTGCCGGCGGCCAGGGCCGCCGCCAGACAGCGTTTCTCGTCCGCCAGCCAGGGATATTCGGCCTCCTGGTCGACGTTCATCGGCCCGCCCATGGCGATCAACCAGTCGTAGTCGTCGGGATCGGGCAGGGCATCGCCGGCGTACAGCCGGCTCATCGCCACCTCGTGGCCGCGGGCGGCCAGCCAGGGCTCGATGCTGCCGAGGCCCTCGAAGGGCACGTGCTGCAACCAGTGGACCCGCATCACCGCGTCCCCGCGGCGGCGCGCGGTCCGCGCCCGCGGATCCAGCGGTTGCGCAGATGACGCCAGAGGTTGGGATCGCGGCGGGCGAACACGTTCTCGATAGCGGTCACGTAATCGGGCGGCAGCCCGTGCTCGCGGGCGCCTGCGACCACGAACGCCTGGTACCAGGTGTACGGGGCCAGGGCATCGTCCAGCCAGGCGCTGCGGGCCCGGTAGGTGACCGCCGGCAGGGTCTCACCGCCGGCATCCACCTCGACCTCGTCGAAGGCGTAACCGGGGCCCTCGGCGGCGTGCAGCCGGTCCAGCCTATCCCCGTCCACTTCGAACAACACGCCGTGGACCACGTCGCCGCCGCCGCCGGTGCTAAGGGCGTTGCACTTGCCGGAGCCGTCGTCGCCGCGCTTGTGGAAGCGCAACACATGACCCGGCAGCCGGGCCGCGCCCAGCGGCCGGGCGGAAGGTACCCGCCGCGCGAGGCGGGCGGTGAGCATGTTGGAACCGTACGCGAAATAGCGCATGCGGGGCGTCACTCCTTGTCGGACGGGTGGGCCAGCGCCTTGATCGGCGCCACCAGGCGCAGGGTGGCAAAGGTAAGCAGCGACAGGACCAGCGCGATCTCGTAGCGCTGCCAGGCCACGGCCGCGCCGATGGCGCCGGTGGTCCAGATGGCGGCGGCGGTGGTGGTACCGCGGACGTTGCCTTCGGATTTCAGGATGGCGCCGCCGCCGATGAAGCCGATGCCGGTCATCAGGCCGTACAGGATGCGGGCGTGGGCGGTGGAACCCTCCAGGACCGAGATGCCGATCAGGGCGAAGCCGCAGGAGGCCATGGCGACCAGCGGAAAGGTCCGCAGCCCGGCGCCGCGGGCGGCGCGTTCGCGGTCCCAGCCCAGCGGCAGGGCCAGCAGGTAGGCCACCATGAGGTGGGTCAGGTGGTCGAAGACCAGCGACCAGTCGATGTCCATGCCCATGGCTCGTTCCCCCGCGTCGGTCGGACGTGAGCGTATACGCTCCCGCCGCCGTCTGTCGAAACCGCGGCGGCGCCGCGGCCCCCGGAGTATAACGGCCCCGCACGCCCGGGACCGGCGCACGCGGGACAAAAAAAAGGCCGCTCTCGCGGCCCAAGGGGGGGAAGGGAGAAAACCGTTGTCAGTTCGGCGAGGTCCAACCGGACAGCATGTCGCGGACCCGCGACAGGGCGCGGCCGTGGAGCTGGCAGGCCCGGGATTCGGACACGCCCAGCCGTTCGGCGATCTCGCGCAGGTTCAGATCCTCGTCGTAGTACCACTGCATCAGGTGCCGCTCGCGCTCCGGCAGGCACGCGCTGGCCGCGGCGATGGCGGCGCGCAGGTCGGCCTGCTCGACCAGCTCAGCGGGCCGGGTGGTGGCGTCCGCCGGCACTTCCTGCGGCGGCATGTCCGGGTCGCCGTCGTCCAGGCTCATCAGGTGCGCGCTGGCGACATCGCTCACGGTCTTGCGGAACTCGGTCAGCGAGAGACCCATCTCGGCGGCCAGCTCGGCCTCGCTGGCCGCCCGGCCGGCGCGGTGCTCGATGCGCTGCTGCGCTTCCTGGATGGCCCGCGTGGCCCGGTGCAGGGAGCGCGGGGCCCAGTCGCCGCGCCGGATCTCGTCGAGCATGGCGCCACGGATGCGGATGCCGGCGAAGGTCGAGAACGAAGCACCCTCGTCCGAACGATAGCGTTCCTGGGCCTCCAGCAGGCCGAGCATGCCGGCCTGGATCAGGTCCTCCATCTGGACGCACTCGGGCAGGCGGCTGTGCAGCCGGTACGCGATACGCTTGACCAGATCGACGTGATCGGACATCAGGCCGGCGTGGGCCGACTGACTGCCGATGTACATGGCGTTTGGCGTCATCATTTCCTGCTATCCACCGCTATCCCGTGAACGTGGCCGTCGGCCGCCTGGCTGGCGGAGCGGACCCCGGCCGGTCGGACGGCAGACTCACGCCCTCCGTCCGCATCTGCGCCAGGAGCAGCCGCAGGCTGCGCGGGCGGATACCCAGGCGGGCGGCCGCCGCCGGCCGCGAGCCCTCGCTCGCCCGCAGGCTGCGCAGCACCGCGGCACGCGCCCGGTCGCGGACGCTGCCGGCGCGGTCGCCTTCCAGACCCAGGTCCTCGGCTTCGATCACGCCGTCGCGGGCGACGACCAGGGCGCGCTGGACGCACGCATCCAGCTCCGCGTCGCCGCCGGGCCAGCCGTAACCGGCCAGGGCGGTGCGCGCGGCCGCCGACAACCGCGGCACCCGACGGCCCGGACCCGCGTGGTAGCGGATCAGGCTGACGGCCCGCGGCAACACCTCGGCGGCGTCCAGGCTCGCGGTCGTCGGCGGGTTGTCGTGTCGGTCGGTCATCGCGGCTCGTCTTGCGCCGCTGCATGCGGCGTTCCTCGGCGTTGCCCTTACAGTTGCAAGCCGCGTGCCGATTTTTGCCTACAATAAAATCAAAGAGTTACGTTTTGCTGCGGCGCAAGATAGTCGGTTTTCCGACAGCGGCGTCGGGAAACATGACGGGCCTTTGACGGAATTGCGGAAGGCGGGGGTGGGGAATCGGCCGGTATCGGCCGTGGTCGCCGGATGTCAGTCCGTGCGGATATCGTATTTGCGAAGTTTCTCTACAAGCGTCGTCCGCCGCAGGCCCAGGGTCTTGGCGGCGCGCGCGACCACGCCGTCGTTCAACTCCAGGGCCTGGGATATCAGGCGTATCTCCAGGCGCGCGACCAGCGCCCGCAGGTCCACACCGGCATGGGTGAGCCGGATGTTATTGATGTAGTCGCCCGGAGAGCGTTCGATGCCACGCTCGCGATCGTCGGGCGTGACCACCACCTTATCCTCGCCCACGATGCGGGACGGCAGGTAATCGATGTCGATGCGCTGGTCCGGGTACAGGATGCGCAGGCGCTCGACGATGTTGCCGAGCTCGCGGACGTTACCCGGCCAGGGATGGGCCGACAGGGCATCCAGCGCCTGGTCGGTGAAGTCCAGGGAGATGCCGTCGTCGGCCTCGAGCCGTGACAGCAGGGCGCCGATGATCGGCTCGATATCCTCGGGCCGGGCACGCAACGGCGGCACTTCGATCGGGAAGACATTGAGCCGGTAGAACAGGTCCTCGCGGAAACGGCCCGCGGCGATCTCCTGCTCCAGGTCGCGGTGGGTGGCGGCGAGGATGCGCACGTCCGCGGTCAGGGTCTTGTTGCTGCCGACCCGCTCGAAGGTCTGCTCCTGGAGCACGCGCAGGACCTTGACCTGCATGTCCAGGCTCATGTCGCCGATCTCGTCCAGGAACAGGGTGCCGCCCTCGGCCATCTCGAAACGGCCCGGTCGCGCGGTGATGGCGCCGGTGAACGCGCCCTTCTCGTGGCCGAACAACTCGGATTCCAGCAGGTCGCGCGGGATCGCGCCGCAGTTGAGAGGCACGAAGGCGGCGTTCGCGCGTTTCGACTGGCGGTGGATCTCGCGGGCCACCAGTTCCTTGCCGGTGCCGGATTCGCCCAGGATCAGGACGCTGGCGTCGGTGCCGGCGACCCGCTCGATGAGCTGGCGCACGCGCCGCATGGCCAGGCTCTGTCCCACCAGCACGTGGCGCGGCTTGGGCCGGCGGTCCGGCTCGTTGGCGGGTTGCGGCAGGCGTTCCAGTTCGAAACGGAGTTGGTTCAGGGCCACCGGCGCGTGCATGCGCCCGGTGAAGCCCTCGGCCTGGCCGTGGCGCAGCTCGGCGTCGCCCTCGCCGCGGGGATAATCCAGGATCAGCAGGGTGGGTAGCTGGGTCTTGAGCGCGGTGATGACCTCGGCGTAGTCGCCCAGGTCCACGCTGCCGTCCGAGACGAGACAGGCGGCGGTGTAGCCGTTGATGCCGCCGGCCATCGCCTCGGTCAGATCATCGAACGACACGAAGCTGGGCCGGGACTTGAGGAAGCCCAGCATATCCATGACCGCACGCACGCCGTCCTGGCCGGCGCCGATCACCAGCATGCGCTGTTCTTGCCTCGCGGGATTCTCGGTCAAACGGATTCCCCCGCTGCGGCGCGTGCTTTTCGTTGTACCATCGCCACCAACGCCCGGCGCCACGGGTCCCTGGTACGATTATACAGACTGGGCCGCATACGGATGCCCATGAATCCCCCCACGATCCTGATCGCCCCCGACAGTTTCAAGGGTACCCTGACAGCGGCCCGAGCGGCAGGGGCCATCGCCGACGGCCTCCGCGACGCCCGCCCCGACTGGTCGCCGCAGTGCCTGCCCCTGGCCGACGGCGGCGAAGGCACCCTCGCCTGCGTCGCCGCGGCACGTCACGGCCGGCGGCGACGCGCCCGCGTCGTCGGCATCCACGGCCGCCCCATGCACGGTGACTGGCTGCACCTGGACGACGGTTCGGCCGTGCTGGAATCGGCGCGCGTGCTGGGATTGCCGCTGATCGGCGACGACGGTCCGCTGTTGGCGGCCCGCGGCAGCGGCGCCCTGGGCGCGCTGATACGCGCCGCCCTGGACGCGGGCGCGCGCCAGATCGCGGTCGGCCTGGGCGGCAGCGCCTGCAACGATTGCGGCCTGGGTCTGCTGACGGCGCTGGGCGCGGATGTTCGCGACGCCCGCGGCCGAGCCGTCACACCGGACCTGGACGGTCTGCGGCGCGCCGTCGCGGTCGATTGGCGCGGGCTGGACCCGCGACTGACCGCGACCGGGCTGACCGCCCTGTGCGACGTGGACAACCCGCTGCTGGGCCCGACGGGCGCCGCCCGTGTGTACGGTCCGCAAAAAGGTTTGCACGGCGACGAATTGGCGGCGGTGGAAGCGGCGATGGCGCGTTTCGCGGCCGCGGCCGGCGGCGAGGCGCTGACGACGCGCCCGGGCGCCGGCGCGGCCGGCGGCCTGGGATTCGCCCTGGCGTTGCTGGGCGCCGCTCTGGTGCCCGGCGCGCCCCACCTGATCCGGCTGACCGGTCTCGACGCGCGCCTGCGCTCGGCGGACGCGGTGGTCACCGGCGAAGGCCGCTCGGATGCGCAAACCCTGTCCGGCAAGCTGCCGGACGCGGTGGCCGCGGCGGCCGCGGATGCCGGCATCCCGGCCTTCCTGGCCTCCGGCGATATCGATCCGGCCGTGCGCGACCGGCTGGCGGCACGCTTCGCCGGCTGTGTCGCGGCCACGGATCTCGCCGGCGGCGCGGATCGGGCCCTGCGGCGCCCGCGTTACTGGCTGCGCCGGGCGGCGGGGGAACTCGCCCCGCTCATCGACGCCGCGGCGGCAGATACAGATCGGTGAGCGTGCCGGCGGCGGCTTCGGCGGCCATGCCGACGGTCTCCGACAGCGTGGGGTGGGGGTGCACGGTGAGGGCGATGTCCTCGGCGTCCGCGCCCATCTCGATCGCCAGGCCCAGCTCGGCGATCAACTCGCCGGCGCCGGGCCCGACCGCGCCGGCGCCGATCGCGCGTCCGGTTTCGGCATCGAACAGGATCTTGGTCAGGCCCTCGTCGACGCCCATGCCCAGGGCCCGGCCGCTGGCGGCCCACGGAAAGCTGCCCTTCTCGTAGGCAATGCCGTCGGCCTTGGCGGCGGTCTCGGTCACGCCGGTCCAGGCCACCTCGGGATCGGTATAGACCACCGAGGGGATGCAGCGCGCGTCGAACGCGGCCCGCTGACCGGCGGCGGCCTCGGCCGCCACCTTGCCCATGTGGCTGGCGCGATGCGCGAGCTGGGGCTCGCCGGTGACGTCGCCGATGGCGAAGATATGATCGACGTTGGTCCGGCATTGCTGGTCGACGGCGATGAAACCGGCGTCGCCGACCTCGATCCCGGCGGCGTCCGCGCCGATATGCGGGCCGTTGGACTTGCGGCCCACCGCCACCAGCACCCGCTGGTAGCGCTGGCTGTCGGGTACGTCCTTGCCCTCGAGGGACACCGTCAGCGACTTGGGGTTGGCCTTGACGCCCGTGACCCTGGTTTCCAGCCAGATGTGGCGGCAGCGCTCGCGCATCCGCTTCTCCAACGGCTTGACCAGGTCGCGGTCGGCGCCCGGCAACAGGCCCGGCGTCATCTCCACCACGTCCACCTTGCTGCCCAGGCCGGCGTAGACGTTGGCCATCTCCAGTCCGATGATGCCGCCGCCGATCACCAGCAGGCTCTCGGGGATCTCGTCCGGGGACAGCGCCCCGGTGGAATCGACGATGCGCGGGTCGTCCGGCAGGCCCGGCAGCATCGCGGCATACGAACCCACCGCCACGATCGCGCGGGCGAAGGAGATCGTCTCCGGATCGCCGTCGCCCTCGACGGTCACCGCGTGCGGGCCGGTGAAACGGCCGCTGCCGCGCACCACGCGCACCTTGCGCTTCTTGGCCAGGCCGGTGAGCCCGCCGGTCAGCCGCTCGACCACGGAAGTCTTCCATTTCAGCAGGGCGGGCAGGTCGATCTCGGGCTCGCCGAACTTGACCCCGTGCCGACCCATGACGGCGGCATCGTCGATCACCTTGGCCGCGTGCAGCAATGCCTTGGAGGGAATGCAGCCCACGTTCAGGCAGACCCCGCCCAGACTCGGATAGCGTTCCACCAGCACCACGTCCAGACCCAGGTCGGCGGCGCGGAAGGCGGCGGTGTAGCCGCCGGGACCGGACCCCAGAACCAGGAGATCGCAGTCGTAGGCGTCACCGTCTTTTGGTGGCGGTGCTGATTCCTGTTTCGTATTTCGTGTCTCACGTCGCTCGGAAGTCGGCGCCTGTTTCGGTTCGGATTCCTCGGGCGTCTCCGCGGACTCGCTCTCCGACGACGCTTCGCCCCCGCTTTCCGCCGGTTCCTCGCCGCTTTCGCTCGCCTCCTCCAGGACGCAGATCACATCGCCCTCGGCAACCTTGTCGCCTTCCT
>NZ_APNM01000018.1:0-73658 GCF_040361335.1 Salinisphaera sp. PC39 | reverse complement strand
GGGCCCGGGGGGAGCCGTTGCCGATCGAGAAAACCGCCGGCGACGGCGTGGTCGGCGGCGCGATCAACGGCAACGGCGCCTTGCGCATCCGGGTGACGGCGGTCGGGAATGAGAGTTTTCTGCACCAGGTCATCTCCAGCGTCGAAGACGCCCGCGCTTTGAAGCCCGGCCTGCTGCACATTGTCGATCGGGTACTGCAGGTCTATACGCCGACCGTACTGACCATCTCGGCGCTGGCCCTGCTGGCTTGGCTGGTCGGCCCCCTGGTCTTCGGCGCCGGCCCCGACGTACAGCGCGCAGTGTTCGCGGCGTTGACGGTGCTGGTGATGGGCTATCCCTGCGCGGTGGGCATCTCCGCGCCGTTGTCGATCGTGCGCGGCGCCGGCGAGGCCGCCGACAAGGGCGTGCTGATGCGCACCGGCGAAGCCTTCCAGGGGCTGCGCCGTATCGACACGGTCGTATTCGACAAGACCGGCACCTTGACCGAAGGCCGCCCGGCCGTACGCGACATCGAAGCCGTCGGCGGCGACGAGGACGCGCTGCTGGCACTCACGGCCGCCGTCGAATCCGCCTCGGAACATCCGCTCGGCCGGGCGGTGGTCGAGGCCGCGCTCGAACGCAGTGTTGATTTTCCCGACGTGGCCGATTTCCAGGCCGCCGCCGGTCGCGGCGTCACCGCGCGCGTCGATAGCCAGGCGGATGACCAGAACGATAGCGAGACCGTGCGCGTCGGTAACCCGGCCTTTCTCGCCGAGGCCGGAATTGCGCTGGACGCATTACACGCACGCATCGACGATTGGCAAGCGCAGGGCCAGACGGTAATCGTCACCGCCCGCGGTGACCAGCTGCTCGGCGCGATCGCACTCGGCGACGCCCTGCGCTCGGATGCGCTCGACACCGTGGCCCGGCTGCACGACCTGGACCTGCGCACCGCCATGCTCACCGGTGACAACGAGGCCACCGCCCGCCATATCGCCGAGCGCGCCGGTATCGACGACGTCCACGCCGGCGTGTTGCCGGAGCAAAAGGCAGAGCAGCTACGCGCCATGCAGCGCGACGCCCGCATCGCCATGGTCGGTGACGGTATCAACGACGCCCCGGCGCTGATGCAGGCCGATGTCGGCATCGCCATGGGGTCCGGCACCGATATCGCCATCGATGCCGCCGACATCATCATCCTGAACAGCCAGCTCGGCGCCGTGATCACGGCCTGGGACATCAGCCGCTGGGGCTATCGCAAGATGCTCCAGAACGTCGGTCTGGCTTTTTTGTTCAACGGCATCGGCATCCCACTGGCCGCCACCGGCTTGATCTATCCGGTCTGGGCGATGGCCGCAATGGCAGCCAGCGTGACGGCCATCTTTGTCAACTCACTGTGGCAACGGCCATCGATGTTCTTTGATGCGGTGGCCAGTGTTGGCGAATAGTCCAAGCATAACCGCCGACAGTACCATCGACCAGAGTAAAGAAAGATGACTCGATCATCGTAAGTTCCAGCGGCTTGCCGTACTGCGCGAAGCTTGACGAACGATTTTTCCCGTTTCGTAAGTTGATGTCGGATCCTCGTTGACGCTCAAGGTGTCGGCATGACACACGGCTGCTATCGTAGATCGAGCGTTCCGGAAACGGGCATTTCGCCGATCGCGGTCCGATTCAATTTTGGTGAGACTATCAATGAAGGCATCCGACCTGTTTGTTCAGTGCCTGGAAAACGAAGGCATCGAATACATCTTCGGCGTGACCGGCGAGGAGAACGCCGACTTCGTCCAGTCGCTGCAACACTCCGAGCGCATCCGCTTCATCCTCACCCGACATGAGCAGGGCGCCGCGTTCATGGCCGAGGCGTACGGCAAGCTCACGGGCAATCCGGCGGTCTGCCTCGGCACGCTCGGGCCGGGCGCGACCAACCTGATCACGGGCGTAGCCGACGCCAACATGGATCACGCACCGCTGATGGTCATCACCGGCCAGGGCGCGACCACGCGCCAGCACAAGGAAAGCCACCAGATCATGGATGTGGTGGGCATGTACGAGCCGGTCACCAAATGGGCGCAGTCGGTCCACCATCCCGACAGCATCCCCGAAATCGTGCGCAAAGCCGTGCGCACCGCGCGCGGCGAGAAACCCGGTGCCGTGCATATCGAGCTGGCCGAGAACGTCGCACGGATGGAAACGTCCGTCCAACCCATGGAGCCGCGGCGTTTCCGCCGCCCCGGTCCGGACGACAAAATCAGCGATCAGGCCTACGATATAATCCGCCGGGCGCGCGCGCCGATCATCATCGCGGGCAACGGCGCGATTCGAAAGCGGGCCTCGAACCAGTTGCGCGCGCTGGCCAAGCGCACCGGCATCCCGGTAACAACGACCTTCATGGGCAAGGGCGCGGTCGACTACGAGGCGGAGTACGCGCTCTACACCATCGGCCTGGGCCAATGGGATTATGTCGCCGATGCCGTGCGCGACGCCGATGTCGTGATTACCGTCGGCTATGATCTGGTTGAGTATCCGCCGCTGCGGTGGAACCCCGATGCGACCGAAACCATCGTCCATATCGATTTCGACCCCGCCGAGATCGATTTCGAATATCACCCGGAGATCGAGCTGGTCGGCGACATCGCCCACGCCTTGTGGCAGTTCGAGCGGCGTTTCGCGCGCGATGGCGTACCCGACTACGACTTCTCCGTGCAGCGCGACGCGCGCGCCCGCATGCGCGCGGACATCGAAGAACATGCCGGCGACGACACCGAAGGCGTCATCCGCCCGCAGAAGGCCGTCTGGGACGTACGCCGGGCGCTCGGGCCGCACGACATCCTGCTGTGCGGCGTCGGCGCGCACAAGATGTGGGTCGGGCGCCATTACCATTGCCGCGAGCCCAACACCTGCCTGATCCCCAATGGCTTCTGCTCGATGGGCATGCCCCTGCCCGGCGCCATCGGCGCCAGCCTGGTCGCGGGCGAGCGCCGCATCCTTGGTATCGCCGGCGACGGGGATTTTTTGATGAACGTCCAGGAAATGGAGACCGCGCGCCGGCTCGACGCCGACATCACCATGCTCGTGTGGGAGGATGGCGGCTATGGCCTGATCGCCTGGAAGCAGGACGAGCATTTCGGCAGCCACACCGATCTGGCGTTCAGCAACCCCGACTGGCTGCACCTGGCGGCGGCTTTCGGCTGGCAGGGCCGGTACGTGGCCAATGCGCGCGATCTGCGCGGCGCGCTCGACGACGCCCTGAATCATCCCGGCCCATCGCTGGTCGTCATCCCCATCGATTACCGCGAGAACCTCAAGCTGTCGAAGAAGCTCGGTGTCTTCTCGGATCAATAGGATTATAGATCGCTAAGCCCGCGGTCCGGGTACCTCTCCCCCTGCACGGCAACAAACCGCATTCGGGTTTGGCCATCCGATTTTAATCGCTTACTCTGCAATTGTCGCAGTTTTCGCCTGCGCCACCACAGCCGGCTCCCGGTAAAGAACGACACAGCAGGAACCAGTCCGGTGATCAGGACCGGCTGAAGGCTGGTGCCGATATGCAGTGGATACTCGTAATCGGCGACCCACAGTCCGAAGCCGGCTCGCCGCCAGTCATACACCTGAAGAATCTCGCCGGTATTAGGCGCTCACGGCCACAAAGCAGCGGCCGTTGGGGGATTATCCCGCCGAGCGTCAATTCCGACTTGCCCCGATTGCGCCGCCCGGATAAAACACCCCTGCACCCGAGGTCGTCGCTGTCAAAATCGCTCGGTGCGGACAGTCGCAACTCGCTGACATGGGGCCAGCGCTGGGCGCGTGCAGCACTGCGAATTTGCAGGTTGCTTATCCCCGGCTGCACCCGATCTCTGAATCGCGTCGGATCCGTTGACATCTCGACGCGATCATATCGTCGCTTCGTACTGCCCATCTCGACTATCCACTGGAGCTCATTTCCAGACTCGTGATGACTGCTCGCCCGGGTGCCGGCAGGCGCGTCCAAAGCTGTAATCCACGGCGCGGAAGTAATAGCCCTCATGCAACAGGTTGTTTACCTTCAGGCCGAGTTTGATCGGGCTCGTCTGGTGGCGAAGCGTCCAAATTGCTTGCGCATCGACTAACCAGTAAGCGGGGATTACTCCCACCATGCTGCTCGCCCCCCATCACGAGTCACGGGTGTTGGCGGCGTCCGTAAAGGCGGAGTTGACGCAGGGTCCGCTTGAACTCAGATCCATCGGCCCGAAGCAGTAGCGTGCGCCGAGTGACATCTAATGCTCGGAGGCAAAAGGCGGTTCGTTACCGGCAAATTCACTGGCGCGTTGCTCAGTATCGAGATACGTACAAGAGGCATTCAATGACAAGTCATTGATCGCCGCCAAACGCCACTGCGCCTGCGCCTTGATGCCCTGGTGCAACGATTCACCCAGCTCACTGAACCGACCCGCCGTAGCATCGAATGCGATCTGATCCTCGAAATCGAGACAAAAATATGTCAAAAGGGTATCGACAGTGGACGCAGGCTTCAGGCGTGCGCTGATTTCGTAACTGGTCACGCGTTCGCTTTCAATATCGACGTCGCGGGCAATCTCACCGATCGCAGCAAGCGGTGGACATCGGCGAGCCGGCATTCCGAGATGGACCTATTTGAGCGTTGAAGGGCATACAAGCTGATGCCGTGCCGCATCGCCAACAGGGGGCAATAGAGCAACAGAGCAATCCGCAGTAGGCTTGCCACCATCACTGCGTTACCCTTGAAACGCAATCCGATCTGAGGCGCGGAACCGTCATAATGACTGAATTCATCGCAACAATCATCGTCTTCGCCGTTGTCATGGTGCTCTTGTCGATCGGCGTCATGGTCCGCGGCGTCCACATCAAGGGCTCCTGCGGCGGCATGAACAATCTGAAGAAAGCACTGGGATTCACGCCCTGCGACGCCTGTAAGGACCCCGGCCCAAATTGCCATCGTCGAGAGCGTAGCGCTATGTAAGCAGCCGGCAGCGTACAGTATTACATACCTCCGCGACAGACCAAGCCTTGTCCAATGACACATGAGCCTGAGCGGGCTGCCAGTTTCCAGGGACAGATGAGCCTGAAAGGGGCCTGGAGTTTGGGCTCATCGGAGGATGATCGTGAAGCTCCATACCCAGGGACTCCAGACCATTGAAGACATTCGGACGTTCGTCGCGGGCAGTCAAGTCATCGACTTTGAGATCCCGACGCGCGCCGACGCCCATCAGTTTGTGGCCGACACGCTCAGGCGGTTCGGTTATCTGCGCTGTCGCCGCGCTGACAAGGGCGTGTTGCGGGCCTACCTGATGACGGTCACCGGTCTGTCTCGGGCCCAGATCACCCGGCTGATCAGCCAGCACCGTCAGACCGGCGGCGTCCGGGATCGCCGGGACAGGCCCGCCCGGCCTTTTGTGCGGCGCTATACAGCGGCCGACAGCCGCACTCTGGCCGATCTCGATACGCTGCACGGCCAGTTATCCGGCCCGGCCACGCGCCGGCTGTGCCAGCGGGCGTGGCATCTGTTCGGTGACCCGCGTTATCGGCGGCTGGCTGCCATCTCCAACGGCCATCTGTATAACCTGCGCCACAGCGCGGGCTATCAACGCCGACGCGGGCGCATCGATAAGACGCGGCCAACGCGCACACCCATCGCCGAGCGGCGCCGCCCCCGGTCGGACGGCCAGCCCGGCTACCTGCGCGTGGATTCGGTGCACCAGGGCGATCTCGATGGCATCAAGGGCGTCTATCACATCAATATCGTGGATGCCGAGACCCAATACGAATTCGTCGGCTCCGTGCCCCGGATCAACGAGGCCTATCTACTCCCCTTGCTGGAGGATCTGATCAACGCGTTCCCCTTCACAATCCAGGGCCTGCACGCCGACAACGGGAGTGAGTACATCAATTATCGGGTGGCCGACATGCTGGACAAACTGCGCGTGACGGAATTCACCAAGTCCCGGGCACGACAGACCACCGACAACGCGCTGGTCGAGTCCAAAAACGCCGCCGTGGCGCGCAAATACCTGAGCTTTGCCCATATCCCGGCGGCCTGCGCCGAGGCGCTCAATGACTTCAACCAGAATGCGCTGTCACCGTATTTGAACTACCACCGGCCCTGTCTGTTTGCCAGGGCCTATACCGATGCCAAAGGCAAAACGCGCAAGACCTATCCCGCGGATGCCGTGGCCACACCGTATGAGAAGCTGAAGTCATTACCCAACGCCGCCAGCTACCTCAAGGACGACATCGACTTCAAGCAGCTGGATGCAATCGCCTACCGCGTCAGCGACAATGAGGCGGCCCGACAGCTCAACGAAGCGAGGGCCAAGCTATTCAAATCCATCAAACAAACCCAAACACCAGCCGCCTGACAGACTGTCTACCTGCCCTACTGCTCAGGCTCATCTCTGGATTGGAAAATACTGACCACCGGACCGTAGCCACGCATATTGTCGTGGGATGCCGCTCTGGCTGCTGTGGCTCTGACAGTTGCCCATCGAGAGCAACCGACACCCATCAGGGAGAACCTGAGCTCGAGAGGGTTCAAATGACCACGGGGTAGATCCCGGAGAAGTCCCAATACTTAGATGGATGACTGTTGACCCCGGACCATAATCCAAGGTTTAAAATGTATAGCTTATGGAAGCGTCATGGGACCCATTGCCAACCATGAGCCGGGCGATTCGAATAGTTGCCGTTATGCTCGTGCTGGCCGGCCAATTGGCCGTCGCCGGACAAGCGTTCGCGCTGCCCGACTGCCACGGCAGCTCGCCCGGTAACGTTTCCCATGCGGACATGGGGCATGCCATGCACGTGGAGGACGCTGGCGGCGACGCGGCTGATTGCCATTGCCCGCAAGGCATGAACTGCGGCCATTGCGCCGCGACGATCGCCAAGATGGCCAGCGAAGAGATGCAACCGTCGACCGCCAAAAAGTCGGGCGCACACCCTTCCGCAAATCTCGCCCTCGCTCACAAGGCCCCTCTCGAGAAACCCCCGTCTACCTCCCGTTCGTGATATGCCGGCGGTTGTACGCTGTGGCGCATGACCAACGATCATTGACGATGGGAGACAACCATGCCCCCTACATCCCCTGCCCGATGGGCGGCAGGCTTGCCCGGACGACCCGGGAATAGACGGCTTATCGAGTCGGAACACAGGAGTCTCCGCCAGTCTAATCCCCCGATCCGGCAACCTGCTTCGCTAGTCGCGCTGGCGCTGGCGCTTACAAGTCTAGCGATGGGATCGAGTCATGCCCATACTCCTGATTGGTCCGACCGCGCTTGGCCAAAGCACGGCGGTCTGATCCAAACCGCTGGCGAGGTCAGAGTGGAACTCGTAGCGAAGTCCCGGCGGCTCGACATCTACCTCCGCGATCCCGCCGATGAGACGGTCGTCGACGACGTCGTGTCAGGCGAAATCCTGATCTGGAGCGATGACGGTTCGAAATAGATACCACTCAGCCGCCAGGGCACGCACTTGACCGCGGCAACCTCCCCCCGGAGACCGCTCCGTTCCGCGTGATCGTCGAACTCCACATGACGGAGAAGGCGCCACTCAAGCTTCTGTTCGGCCCCATGACCCTGTCCGAGCAGGAGACGGAACATTGAAGTGGATCGACTGCCCTCTTGCCCGAGTTCGACTCGGCGTCGACACGTCGCCATTGGCCGCTTCAACCACTTTCCAGGAGTGAATCATGCGTAAATATGCTCTCGGTAGCCTACTCTCCCTTGCCGTAGTCGGAGCGGTTGCCCTGACCTGGGCGCTCGGCGGATTCATGAACGTCGCCGCCACCTATCCGGACCCGCCGCCCCTGGCGTGGTTGCTCCACAGCACCTACACCAGCTCGGTCGAGCGCCGCTCGACGAATATCCAGGTGCCGGCGGATCTGGGCGCCTCCGAGCAGATACTGCGCGGCGCACGCAGTTATCTCGCCATGTGCAGCGGCTGCCATACGCCGCCGGGACAGTCACCCACGCCGGTCAGCCAGGGCCTGTATCCGCCGCCGCCGGACCTGGTGGAACTGATCCCGCACCGTAGCCCGAGTGAAGCTTTCTGGGTGATCGAAAACGGCGTGCGCATGACGGGCATGCCGGCCTTCGGGCCGACCCACGAGGACAAGGAACTGTGGGCGCTGGTGGCCTTTCTGGACCACATCGCGGGTGCATCACCGCAAACCTACGAAACCCTCGTGGCCGAGGCAAAGCGTACGGCGCCCGCCGATGACGGCCACGGGCATCGCCACAGCAACGACGCCGTGGACGACACGCGGAGTGTGCCGGGGCATCACGACCCAAAGAGTCCTGCTGCCGAAGCGCATCCGCATGAAGAAACATCAGCCGGACCGTCTGACGGGCACCACGAGAAATCGAGTCCTCATGCGGACAGCGATGATGGTCATGACCACCAACACTGAATCCGAAATCAAGTCGCAGTTAGCGATCGATTTGTTCCCAATCACGGAGTGAGCGATGACGCATCGACACCATGACAAGCACCGCCGGCGCCTGTTGCAGGCACTGGGCGGCACCGGCGTTCTCGCCGGCCTGGAGGCCCTGCTGCCGGCGTATGCCCGCGCCCGTAACGGCCACCATCTCACCGAGACTGCCGCGCGCGTGCCCGGGGGCGCCGCGCGGGACGTGACCATGGATATTCATATCCGCCGCGAAACGATCGACATCGCCGGCGGCCAGGCTTCCGCGATCACCATGAACCACTCCCTGCCCGGCCCCCTCGTGGAGCTATGGGAGGGCAAGAATGCCCTGTTGCGCGTACACAACCACCTGGACGAGTCCACCTCCATCCACTGGCACGGGATACTGCTGCCGTTCACCATGGACGGCGTGCCGGGCGTGGCCTTTCCCGGCATTCCCGCGGGCGACGTCTTCGAGGCTCATTTCCCGGTGCGTCAGTACGGCACCTATTGGTACCACAGCCATACCGGCTTCCAGGAACAAATCGGCCAGACCGGACCGATCGTCATCCACCCCGAAAACCCCGAGGACCACATCTCCGCCGATCGCGAGTACGTGGTCATGCTCAACGACTGGACCTTCGAGGACCCGCACCGGCTGATGGCCAAGCTCAAGAAGATGAGCGACTACTACAACTTCAGCGAGCGCACGGTTGCGGACCTTGTGGAAGATGTGTCCAAGGCCGGCTGGGGCGCGACTCTGCGCGAACGCCTGGCCTGGGGCAACATGCGCATGAGCCCGCGCGACATCGCCGACGTCACCGGCTACACCTATACCTATCTGATGAACGGCATGCATCCGGAGGCCAACTGGACCGGGCTGTTCAAGCCGGGCGAGCGAGTACGCCTGCGGGTGATCAACGGGTCGGCCATGAGCTATTTCAACGTCCGCATACCGGGACTGCCGATGACCGTGGTGCAGGCCGACGGCCAGAATGTGGAGCCGGTGGAGACCGATGAGTTCCAGATCGGCGTGGCCGAGACCTACGACGTCATCGTCCAGCCCAAGGCGGACACCGCCTACACGCTGATGGCCGAGTCCATGGATCGCAGCGGCTACGCCCGCGGCACCCTGGCGCCACGACTTGGCATGGCGGCGGCAGTGCCGCCCCTGCGCGAGCAACCCAACCGCACCATGGTCGACATGGGCATGGACATGGGCGGCATGCACCAGTCCGGTCATGGCAAGAAGGGCACGGCGGCCATGTCGAAAGAGGGCCATGCCATGGACGGTATGGGCCACTCGGGCCACGACATGGGCGGCATGAAACACGGCGACCACCCGCGATCGGGCATGGGCGCGGACGACAGCATCGCCATGATGGAACCAGCCGGTCCGATCGTCGCCCGCCACGGTCCGGATTGGCACGGTCCCGGCAACATCACCGTGGCCGAGGTGCAGCGTGACCGCCTGGCCGAGCGCGGCACCGGACTGCAGGACGCCCCCCACCGCGTGTTGACCTACAGCCAGTTGCGCAACACCAAGCCGATGGCGGACCGACGCGAACCGTCCTACACGGTCGAGTTGCACCTGACCGGCAACATGGACCGCTACATGTGGTCTTTCGATGGCGTGAAATATACCGACGCGGACAGTCCGATCGACTTTCCCTACGGCGAACGGGTACGTCTGATCATGGTCAACGACACCATGATGGAGCACCCCATCCATCTGCACGGCATGTTCATGGAGCTGGAGAACGACCAGGGCGACCGCCTGCCCTTCAAGCACACCATCAGCGTGCTGCCGGGCTCGCGGGTCTCGCTGCTGGTCACGGCGAACGAACCGGGCCGCTGGGCCTTCCACTGCCATTTCCTCTACCACATGGAGGCGGGCATGTTCCGTGTGGTCCGCGTGATCCCTGGCAACGACAAAGGAGAGCATGATGCTTAAGGCAGGCTTCAATCATCTCGTCGCGGCGCTGCTGCTATGGAGCGCGGCCACCGGCCTGACGGCGGCATCCGCCGAGGAGCGGGCGAACGGCGACGACAGCGAATTGCCCGGCAAGGTTATCGACCCGGACGTCGTCGCACCAGCCGGACCGACCACACCCTATAGCGGTGCGCCGGCTGGCTGGGAAAACTTCATCAAGGATTCGCAGCCCTACGCCTTCAGCCTGATCGACCGGCTGGAATACGGCGACGCCGACGAGGGAAACACCTATCTCTGGGACGCCCAGGGTTGGGTCGGCGGCGACATCCACAAGTTCTGGTGGAAGACCGAGGGCGAGGGTCCCACCCACGGCGGCGGCCCCGAGAACACCGAGTTCCAGGCCCTGTACAACCGCGTCATCAGCCCGTTCTGGGGCGTGCAGGCCGGCGTTCGCTACGACACCAACCCCAATCCGGACCGCGGCTTCGCGGTGCTCGGCATCCAGGGGCTGGCGCCGTACTGGTTCGAGACCGACACGGCCATGTTCGTCAGCGAGGACGGCGATGTCAGCTTCCGCGGCGAGTTCGAATACGAGCTGCTGCTCACGCAGAAGCTGATCCTGCAGCCGCGCCTGGAGATCAATGCCAGCGCCGACGACGTCCCCGAGTACGGTCTGGCCAGCGGGCTCAACAGCAGCGAGGCCGGCCTGCGGCTGCGCTACGAGATCAAGCGGGAATTCGCCCCGTATATCGGTGTACGCTGGGAGCAGAAATACGGTGATACCAAGGATTTCGCCGAGGCCGCGGGCGAAGACACCTCGTCCACGGCGTTCGTGATCGGTCTGCGGGCCTGGTACTAAAAGCGATGCGAGGAGATAAGCCATGAAAACGTTCAAAGCCGTTGTCACGACGCTGGTCGTACTGGTGATCCTGGTGCCGCTGGCCGCGGTCGGCTTCGCCTGGTCGGGCGTCTACAACGTGGCGGCCACCGACGAGCACTGGCCGATCACACGTTGGCTGCTCAACACCACCGTCAGCCGTTCGGTGGCACTGCGCGCCGAGGACATCGAGGTACCCGACAACCTCGGGGAGCGGGATCGATTGCTGTCCGGCGTCAACAATTACAAAGAAATGTGCGCCGGCTGCCATACGCCGCCCGGCGGCGAAAAATCGCCGGTGGCCAAGGGACTTTATCCGCAGCCGCCGGAACTCGATCATGCCGCCGAGGAAATGAATCCGGCGCAGCTGTTCTGGGTGGTCAAGCACGGCATCAAGGCCACCGGCATGCCGGCCTGGGGCCCGACCCACGATGACGACGCACTCTGGAACATCGTGGCCCTGGTCGAGCAATTCCCGGGCATGAGCGGGCAGCAGTACGAAACGCTCAAGACCGCGGCCGCTGGCCAGGGCGGTCACCACGGCGGCGGGGGCGACAGCGGGGGTCATGGCCATGGCGGCGGTGACACAGCCCATGAAGAAAACGAGGACGTCCAGGCCGGCGACAGCGGCACGGACGGCCACCATGGTGCCGACCGCGCGCACGCCGATGGCGCGTCATCCGCTGCCGACACTGATGGTCAACAGGGTAACCATGACGATGAAAGCGAAAGCCACAGCCACTAAAGGGATTATTGCCCTGTGCGGGCTGGCCCTGACCGGGCTACTGCTGGTCACCGGCTGCGGCCAGCCCGCCAGTCAGGACGAGTCGGCTGGCGACAGTCTCCCCACCGCGGTGATGTACAAGAACCCGAACTGCGGCTGCTGTACCAAGTGGGCCGAGCATCTGCGGACCAACGGCTTCGAAGTCGATGTGCGCGAGCAGGCGCCAATGGCGCCGGTCAAGAACCGCCTGGGCGTGCCCGGCGATATGCGCTCCTGCCACACGGCCGTGATCGGCGACTACGTCATCGAAGGCCATGTGCCGGCCGACGACATCCGGCGGCTGCTGGCCGAACAGCCGGAGGCCCGCGGACTGGCGGTGCCGGGTATGCCGCTGGGCTCACCCGGCATGGAAGTCGGCGACCGGCGCCAGCCCTATACCGTCTGGCTGATGCGGGACAGTGGCACCCGGGCATTCAACCGCTATCCGGCACAGCAATGATTTCCCTCTCCGCGCTTGCGGGGAAAGGACGGGCGCAGCAGGATGCGGCGCGCAGCGCCGGTGAGGGGCCGGAACACGCGCGACCCACTGATCCTGACTGTCTCCCCAAGGGCGAGAAGGCACTCGGCTACCGAGGGCAATTATGATGAAACGATCTGTTCCGATTATCGCGGCAATCGGCATCGTGGCGCTTGCCGGTATCGCCCTGGCACGGATGTGCGGGATGCACGGGGGTGGCATGATGGGTGGCATGATGGGCGGCGACCGTATGGGCGGCATGTCCATGGCGCGCCATCACTATGTCATGCGCCACGGCATCGACGCGCAGTACGCCTCGAGAACCAATCCCCTGCAGGCCACCGAAACCAACATCAATGCTGGCCGGCAGAAATACCAACGCTACTGCGCCGCCTGCCACGGCCCGAACGGCCGCGGCAATGGGCCGGCCGGCAAGAACCTGGACCCGCGCCCCACGGATATCGCCACGTTCAGCGACACCCACATGGCCGATGATGACTATCTGTACTGGACCATCGCCGAGGGCGGCGCCCCGGTAGGCAGCGCCATGCCGCCCTTCAAGAACACGCTCGACGAGACCGGGATCTGGCAGATCATCCTGTATCTGCGGCACCTCTAGCCGGCAGCCGCTGCAGACCTGAGGGCACGGTCATCTGTCACAGTGGTGGGCCGTACGCGATCGGGTTGCTGCCGCTGATCAGCAGCGGGTGACCATTGATGCACAAACACCGGAGGTCCGCGCCATGACCGTTACCCAACCAACGCCTGCCGATTGGCCCGAGATTGTCTACGGCACCGCCTGGAAAGGCGAGCGCACCGCCGAACTGGTCCGCCTTGCCCTGGCCTGCGGTTATCGCGCCGTCGATACCGCCGGGCAGCCGAAGCATTACTACGAGCCGGGCGTGGGGGCCGGCATCGCATCCGCATTCGACGAACTGAAACTCCAGCGCGACGATCTGTTTCTACAGACCAAGTTCAGCCCCGTCATGGCCCAGGGGTGCGAGATTCCCTACGATACCGGCGCCCCGTCGGCCGAACAGGTTGAACAGTCGCTGGACCAGTCGCTGACCAATCTGGGCACCGAGTATCTGGACAGTTATCTGCTGCACGCGCCGCAGGGCGCCCGCGGCCTGGCGGACGCCGACTGGGCGATCTGGGAAGCGCTGGAAGCCGCGTATGAACGCGGTCAGGTCCGCCGGATCGGCATCAGTAACGCGGCCGTGCCACATCTGGAGGAACTGCTTACGCACGCCCGGATACCGCCGGTAGCGGTGCAGAACCGCTGTTTCGCCCGCGACGGCTGGAACCGCGATGTGCGGGCGCTGTGCGCCGAACACGGCATTGCCTATCAGGGCTTTTCGCTGCTGACCGCGAATCCGGGCGTCGCCGAGGACGCCACCGTGCAGAAGCTGGCGAACCAGCTCGAGGCCACGCCGGCCCAGATCGTGTTCGCGTTTGCCCGTGCGGTCGGCATGGTGCCGCTGACCGGGACCACCAGCGAGCAGCACATGGCCGATGATCTGGCCGCGTGCGAACTATCGCTGGACGCCGATGCGGTCGCGGCCGTCGAGCGGGTCGGCTTGTAGCGGGATGGTTGCCGTCAGGCCGGCTCCCGAATCGGGAACAGCCAGTCGTAGGCCAGGTTGTAGACGTAGGTGTAGACCAGATAGAACACCATCAGCGACAGGCTCATGTTCAGCGCCTGGATCACGCCGCGGTCCAGCCACCACATCACCGGCGGCAGCGTGAGCAGCAGCATGCCGAACTCGAAGATGAAAGCATGCAGCACACGCTCGGACAGGGTCTTGCGCACCCGGCCCAGCATTCGCCACATGGCGTGGTCGAACCAGAGGTTGTAGACATAGTTCCAGGCCGTGGCCACCAGCGACAGGGCGATCGCCAGCGAACCCACCCGCATCAACTCGGCGTCGAACGCCCAGCTCGCCAGCGGCCCCACCATGAGCACGCCGATGACCTCGAAACATACGGCGTGGCGAATCCGATCCGCGATCGAACGCATGGCAACCTCGACGGAAAGTGGATGCACCCGGCAGTACGGGCGATAACGGCACCCGGAGCGGTCCAATGGCATGCCGCCCGGATGTGAGCCGGTAACCGCACGACAGGAATCGCTGGAGATCACTATTCGATCACTGACCCAGCGCATGATGCAAAAAACGTGGTCGTCATGAGTGCTGCATGGCACGAGCGGCCAGTACTGTCAGACTCGTTTCGCAGGTTGATCCAGATCAATCCAGGCGCGCTGTATCCATGGCATGATCATGGCCGGGACGATATGAAATGCGCATGCCACACGCCATATTGATCGTGATCCTGGCGATTACGCTGACGGTACCGAGCACAGTCGCGGCATTCACGGGGCTCCATTGCCCGGCGATGACACCCGGCGCCAACACGACGCCTGCGATAGCGCAGCAGAACGGTTACGCGCAGGTCGCAGCGGACTGCGGCTGCGATATCGAATGCGCCGTCTCTTGTGCCGCCATCCCGCTTCCGACTGGCAGCCACGCCGCAACCCGTACTGCCACACAGGCCGGCTGCCGGGCCGCGCACGCGCCCGAGACCTTACCCGCCCACCGCACGGATCGCATCCGACCCCCGTCCCTGCCCCACGTCTGATGTCGGCGCCGCCGCGGCTTGCCCGCCGTCCGGTGCCCATCGACAGCCATACGCAATGATGCAATCCAGGGTGCGCCCGAAAGGGGCGATGCCCGTTTTCCACCATGACGCCAAAGGAGCACAGTCATGAAAACACTGGCCATCACCACGATCCTGACCTTCGCGCTGGCCCTGCCGCTCGCGCATGCCGGCGAGGCCCATGACTCGGGCAGGCACGGCAACGGCTCGGGCATGGGTATGCACAAGGACACGACAGAGAAAAGCGGCATGCATGAGCACATGCAGGCAATGCGCCAGACCATGCAGCAGATCCACGAGACCGAGGACCCGGAAAAACGTCAGCGCCTGATGAAAAAGCACATGCAACAGATGCATGAAGCCATGGGCAATATGCACGGCATGATGGGCGACGACGCCAAGCACCAGAAGATGCAACAGATGGACCCGGAGAAGCGTCAGCAGATGATGCACAAGCACAAGAAGATGATGCAGGAGATGATGGAGCAGATGCAGGCGCACATGCAGGCCCAGGAGTCGATGGACCAGGACGATTAGTCCTTGAGCGTTCCCGGGGTGTCCAGCAATGGGCACTCCGGGGCCTTTTACACACGTTGAACAAGGAGAACAACGCATGATGCACGACACGATGTGGTTCGGCGGGCACTGGCTGTTCATGCTGCTGTGGGTCGCCATCATCCTGCCGCCGTTCTGGCAGATCTTTTCCAAGGCCGGCTTTTCGGGCTGGCTCAGCCTGCTGATGCTGATTCCGCTGGCGAATCTGGTGGTGCTGTATATCGTCGCCTTTGCCGAGTGGCCGGCATCCAAGCCAGCGGCCGGCCAGCACGATGACAGCGCCCGCGGCGACTAGCCCAAAGCTTGCCGGCTGCCGGTGCTGAACGCAGGGTCCCGGCGTGAGCGAGCCGCGCTGGCGAATTGCGGCGGGCACGGGCCTGTTCGGCGTGTTTGCCGTTGCCGCCCTGGTGCTGTGGCAGACGGGGCTGCTCGCGCAAGCGCTGGACGGCGAGACCCTCGAACGGCTGGTAACCGGACTGGGACCGGCCGGCCCCGCACTGATCGTCGGCCTGATGACGGTGGCCATCGTCATGAGCCCGATCCCGAGCGCGCCGATCGCGCTCGCAGCCGGCGCCGCCTACGGTCACGGCTGGGGCACGCTGTATGTCGCCGCCGGCTCCGAGACAGGGGCGCTGATCGCCTTCGGTATCGCCCGCCTGGTCGGCTACGAGGCGCTGCGTGCGCGTCTGGGCGATCGCGTGGATTCCGCCGGCGTGCTCAATCGCTTCATGACATCCCAGAACACGCTGATGGCGGTTGTCTTCGCCACCCGGCTGCTGCCGTTCGTCTCCTTCGACATCATCAGCTATGCGGCGGGCCTTACGCCGCTCGCACTCTGGCGCTTTGCGGTCGCCACCCTGCTGGGCATTCTCCCGGCCAGCTTCGCTCTGGCCCACTTCGGCGGCGAGGTGGCCACCGGCGATCTGTACGGCGCCTTCCTGACGGTGCTGGCGCTGGGGCTGATTACCCTGCTGCCGCTGATCTGGCGGCTACTTCCCGCACGCCGACGCACAGCCGTCCGGCAGTGGTTTGAATCCCGGCAGGACTGCAATGAACGATAGGCCCATCCCGGAACTTGACAGCTTCGCTAGCTTGGTGGTGGTGACGTTCCATCACCGGTTTCACAACAATCCTTGCACAAGAGGACATGGACCATGACCAATGCAACACAAGCCACGGATTGGCTGCGCATCGCCCCGCTGGGCAACAGCCTGTCGCTGCTGTTGCTGATCAGCTACCTGCTGTGCGTGGGCTTCGGCCTGATCGCGCCGGATTCCATGCGGATGTACGAGGCTTGGGCACCCCTGCTGCCCGGCTTCGAGTGGCTGAGTTTCTCCGGTTTCATCATCGGGTTGATCGAGGCCTATCTGTACGGCTGGTATCTGGCGATTCTGTTCGTGCCGCTGTACCGCTGGTTCAACCGCAGCGCCTGATCTGCCGGAACGCTGGCCGCGGGGCGGCGCGCTGCGCCCCGCGGCCATTGCAAGCCGACATACCCAAACCCGCTGAACAGGGAACGCACCATGGCCGCGCTCGACGGGGTGAAAAACGCCCATCACGTGCACGCCTGGGCGCTGACCAGCGGGCGCTACGTGTTCTCCGGGCACCTGCGCATCGCCGAGGACGCCGACACCCAGGCGGTGCTGAAGGCGGCGCACGGCATGTTGAAAGACCGGTTCGGCTTCTTCTTCGCCACGTTACAGGTGGAAAGCACCTGCCTGGATGAATCCGGCGCCGAGGCGATCGATATCACCCGCGCGCCGCCGGGCGAGGGCCAAGCATGAAGACCCTGCTGCTGTTGGCCCTGATCACGGTCTCCGAGGCGACCATCGGCGTGTTCGTCAAGCTCACCGACGGGCGGATCCCGATCCAGACCCTGACCTTCTACGCCATGGCCTGCGCGGCGGCCTTTTTGTTCGTCGCGCGCACCCTGGCCAGCGGTCAACGGCCGCGGTTTCCCAAGGGCAACGTCAAGGACACGGCCATCATCGGCGTGCTGATCGCGGCCCAGGGCGGGGTGTTCAACTTCGCCATGTCGCTGGTGCCGATCGCCAATGCGGTGATCTTCTGGAGCATCGCGCCGTTTTTCGTGTTCATCTTCTCGGCGCTGTTCCTGGGCGAAAAAGCCAAAAAGAGCTATATCCTGATCTTCGGTATCGCCCTGACCGGCATCGCGCTCGCCAACCCGCTCGGCGGCGGCTACATGCTGGGCAACTTCGTGGCCCTGGCCACCGGCGCGATCTACGCCGCGATGGTCACCTACATGCGCTACGAGGGCAAGACCGAGACCGGCAACGACATCGCCTGGTCGCTGCTGGTGGCCGCATTGGTGCTCTCGCCCTTCCTGTTGGTCTCCGGGCCCGGCGAGATTACCGCGATGATCGACTACCCGGCGCTCGGGGTCGACCTGCCGGTGCTGCTGTGGGCGCTTGGCCTGGGCGTGGTCTCCACCGGCTTTGCCTATTTCGGCATCTCGATCGTATTGAAGTCGCTCAACGCCAACGTCTATGCGCTGGTCGACATCATCGTCTCGCCGGTGGTGGCCTCGACCCTGGGCTTTCTGATCTTCGCCGAGGTGCCTGGGCAAGGCATGATCTATGGCGGCGCGCTGCTGCTGGGCGCCGGCTTCTGGCTGACGCGGGAAATGTCGCGCGGCCGGGAAAACCAGCCGGTGCCCCCCTGCCACAGCACACCGGCCTGCGCCGTCTGAAACGGAACAGGTCCGTGTTCAACTCATACCGGGGATTACCAATCATGACCCACGACACAATCTGGTTCGGCGGCCACTGGCTGTTCATGCTGTTGTGGATCGCCATCATTCTGCCACCCTTCTGGAAAATCTTTGTCAAGGCGGGTTTCTCGGGATGGTTGAGCCTGCTGCTCCTGATACCGATAGCCAATCTGGTGGTCCTGTACATCGTCGCGTTCACGGACTGGCCATCGCTCCGCCGCGGGCAGGCACGTCCAGCCGATTCGGGCGGCATGCCGGGTCGCTAACAGAGCCCGGTGTCCGCGTTCGAGCTGGCGATCCCGTTCGTACCGCTGTACCCGCTGTTTATTACTCCGGCGACAATACAGACAAACAATTTCCGGAGTAATAACGCGGGCCAGGGATGGCCCGCCGGGGCCGTATGGCCCCGTGAGCACGGCGCGGACACGCGCCGCGCCATGCGTGGCCAAATCGCGAAAGGACTTCGCGTATTCGGCCACCGAGGTAATAACTCTATCCGCAACGCCCGAAGGTCACCGGCCGGTGCCGGATTGCCGCAACGGGAGTGGCGCGGCCATGGAGGAACCGATCGCAAGTTGATCTGGATCAATCCCGGCGCCAAGTCTGTCTGTGAGGATGGCGTCATCAGGCAGCCGGACGCGAGGCGCGGCGCGGGTGGCATCGAGACAACGAAAACAGGCGGAGACGACCATGCGGTTCGAACAGGTAAAGGACGTGCTGCACCACGTCATCGATTTCCACAAGGCCCTGGCCTCGGACTACCGCAAGCTCGCCGGCGAGGCTAAGGACGAGCGCGTGCGCCTGCTGCTGCGCTATCTGGCCGATCACGAGAACAAAATGCGCCAGGGCTTGGCGCGCTATACCGAGGGCGAAGCCCACAACGTGCTCGACACCTGGATGCAGAACACACCGTACCTGGAGCAGCCGCACGTCATGGAAGAGTTGCGCCAATGCCTGGCCTGCACCACGGTCGAGGATATCGCCACCACCGCCGAACGCATCCACACCACCCTGGAACACCTCTACCGCGAGCTGGTGTCGGCCTCGGAGATCGACGAGGAGCGCGAGTTGTTCCAATCGCTGGCCGACTTCCAGAACGCCGAGATCCGGCGGCTGGTTCGGAACACCGCTCGAATGGACTTCTGAGCGCCGGTTCCAGCGACGGCTCACTTGACTCCGTAGCCTGTTACGGCATTTAGAATGTTGTAATCAATCGTCCGCCTTGAGCGACTGCTGCCAGCACAAGCACGACCCGGGTTGCAATTATGAACCGATCGGTCCTATAGTGAATCCATGAGCATCGGCCGCCCCCGCCAATTCGATCCGGACCGCGCCCTGGAGCGGGCCATGGAGACCTTCTGGTCCCAGGGCTACGAAGCCACGTCGCTGCAGGACCTGCTGGCCGCCATGAGTCTCTCCAAGAGCAGTCTCTACCAGAGCTTCGGCGACAAGCCGCGCCTGTTCGACCGCTGTCTCAGGCACTATGCCAGGGAGCGCGAGAGCGCCTTGCTGGAAAGCCTCGAAGCGAGCGATTCCGCGCGCGCCTTCATCGAGACGACCTTCAACGCCGCCGCCGAGGGCACGGACACGGAACGAAGCCGCTGGGGCTGCCTGCTGATGAACACGGCGAGCGAGTTCGGTATGCGCGACACGCGCGTCTCGCAGGCGGTGGCCGAGGGCGTGGCCCGGTTCACACGGGTATTCCGCGCCGCCGTCGAACGGGCCCAGCGCGAGGGCGACGTGCCCGCTGACCGCGATCCGCAGGCGCTGGCCCGCTATCTGGTGACCAACATGACCGGGCTGCGGACCCTGCTCAAGGCGGGCATCGGGCGCGACGAGGCGCGGGCGGTGGTGGCGATCACGCTCAGGGCGCTGGACTGACATTTTTTTGCCCCGATATGGACCGATTGGTCCATATCGGACGACATCCAACGACAGAAGGAGAGAGAGCATGCCGCGCATTCCCTACGCCCAAGAAGGTCAGGAAGCACAGGGTGCCGCACCGGTCTATGACAACATGAAGCAGGGCATGGGCTTGGTGCCGAACGTGGTCAAGCTGCTCGGCCATTCCGGCCCCGCCACCCAGGCCCTGGGCACCATGCTGGACGCCTATTTCAACCAGCTCGGTATCGACGACAAGATCCGGGAGATCGCCTACCTGACGGCGGCCCGCTACAACGGCTGCGCCTACTGCCAGGGCCACCACGTGCCGGCCGGCAAACAGGCCGGGCTGAGCGATGCCCAGATCGACCAGCTCGACGAATCCGGGTTCGACAGCGCCGACTTCGAGCCCGCCGAGCGGGCGGTAATCCGGTTCGCGTACGAGACCACCCGCGACGTCGCTGCCTCGGATGAAGCCTTCGACGCGCTGCGTTCGCACTTCGACGATCGCGAGATCGCAGAGATCGCGTTCGTGGTCGCCAGCGGCAATTTCATCCAGCGCATCGGCAAGAACCTGGGCGTCGAGCTGGAGCAGTAACACCCGACAGACCGCCCGGCCCCGAGGGCCGGGCGTCTCCCTTCCAAGCAGGAGCGACAGCCGCATGAACGACCGCGACAAACAGGACGATCCCCTCTTCCGGCCCGCCCGCCTGGGCGCCCTCGAGCTGCCCCACCGGGTCCTGATGGCGCCGCTGACCCGGGCCCGGGCCAGTCAGCCCGGGGACGTACCCAACGACATGAACGTCACCTACTACCGCCAGCGCGCCAGCGCCGGGCTGATCATCAGCGAGGCCACCCAGGTCTCGCCGCAGGGCAAGGGCTACGCCTTCACGCCGGGCATCCATTCGGACGAGCAGATCGCCGGCTGGCGCAAGATCACGGACGCGGTGCACGCCGCCGGCGGACGCATGCACCTGCAGCTCTGGCACGTGGGCCGTATCTCCCACACCGCCCTGCAGCCGGACGGCGCCCTGCCCGTGGCCCCTTCGGCGATCCAGCCCGAAGGCGCCAAGACCTTCATCAGCGCCGACTCCGGCATGGTGGACATCCCCACCCCGCGCGCCCTGGAAGCCGACGAGATGCCGGACATCGTCGAGCAGTTCCGGCAAGGCGCCGAGAACGCCAAGGCCGCCGGCTTCGACGGCGTCGAGATTCACGCCGCCAACGGCTATCTCCTGGACCAGTTTCTGCGTAGCGGCAGCAATCATCGCACCGACGAGTTCGGCGGCTCGGTGGATAACCGGCTGCGTCTGCCGCTGAAGGTGGTAGAGGCGGTCGCGGGCGTCTGGGGCGAGGACCGCGTAGGCGTGCGCGTGAGCCCGACCGGCAGCTTCAACGCCATGCACGACGGGGATCCACAGGCGACCTTCGGTGCCTTTGCCGCCCGGCTCGACGATCTGGGCATCGCCTACATCGAGGTGGTGGAGGACTCCTTCCAGGGCAACCACGCCGACGGCCGGCCCGAGCCGATCGTCGACGCCATCCGCTCGGCCTTCCGCGGCACCTACATCGGCAACGGCAACTACACCGCGGGCGAGGCGCGTGCCCGCATCGATGCCGACCGCTGCGACCTGGTGACCTTCGGTCGGCCGTTCATCGCCAATCCGGACCTGCCGGAGCGCTTCCGCCGCAACGCACCCCTCAACGAGTGGGACAGCGCCACCTTCTACGGCGGCGACGAGCACGGCTACATCGACTACCCGGCCCTGACCGAGGACGTCGCCTGATCGGCACGCGCAGTCGAAGGAGAAAGGAACCATGGAAACGGCCAGCCTCAGCCGCCCCGCTCTCATCGCGGCAGCCGCCGCGAACGCGACTTCGGCCCGCCGGTCCGCAACCGGCGGCGACCGCGAGCGCTTCGACACCCTGGTAGCACCTCTCGTGGGCGACCTCTACCGGTTCGCCCACTGGCTCTGCGACAACCCCGCCACCGCGGAGGACGTCGCGCAGGAGACCTGCCTGCGGGCCTGGCGGTCGCTGGACAGCCTGAAGGACCCCAAGGCCGTCAAGAGCTGGCTGTTCACCACACTGCGCCGCGAGCACGCCCGGCTGCACGAGCGCAAGCGCCTGGAGATCGCGGATGATGTCGAGCCGGCCGCTGTAGCCGGCGAGGACAACAGCGGCCCGGATCACGACCTCGATCGGCAACGCTTGCGGCAGGCGATCCGCCGCCTGCCACCCGGCTACCGCAAGCCTCTGGCCATGCAGGTCCTGCTCGGCTGCAACGTGCGCGAGATCGCGCAGAACCTCGAGATCGGAGAATCGGCGGTCATGACCCGTCTGTTCCGGGCGCGCAAGAAACTCATGGCTGATTTCAAGACCGGCGCGCCCGCGCCCACCGGCCAGAGCGACACACACAAAGACGCGTAAACGAACCCTCCCCTCGGGCCTTTTTCGCCGCGGCGTTTGCTGCGGCGATCTTTTTGCGATACGCGCACCGAACACCCAAGGGGGATTTCGCAAGCGGTACGTGCCGAGCCTCCGATCCACCTCGCCCGCGAAATTCATCCTTCCGACGAACGGCCCGGCATCAAGGGCTCCCACGATCACCGCATCCGGGCAAGCATATCCCGGCGCGGGCGGTCCTCTAAGCAAGAGACCCATGCCCGCGGAAGCTACCCATGCCATGCCGAATCGTGTCGATCCTCCTGGTCTGCCTGCCGGCGATGGCCGGGCCGGCCATCGCGGCTCCGCCTAACGGTCCGCCGCTGGTGATGACATCGTCGGGCGACCATTACTGGCAGGCCAGCCTGTCCGGCGGTCCCGGCAAGGATGGGATTCCCTCCATCGACGATCCGAACTTCGTGCCCGCCGCGCAGGCCGATGAGTGGCTGGCGGCGGGCAGCCGAATCATCGGCGTTTACCGCAACGGCGAGGCCAAGGCCTACCCCCAATCGATCCTGGTATGGCACGAGATCGTCAACGATACCGTGGGCGGGGACAGGCTGAGCGTGACCTATTGTCCCCTGACCGGCACGGCCCTCGGCTTCCTGCGCGGCACGACCGAGTTCGGGGTCTCGGGACGGTTGGTCAACAGCAACCTGATCATGTATGACCGCGACAGCGAGAGCCACTGGCCGCAAATACTGGCCTCCGCCGTGGAAGGGCCCCGCAAAGGCCGGAGCCTGCATCAGGTTCGCGTGTTCTGGACAACCTGGGACCGCTGGCGGACCCGTTATCCCGACACAAAGGTGCTCTCCAAGGAACAGACAGGGCATCTGCGAAGCTATCGCAGCGATCCATACGGCGGCTATAACCCCAGGCGCGGCTACTACGCCGAACAGTCGCCACGGGCCTTTCCGGTCATGCACGAGAGCGAACGCTATCCCCCCAAACGCGAGATTTACGGCTTTCGCACGGGTAGCGTGGCGGTCGCCGTGGATCGCGCGGCGCTGGCCAAGCATAGTGTCCTGCGTCACCGGGGCAAGCAGGCCGATTTCCTGGTTCTTCACGACCCCGGCCTGGGTACCGCCTGGGTTTACCGGGGCGAGCCCGGCGAGCTGCCCGCGGACGAAGCCCTGCGGGACCTGACCTTCACCAAGGGGGGGCCGCGGAACGAGGCGCTCAGCGGCCTGGTGGCGGCGCCCGGCTTCGAGGCGATGTGGTTCGCCTGGTACGCGTTCTACCCGGATACCGTGGTACTCGACGGCAATGCCGACTGACCGGCACCGGCACTGGCTACCGTTTTCGTGCGGCATAGGCTACGCCGTACTCTACCTGTATGCGATCGGCGATCTGGCGCCGGCATCGCCCGCCGCCTGGGACTGGCGCTTGGCGCCCGTCACGCTGGAGCGTTTGCTCGACATGCGCGCGCCCTTCCGTTTCGAGCCCGTCGCGATTCTGGACGCGGGCCACGCCGTGCTGTTGCTCAGCCCGATCAATCTGTTGCTCGCCGCGGTGCTGGCGGGGCTGATGACGGTAAACATCCACGGCGCACTGTACCTGCGCTCCCATCCGCGGGCCTGCCGCGCAAGCCGTCTCGGGCTGGCCGCCGGGACCGCGCCGGCGCTGCTGGCGGGCGGGGCCTGCTGCGCACCCAGCCTGGTCCTGCTGCTGGGTCTGCCGGGCCTGGGCGCATTTGCGGGGCTATTCGGCTGGCTGGTGCCTCTGTCCATCGCGGCCCTCGGTCTCAGCCGGATTCGGCAGCGCCGCCAAGGTGCGCCATCGCTGGTGCGCTGCCGCGGCCGAGCCGTGTGCCCGTGACCGCCTCTGCAATCGAATCCAGGTCGCCCGGGTCTTTTGGCTGAAGCGTCATTCACGTCAGACGCCCCATGCGGCGTTCTTGTTCGGGGAGATGTCCCATGCGCATGAACCTGCCGGCATTGGCATTGTTGCTTGCAAGCCTCGGCCTGGCCGGATGCGGCGACGATGCATCGTCATCCCTGACCCTCGCCGGCTCGTCCACGGTGGCCCCCCTGGCCGACGAGATTGGCAAGCGGTTCGAATCCGAGCATCCCGGCGTCGAGATCAACGTGCAGGCAGGCGGCTCGTCCCGTGGCATCGCCGACGCGCGTCGCGGCCTGGTGGACATCGGCACCGCCTCGCGCGCGCTGGCGCCGTCGGAGTCCGACCTGGTCGCGCACACCATCGCCCTGGACGGCATCGCGCTGATCGTCCACGAGGACAACCCCGTGTCCTCCCTCACGCAGGCGCAGGTGCGCGACCTCTATACCGGCGCAGTCGGGAAGTGGGCCGCCGTAGGCGGCGAGCAAGCGCCGGTCACGGTCGTGAACAAGGCCGAGGGCCGGGCCACTCTGGCAGTGTTCCTCGAGCACTTCGATCTGGCCGGTCCCGACATACAGGCGGACGTCGTGGTCGGCCACAATCAACAGGCGATCAAGACGGTGGCCGGCAACCGCCACGCCATTGCCTACGTCTCCATCGGCACCGCCGAGTACGAGGCCGCCCACGGCTCGCCGATCCGGTTGCTGGCGCTCGACGGAGCCGCGGCCACCTCCGAGAATGTGCGCGGCGGCCGTTATCCCCTGGTGCGGGAGCTGAACCTCGTGACCCGGCCGAACCCGTCGGGCCTGGCGAAGGCATTCATCGACTACGCCCGGTCGCCGGCGGTCCAAGACCTGATCAAGCAACTGCACTTCATTCCCGCCGGCTGACATGAGGCGTTCCGACCTCGTCCTGGAGTGGAGCCTGCGCGCCTGCGCCGCACTGGCGGCGCTGATCGTTGCATTCATCTTCTATTTCCTGCTGTGCGAGTCTGGCGACGCCGCCCTCGGGATCGGCCTGGCACGCTTCGTCGACGACCCCTCCTGGCACCCCGCCGCCGAAGCCGAGACCGGGACCTTCAACCTCCTGCCAATGGTGGCCGGCACGCTGCTGGCCGCCGGCGGCGCGGTCCTGCTGGCTACCCCCCTGGGGCTGCTCTCGGCGCTGTTCTGCCGCTATTTCGCGCCGCCCACCCTGGCAGGGCCCTACCGGCGGCTTATCGAGTTGCTGGCCGGCATCCCTTCCGTGGTCTACGGACTCTGGGGGCTGGTGGTGCTGGTGCCGCTGATCGGCGCCTGGCAGCCGCCGGGCGCCAGCCTGCTGGCGGCCATGCTGATCCTGACCCTGATGATCCTGCCCACGGTGACGCTGTTCGCGGACGCCGCCCTGGTCGCGGTGCCCCGCGCCAACCTGCACGCAGGCGCCGCTCTGGGCCTGTCACGCTTCGGGCTGATCACAGGGGTCCTGCTGCCGGCGGCGCGCGGCGGCATTGCCACCGGCGTGCTGCTGGCGATGGGTCGTGCGATGGGCGAGACCATGGCGGTGCTCATGGTGGCCGGCAACGTGGTCCAGGTGCCGGCCAGCATATTCGAACCCGTGCGCACCCTCACCGCCAATATCGCGCTGGAGATGGCCTACGCCCTGGGTGATCACCGTGCCGCGCTGTTCTTTACGGGCCTGGTGCTGTTGCTGCTGGTCACCGCCCTGGTCACGCTGGCCGCCCGCATCGAGCGAACCCATGGCTGAGGCCGAAGCGCACTATTTCGCCGCCCGCGCCGGACGCAAGGCCGACTGGTCCGAGCGGACCCTGGCGGCACTCGTCTGGGGCACGGCGCTCGGCGTCACAGCCACGTTCCTGTGGCTGCTCAGCGATATCGTCGCTAAGGGGCTGGGCGGTATTTCCTGGGCCTTTCTTACCGATGCCGTGCATAACGCCGGCCGCGACGGCGGCATCGGCCCGGTCATCGTATCCAGTCTGCTGATCCTGGCCGTGTGCCTGGCCGCCGCGGTGCCACTGGGCGTGGCGACCGCAGTCTGGCTGGCCGAGCTGACCCGGCGTACCGATCGCCTGAGTGCCTTGGTCCGCCGTAGCCTGGATGTGCTGGCAGGCGTGCCATCGATCGTCTTCGGTCTGTTCGGCAACGCCCTTTTCGTTGTCTATCTGGGCTTGGGTTACTCGATCGCCGCCGGCGGCCTGACGCTCGCCTGCATGGTGAACCGCCCCGAGATTCCCGGAGGCTCCATTTCTTGAGAGGATGGAGCGATGAAGACGACGAAGCGGTATTCCCCGGAGGTGCGGGAGCGGGCGGTCCGGATGGTATTCGAGCATCAGGCCGAGTATGCCTCGCAGTGGGCGGCGCTGGGTTCGATTGCGTCCAAGATTGGCTGCACGCCAGAGACCCTGCGCAGCTGGGTGCGCCAAGCCGAGCGCGACCGTGGTCTGCGTGATGGCCAGACCACAGCCGAGCGTGATCGGGTTAAGGCGCTGGAGCGCGAGAATCGCGAGCTGCGCCGGGCCAACGAGATCCTGCGCAAGGCCTCGGCGTATTTTGCCCAGGCGGAGCTCGACCGCCGAGGCAAGTGATGGTGGCGTTTATCGACGACCACCGCGAGGTCTACGGTGTCGAGCCGATCTGCCGGATGTTGCCGATCGCGCCGTCGACCTACCACGTGCACAAGGCGCGCGAGCGCGATCCCAGCCGGGCGCCGGCGCGGGTGCGGCGTGATGCCTGGCTCAAGGCCGAGATCACGCGTGTGTGGCACGAGAACTTCCAGGTGTATGGAGTGCGTAAGGTCTGGCGCCAACTCACCCGAGAGGGTTTCTTGGTGGCCCGCTGCACGGTCGAGCGGCTGATGCGCGAGCTGGGCCTGGCCGGTGTGGTTCGAGGCAAGCCGATCAAGACCACCCGCCGGGATACGGCCCAGCCGTGTCCGCGGGACCTGGTCAACCGGGACTTCGCCGCGGACTATCCCAACCAGCTTTGGGTTTCGGATTTCACCTACGTGGCGACCTGGGCCGGCTTTGTCTATGTCGCCTTCGTGATCGACGCCTATGCCCGGCGCATCGTCGGCTGGCGGGTGTCCCGCACACCGCGCACGGACCTGGTGCTGGAGGCCTTGGAGCAGGCCCTGTACGAGCGTCGGTTGTCCAACGACAACAGCCTGATCCATCACAGCGACCGCGGGGTGCAATATCTATCGATTCGCTACACCGAGCGGTTGGCCGAATCGGAGATCGCGCCGTCGGTGGGCAGCGTGGGCGATTCCTACGACAACGCCTTGGCTGAGACCGTGATCGGGTTGTTCAAGACCGAGGTGATCCGCAAGCGCGGGCCTTGGCGGAATCTGGAGGCGGTGGAATTCGCCACCCTGGAGTGGGTGGACTGGTTCAACAATCGCCGGCTGCTCGAGCCCATCGGCCACGTACCACCGGCCGAGCTGGAAGCCGCCTACTATGCCCAATTCGACGAGTCCGCCATGGCGGCGTGACTCAAACCCACGAGCCTCCGGGATAACCGGGGCGGTTCATGGTCTTGCCGTTGTTCATTCGTTCCGCCGAGGAAGGCTTCCGCGCGGTGCCCGACAGCTACCGCGCGGCCGCGGCCGCGACCGGTGTCAGCCGTCTCGGTATGCTCCGCTATGTGCTGCTGCCCGCGGCGACGCCGGGTCTGGTGGTGGGCCTGGTGCTGAGCATCGGGCGCGCGCTCGCGGAGACTGCGGCCCTGTTGTTCACCAGCGGCTACGTCGCCCGCATGCCCGATTCACTGGGCGATTCCGGACGCGTCCTGCCGATTCATATCTACGACCTGTCCATGCACGTGGCCGGCGGCACCGCCAACGCCTATAGCTCGGCACTGGTGCTGATCGCAATGCTTCTGGCCATTAACGGCCTCGCGGCGCTCGCCGGCCGGCGGCTGCTGGCCCGCAACCTGATGACGACATGACCATGACCCGGACATTGACCCAAGACGCCGATCTCCCGAGCCAGCCCGCGCCGGACACCGACACGGCCCGGCGGGAGACGATCATCGACACCCGCGACCTGACCGTCAGCTACCGGGGGCGGACTGCGTTGGCCGGGGTTGACCTGGGCGTCCGGCGCGGCCGGATCACCGCCGTGATCGGCCCGTCCGGCTGCGGCAAAAGCTCGTTCCTGGCCAGCCTCAACCGGCTGACGGACCTGACCCCCGGCTGCCGCGTCACCGGGCGGGTACTACTCGACGGCCGTGACGCCCTGGCCGAGACCGGCGACCTGATCGCACTGCGCCGGCGTGTGGGCATGATCTTCCAGCAGCCGAATCCCTTTCCGCTGTCCATAGCGCGCAATCTGGACCTGCCCCTGAAGGAATTGGGCGTGCACGCCAGCAACGAGCGCCGTGATCGTGCCGAGCAGGCACTGCGCCGCGTGGGGCTGTGGGACGAGGTCCGCGACCGGCTGCAGTCACCGGCCCTGTCCCTGTCGGGCGGCCAGCAGCAACGTCTCTGCCTGGCCCGCGCGGTTGCGCTGGAACCCGAGGTGTTGCTGATGGACGAACCCTGCAGCGCGCTCGACCCTATCGCCAGTGCCACCGTCGAAGAGCTGATCCAGGATCTCAGCGGCCGTTATACGTTGGTGGTCGTGACCCACAACCTGGCGCAGGCGCGGCGCATTGCCGACGACACCGCGGTATTCTGGCAGCGCGACGGCGCGGGCCGAGTGATCGAGGCGGGCACGACCCGACAGGTATTCGAGACACCCCGCGACGAGCAGACTGCGGCGTACGTGGAAGGTCGCTGTTGCTAGAGCCGGAGACTGGAATGCCTATGTCTCTCCATCCCGATCACCACCATGCACCGGACGCGGACGGCTGCGTCGCCCGCCTCAAATTACTGGCGGACGGCATCCGCCTGGGCGTGGTACGCGAGTTGATGCGCGGCCCCCGCCACGTCGGCGAGCTGGCGACCCTGTTGCGGGCGGAGCGCAGCCTGCTGTCGCACCATCTGCGCATCCTGCGCGACGCGCGGATCGTGATCGCGGAGCGCGACGGCAAGTCGGTACTCTATCGCCTCGCAGACGGCGTGCTCGCCGGACGCCGCGCCCGCGGCGCCCTCGACCTCGGCTGTTGCCGGCTGTCCTTCGACTAGCCTGTCCCCCTGCAATCAGGTCCTGCCTCCAGCGGTCCACTTTCGGAGAGACCTCGCCCGCTAGCGAGAGGTGTGCAAACGCCGGTTCGACGCCATCGCACCTCACCCGCGGCCTCGCCCCGGCGAGCCGAGGATCGGATAACGCAATGCGCGGCCGCGAACTCTGATATACACCGGAAAAGGAGGTGGCAACAATGGATACCACACGCATCCTCAAGGCAAGCGGCGTGGGACTGGTCACCGCTGCGATAATCGCAGTGCTGATGCTGCTGGCTATCAAGCAGGGTATCTCGCCCCTGCCCGAGCCGCTGGGCCTGGCATTCGCCGAGGCGATACTGGGCACCACCCTGCCCAAGCCGGTCGGATTCCTGTTCCACGCCGCCTGGGTGATCCTGTGGACGCTGGTCTACGTGCGGCTCTCGCCCGGGATTCGGCTCTCGCACGCGCTGTACCTGGGGGCGGCCCTGTGGGCGTCGGCGCTGGTGATCTTCATGCCCATCGCCGGCTGGGGCTTTCTCGGCCTGGCTGTGACCCCCAAGCTGATCGTCGCCGCGATCGTGCCCCATGTGCTCTTCGCGCTGTTCATCTGGAGCGGCTGCCGGCTGCTCGGCATGACCGGGACCGCACGCTGATGCGCCACCGCCACCCACCGGACAATATCGACATGCAATCATCAAAAACCATCCGGCATGCCGTCGGCCTGTTGTTGCTCGCAGCGACCATGCTGCCGAATGCCGCCACGGCCGACGAGAAAGCCCGCATTCTCATAGAGCAGGCCGTGACCGGCGATCACCGCGAGGCGGACAACGCGGCCCGCGATCGCTACCGCCATCCCAAGAAGACGTTACTGTTCCTCGGCTGGGAACCCGAGATGACCGTGGTGGAGATCTGGCCCAGTTCGGGCTGGTACACCGAGATCCTGGCGCCGATCACCCGCCCGCGCGGGATCTATTACGCGGCCAACTTCGCGATGACCGCCGACCGAACCCCGGACTGGCGCAAAGACGTGCACAAGGCATTCATGGAGAAGCTGGAGGCGCACCCCGATGTCTACGACCACGTGGTGGTCACCGAGTTGTCGGTACCCGAGCGCACCACCATCGCCCCGCCGGGCACCGCCGACCTGGCCCTGACCTTCCGCAATGTGCACAACTGGATGAAGGGCGAATACGCGCCGGCCATGTTCGCGGTCATGCACCGTGCGCTCAAGCCCGGCGGCGTGCTCGGCGTGGTCGAGCACCGTGCCGCGCCGGGCACCAGTCGCGCCAAGATGGTGGAAAGCGGCTACGTGACCGAGGCGCACGTGATCGAACTGGCGGAAAACGCCGGCTTCGAGCTGGAGGCCCGCTCCGAGATCAACGCCAATCCGGCGGACGACAAGAGCCACCCCGCCGGCGTCTGGACCCTGCCGCCCAGTCTGCGCCACTGCCGGCGCATGGACCAGGGCGACCAGCGGGACCGCTGCCTGCAGCGCTACCGTGAGATCGGCGAGTCGGACCGGATGACGCTGCGCTTCCGCAAGCCGGGCTGAAGGCTGAGCCGGAACGCCACGGAGAGGTACAGTAGGGAAAGGATACCAGGCATCGGGGAATCGCCATGTGGTGGCTTCTGAGACGGCTCGGCGGACGACTGGCGCGCTTTCTGTCAAAGCCGCGCCCGGGATTCGCGTTCGCGCCGACCTGCGCCCCCGAATTGCTGGCCCGTACGTTGCGCAAGGGCGACGTGCTGCTGATCGAGGGCACCAGCCGCTTCAGCATGGCGATCAAGTACATCACCCAGTCGAACTGGTCGCACGCCGCGCTGGTGGTGGCGGAAGCCGACGACCAGAACCAAGCCCCCCTTCAGTCCTGCCGCCTGATCGAGGCGGACGTCAATGTGGGGGTGAGAACCCTGCCCCTGGCCGAATATGCCCATGGGCATACCCGGATCTGCCGCCCGGTGGGGCTGACCGAGGCCGACATCGACCATGTCATCGACTATGCCGAGACACGGCTGGGCCACCAGTACGACCTGAAAAACGTCGTCGATCTGGCACGCTATCTCATCCAGACCCCGCCGGTGCCCATCCGCTGGCGGCGGCGGCTGCTGGCGCTGGGCAGCGGCGATCCCACCAAGGCGATATGCTCGTCGCTGATCGCCCAGGCCTTCCAGTCGGTACGTTATCCGATCCTGCCCGAAATCAGCCGGGAGGCTTCGGCCGACCCGCAGTGCCGGGACTGCTACGACGAACTGCTGCACATCCGGCACTACAGTTTGTTCGCGCCACGCGACTTCGACATATCGCCTTATTTCCGGATCGTGAAGCCCACCCTGGAGGACGATTTCGACCCCTACAGCCTGAGCTGGGACCTTGCCGGCCCCGACCCCGGTGACGAGCCCGTCGCCGCCGGTGCGGCACCCGGCCCGCCCCGTTCATCCGGCCTGTAAGCAAAGCAGCGTTGCACGGGTCTACTGGGATGATGCGGGGCCGGCACGCCGTTGCCCCTACACCCGCAATCCCCTCGTGCCGGTTACCCGCATCGCTCCGGCCCTTGAGCGGGACCCCTCGTGGCGAGTCCCGTCACCTTTCGCCGACGGATTCCCGCCGCGGCGATCTTTTTGCGGGGCGGTCGGCGGCGAGCCCGGGCCTACGGCTTCAGCGATGCGCGCCTACCGCGCCGTGAGGCCGAAAAGCTGGTCCAGCACGTCGATCAGATCGGCGCCGACCGCATCGGGACGCTCGATCGTCGCCGGGACCGCCAACCCGTCGCGACGCACGTAGCCCGTCATCAGACCGGCCCGCCCAGCCCCCTGGACATCCCAGCCGTGCGCGGCGACGAGCGCCAACTGCCGCGGACGAATGCCAGCGAGGTCGACGCACCGAGCGTAGACTTCGCGGCACGGCTTCCAATGGCCGACCTCGTCGATGGAGACCACCCGTTCCAGCATGTCCTCCAAGCCGGCGCGTCCGAGCAACGTGTGCGTGACGGCGGCACTGCCATTGGTAACCGCCATGGCGTACACCCCGTTGGCGCGCAGCATCGCCAGGGCCGGGGCCACATCGGCATGCGCATCGAGTCGACTGAAGCCGGCGAGGACGGTCTCGACTTCGTCGTTGCCGGCGGCCAGGCCATATTCCGCCAGAAAACGGCTCAAAGTGTCCGCGGCGACCTCCCGGAACGGCCGGAAAACGCCGGCCGTGTCCAGCGCGAAACCGTCCCGCAGGATTTGCGCGAACCATGTTTCGAGTATGTAGGCCGGCAGACCCGCGGCTACCAGCCGCTGACGCAACGGCTCCAGGGGAAACAGGGTCTCAATGACGTCGAACGCCACGGCCTCGGGTCGCGAGGGCATGAGGTGCCTTTACCCGCGGCCGTCCCTGGTCCGGGCGCGCAGGGCGCCGACGCTGGACAGGGTGGACACCAGGTACGGAACCAGCATGGTGAGTGCCATCTTGCCTAGCCGAACGCCGTCGACATCGCCATGCGCGATCGCGTCGGCATGATTGATGGCGATCAGCACCGGTCCGACCACGACACCGTACACCAGCGCGCGCCGCACCACGACCGGGGAAACAGCCAGGCGCAGCCAATCGCGCGCCGATGCGGCAACCGGACTCATCGGCTATCCTGAGTCACCAGCATCGAGGCGCCCTCGCGGGCCGACTCGTCGGTCTTTTCCAGGTTGAACTCAACCGGCTCCGGCACGCGGACGCCGCGCCGGACCGCCGACCGTTCGCCGACGGTATCGAGCCAGCGCCGCAGGTGCGGCATGCCGTCGATGTCGACACCGGCCCAGAAGTGAATCGACACCCAGCTCCAGTTGGCGATGTCGGCGATCGAGTAATCGCCGGCCAGGTACTCGCGGTCCGCCAGACGGCGATCCAGCACCTGGTACAGGCGCCGGGTCTCGCTCTGATAGCGTTCGATGGCATACGGGATTTTCTCCGGCGCGTAACGGTAGAACACGTTTGCCTGCCCCTGCATCGGGCCGACGCCGCCCATCTGGAACATGAGCCACTGGATCACATCGAAGCGGCCCCGGCGGTCGGCCGGCATCAGCCTGCCGGTCTTCTCGGCGAGATACTGCAGGATCGCGCCGGACTCGAACACCACGTAGCCGCCCTCGTCGCGGTCGACGATGGTCGGAATGCGGCCGTTGGGATTGAGCGCGAGATACCAGTCCTGCTTCTGCTCGCCCTTGGAAAGCAGAATCGGATGCGTCTCGTAATCGAGGCCGAGCTCCTCCAAAGCGATGGAGACCTTCCAACCATTGGGAGTGGCGGAGGTGTAGAGATCGATCATGTCGGGACTCCCGGTTTCGCGAGCGGTACGCGGTTCAACCCCCGAGCGCACCGTCGCCCATGAAATAGCGGATGACATCGATGTAGTCGATCACCAGCGAGACCGCGATGGTAACCGTAAGCGCCCGGGCCCAGGCGCCGAAGGCGCCGGCCTGCGCGAAACGCCCGCGCACCGCGAACAGGTACGCCAACAGCGGCGTCCACCAGAGCACGTGCGACAGACCCAGCAGGCGGACATAGCCGACCGCCTCGTACAGCGCCATCATGGTGATCACATTGCCGATCCACACGGTCAGCACCCAGCGCGCCTCGCGGTGGCGTAGAAAAACCACGCTCGCGGTGTTGGCCACCATCATCCAGCCGACCCAGGCCTGGAGCCACCAGGGCGCCGCCATGAGTCGGGCCATCAGGCTGTCGGCGAACCATGCCGCCATCACGTCAGGCCACCGCCAGCAGGCGATCGCGATCACGCAGCAGATACAGCGCCAGGCAGGCGGCGAGCATCGGCCAAGCAGCGAAGAACAGCAGGTTCGGCCCCTCGAACGGCGCGATGTACCGCGGGAACGAGGACAGGGTCGACGCCGCGTGCAGCAGCAACACGGCACCGTACGTGAAACGCTTGAGCACCCCGGCCACGAAGGCGAGCAACAGCGCCGCCTCGGCCAGGCCAATCAACAGGAACGCGCCCGCGCCCAGTCCCGGGATGAAATAGAAGTTCTCGAACACCCCCGCCGCGTGGCCGGGGTTCACGAACTTGTCCACGGTCCACATCGCCATCACCAGGAACACGGTGAGGCGGAGAGCGAGCAGGCTCGCCTGCAGGCGGGTCTCGTCGTTCATACGGTGCTCCCGTCGCGGATCAGGCCCGGTTGGCCAGGCCGCGGGCAATCCAGTGGTCGAGGCTGACATAGCGGCCCGCGCCGATGAAAAACAGTGTCAACAGCATCACGAAGTAGGTGGCGGCCCACTCGATGCCGTTGTTCAGCACCACGAAGCTGCCCTCGGCGGTCAGCCACTCGTAGTTGCCGTGCTCGCGCAGGATCGACTTCGCCGCATCCAGGCGCTCGGCGGCGGCCTGCGCGGCCTCGCAGCCGAACAGGCAGAAGGTCGGATCGGCGACTGCCTGCCAGCCGTTCTCCCAGTGCACCGCGAACGCCGCCACGATCATCGTGGCCATCAGTGGGACCGCCAGCCAGCGCACGGCCAGTCCCAGCAGCAGGCCGATCGCCCCGACCACCTCGGCCGCGGTCGCCATGACAGCCATCAGCCAGGGAAACGGCAGGCCCAGCCCCCAGTCGGGGTTGCCGAACCAGGCCACGGTGTTGTCGAAGCCGTCGATCTTGTTGGTGCCGGCCAGCCAGAACACCGGCGCCAGGTAGAAGCGCAGCGCCAGGGGCGCGAGGAAGTCCAGGGCCCGGGTCCGGTCGAGCAGGGCCTGGGCGGCGAGCAGTACGTGCATGCGTGAATCCCCGATGAAGCGTGTTCAGTCAGAGGACCCGGAGAGCGCGAAAGCCATTGCAGCCCGTGCGCCAGACAACGATGGTCGGGCGTGGGCAACGGCCGTCGGCGGGGCCGCGATCCCGACGCGACACTTGCAAGGAGACCATGCCTGCCGCAGTCTTTGCGGTGCGACGGCCGGGAGGCCGGCGTCCCCAGTCCCCGATCCCGGGACACCCCACCGCGGGCGCCCGGTCGTCGCGCCCCACCGCCGGCAGGGCGCGGCGCCGGATTGTTTCATGGCATTCGGCGGGCCCGCGCAAACGGCCAAGTCGCCGCGGCACGCGGCACGGCCGCTAGCAGCAATGGTCCCCGTGCCAAGCGCGCCGGAACTGGACTCGATCACTGGGTCGACGCCGAAGCCGATCAGCGAGGCCCTGCCGGACAGCGCCCCGGCGGCGATCGCCACCGCCGCCTCCACCGCGTTCCAGGCAATGGTGAAGATCTCCAGCAGGCGCCCCTGCCGCAGGTGCGCCGTGCGCCCGGCGTCGCAGCTGCAGGGCCGGTATCGCCACAGGTGGTCGTCTCGTTCACGGCCGTGCCTCCAGGCCGCAGCCCGGCACGGAATCACAGTTCCGGCCCACCGCGTCGTCCTCCGGCTGCAGGGTGCTGTGGGTGATGCCGAAGCGCCGGCGCAGGGTCTCCTGCAGCCGTGGCAACAACTCGCGCCAGGATTCCAGGTCGCGCACGTCGACGTGCGCCGACAGCGCGTAATGATGCGAGGACAGGGCCCAGATGTGCAGGTCGTGCACCGCCCGCACCCCATCGTGTCCGGTGAGGGCGGCGCTGACCGCCTCCGCGTCCAGTTCCCGCGGCACCCCCTCCATCAACACGTGCAGCACCTCGCGCAGCAGCCGGCCGGCCGAGACCAGGATCAGCAGGGCCACGAACAGCGACAGGAGCGGGTCGATGGGCATCCAGCCGGTCAGCAGAATCACCAGGCCCGACGTGACCGCGGCCACCGAGCCCAGCAGGTCGCCCATGACGTGCAGCAACGCCCCCCGCACATTCATGGTCTGGGCACCCCGGGTCAGAATCCAGGCCACGATCAGGTTGACCAGGAGTCCGAGGCCACCGATCACCATGACCACACCACCGGCGACCTCCCGCGGCTCGGCCAGACGCTGAACCGCCGAGGCCGCCACCAGCGCCACCACGCCGAACATGAACACCACGTTCACCAGCGCCCCGAGCACCTCGGCGCGCTGCAGGCCGAATGAGTGCCGGCGCGATACCGGCCGGGTCGCCAGCCAGGCCGCGAAGGCGCCGATCGCCAGGGAGCTGGAATCGGTGATCATGTGCCCGGCATCCGACAGCAGGGCCAGGGAACCGGACAGCCAGCCGCCGACGGCCTCGACCGCGGCGAAGGCCGTGGTCAGCACCAGCGACAGCAACAGGGCGCGGCCGCCGCTGGCATGGTGGTGATGATCGTGACCGCTCACAAGGCGTCCTCCTGCACGTGCTCGATCATGTCGGCCAGCATGCGGCGGACATGCTCGTCCGCGGCGCGGTAGAACACCTGGCGCCCGCGGCGCTCGGCACGCATCAGCCGCGCCGCCCGCAGCAGCCGCAGGTGGTGGCTGGCCAGCGACGGCGACAACCCGAGCCCGTCCGCCAAGGCCTGCACGCTCACCGGCTCGTCCAGGCAGGCCAGGACCAAACGCAGGCGGTTGGCGTCGCCCAACAGGTGGAAGGTCTCCGCCAACTCGGCGGCTTGGTCGCTATCCAACCCGGCTGTCGGAGAGGGCGCATTACCGGTCGTTCGCATAGACATGCGAATATTTGAACAATTATTTATATGTTTGTCCAGACCCCGATGGCGACCAGCCTCAGCCGCGCCAGAACGCCGGCGTCAACACCGCCAGGAGCGTGAAAATCTCCAACCGGCCCATGATCATCGCCAGACCCAGGACCCATTTGCCGACAGCGGACACGCCGACCATGGTGGCCGATACCTCGCCCAGGCCGGGGCCCAGGTTGTTCAGGCAGGCGGCCACCGCCGAGAACGCGGAGACCTCGTCGAGCCCGGTCGCCGTCAGGATCAGGAACACCATGATGTAGACCCCGACATAAGCGGAGAAGAAGCCCCAGATCGCCTGCACCACGGAATCCGGTATCACGCGCCCGCCCAGCTTGATCGGCACCTCGGCACTGGGATGGACCAAGCGCCGGATCTCGCGCAGGCCCTGCCGGTACAGCAACTGAAACCGCATCACCTTGATCCCGCCGCTGGTGGAGCCGCCGCAGCCGGCGACGATGCTGCCCAGGATCAGCATCATCGGCAGGAACGCCGGCCAGACCGTGAAGTCGGCCGTGGTGTAGCCGGTAGTGGTGCCGATCGAGACCACCTGGAAGGCGCTGTCCAGCAAGGCCGCACCGGCGTTCGCCCTGGTGCCGGTGGCCAGGAGAAACGCCGCACATACCAGGATCATGGTCGCACTGAGCAGCGCGAAGCCGCGGAACTCGGCGTCCCGCCAATAGGGCGCGGCGCTGGCGTGCCGCCAGGCCGCGAAATGCAGGGCGAAATTGACCGCGCCCAGGAACATGAAGACCAGAGCGATGGTTTCGATCAGGGCGCTGTCGAAATGCCCCATGCTCAGGTCGTGGGTCGAAAATCCGCCCGTGGAGAGGGTGCTCAAGGCATGCATCACGGCGTCGAACGCGCCCATGCCGGCGAGCCAGAAGGCCGCCGCGCAGAGTGCGGTCAGGCCCACGTAGATCAGCCACAGCGCCTTGGCGGTCTCGCGGATGCGGGGCGTGAGCTTGGCGTCCTTGAGCGGCCCCGGGGTCTCGGCGCGGTAGAGCTGCATCCCGCCCACGCCCAGCATCGGCAGCACCGCCACCGCCAGGACGATAATGCCCATGCCGCCCAGCCACTGGAGTAGCTGGCGCCACACCAGCACCGCGTGCGGCAGTGCGTCGAGACCGGTGAGTACGGTCGCCCCGGTCGTGGTGAGACCGGAGGCCGACTCGAAGACCGCGTCCGTGAACGACATCGACGGAGATTCCGCCAGGTACAGCGGCACGGCCCCGAACAGCGACAGCACGACCCAGAACAACACCACTACCAGGAAGCCCTCGCGCAGCTTCAGGTCACGGCGCAGGTGCCGTACCGGCAGCCAGAGCAGCAGGCCCGCGAGGAACGTGGCGGCGAAGCCGTCGACGAACGCGGCCAACTCGCCGTCGCGGAACAGGATGGCGGCCGCCGCCGGCACCAGCATCGCGAAGGAGAACAGCATCAGCAACAGGCCGAGCACCCGCTGCGTGATGACAAAGGGATGGCTCATGGCCGGCGGCGCCCGTTTCCTGGCGGGAGCGGGCGATCTCGAGCGCCGACCTCGGGAATGCCGTGCATGACGCGGCAACGATAGGCCCCGCAGACAGCGCGCGCAAGCGGTTGCCCCCTTGAACTGTCACGCTCCCCGCCTGTCCCATGGGTGTCATCGTTTCGCATCCGCAACCCGCCGAGGTCCGTGCTGTCGCAACTCGCCCCCTGGGAACCCCTGTGGCCGCTGATCGCGTTGTTCGCGCTCGCGCTCGCCGCCTACCTGGCGGGGATCGCGCGGCGGCGGCGGGCGCGCGACATCCCATCTGCGCTGGCCTTCCTGCTCGGCCTGGGCCTGATGTACGCGGCGATGCAGACGCGCTTCGACTACTACGCCCAGTTCATGTTCTTCATGCACCGCATCCAGCACCTGGCGTTGCATCACCTGGGCCCGTTCCTCATCGCCCTGTCGGCCCCCTCGGCGGTGCTCGCGGCCGGCACGCCGCGGCCATTGCGCACCGCCGGCCGCCGGCTGGCCGCCAGCCCCCCGGTGCGTATCGGCTATCGGTTCCTGCAGCAGCCCGTGATCGCGGGCCTGCTGTTCGTGGGCCTGATCGGCTTCTGGCTGATACCGTCGGTGCACTTCGACGCCATGCTCGACGCCCGCCTGTATTGGATCATGAACCTGAGCATGGCCGTGGACGGACTGCTGTTCTGGTGGTTCATGCTCGATCCGCGCCCACCGGGAACGACACCCGTGACCCGCGGCGTGGGCCTGCGCATCCTGGTCCTGTGGGCATTGATGCCGCCGCAGATCGCGCTCGGCGCCTGGATCGCGCTGTCCCCCGAGACACTGTTTGACGTGTACGCGGTCTGCGGCCGCGCCTGGCCGATCTCTCCGCTGCTCGACCAGCAGCTCGGCGGCCTGATCACCTGGATACCGGCGGCGATGATGAGCCTGCTCGCCACCCTGGCGCTGCTGGCCTTCGCCTTCCGCCACGAACGCGAACGCAACCGCGAGAGCACGCCATGATCCGACACCACGCTTCCCGTTTCGCCCTTGCCGCCCTGCTCGCCGCCGGCCTCGCGGCCTGCGGCAACGATCCCGCCTGGCACGGCCACGACATCCGCGGCGTGATGCCGGACCTGGCCTTCACCCTCACCGACGAGAACGGCGAGACCGCGAATGCGGCGGATACTGCCGGCCACGTCCGGGTGCTGTTCTTCGGCTACACCCACTGCCCGGATATCTGCCCGGTCACCCTGGGGCGGCTGTCGGCCGCCCTCGGCGAGTTGCCCGAGGCCCAACGCGACCGCGTGCGGGTGCTGTTCGTCAGCGTCGACCCGGAACGTGACGGCCCCGAGGAACTGGCCGCGTACACCGACTACTACGGGCCGCGCTTCATCGGTCTGACCGGCACCCGCGACCAGCTCGACGAAATAACCAAGCGCTATCGCGTGACCTACGGCTACGGCGAGCCGGACGCGGACGGCTTCTACACCGTCTCCCACAGCAGCGGCATCTTCGTGTTCGGCCCGGGAGGCGAGGCCCGGCTGCTGATCAACCAGTCGCAGTCGGTGCCCGAGATCGCGGCGGACCTGGAACGGCTGCTGGCGCGGACGGAATAGGCCGAACGGGTCCCCCGCCTCAGCCACCGGCATCGGCACGCGGCCAGACCCGCCAGCTCGCGAATGCCGCCGCCGCGGCCATCGCCGCCAGCACCCACATCGCGGTCGCCAGACCCGCCGCGGAAGCGAGGACGCCCGCCAGCGGATAGCCCGCCAGCCAGCAGGCATGCGACAGGGCGAACTGGGCCGCGAACAGCGCCGGCCGGTCGGCCTCGGTGCTGTGGCGGGTGAGCAGCCGGCCGACCGGTGTCTGCACCAGCGACAGGCCCACGCCCAGCGCGAACCACAGCGCCAGCAGCCCGGCGAACCCCGGTTGCCAGGCCGCCACCGCGGCCACACCGACGGCCAACAGGAGGCCCCCGACCAGCATGGGCCGACGCTCGTGCGCCCGGTCCAGCCAGCGCGGCAGGGCCAGGGCCGCCAGCATGGAGCCGGCGCCGGAGGCGGCAAAGGCCAGCGCCACCGCCACCTCGCCGCGGCCCAGCCACTCGCGGACATAGAGCACGGTGTCCACGATCACCAGGGCACCCGCCGCCGCCACCGCGAAATAAAGCAGCCACACCGCCCGCAGCTCGGGGACCGCGAGATAGGCGCGCAGGCCGTCGCCGGTCCGCCGCCAGGCCCCGCCCGCGGCGCCGGCGCGCGCGCCCGGCAGCCCCACGCCCAGGATCAGCGCGGCCGAGGCCAGGAAGCCCACGCCGTTGGCCACGAACAGAGCGTCGTAGGACAGCAGCATCAGCGCCCCGGCCGCCAGCGCGGGACTGAGCAGGTTCTCCAGGTCGTAGGCCAGGCGCGAGGCGGACAACGCCCGCGAGTACTGCGCCGGGTCGGGCACGATCTCGGGGATGGTCGCCTGGAACGTGGGCGTGAACCCGGCGGAGCAGGCATTGAGCCACAGGATCAGCAGGTAGATCTGCCACACCTCCGTGACCAGGGGCAGACAGAACACCGCGCCGGCCCGCGCCAGATCCAGGGCCACCAGGAACGGCTTGCGCGGCAGCCGCGCCGCGTAGGCGCCGGCAATGGGCGCGATCCCGACATAGGCCACCATCTTCAGGGCCAGCGCGATCCCCAGCACCCGCCCGGCGTCGCCGCCGGCCAGGTCGTAGGCCAGCAGCGCCAGCGCCACCGTGGTCAGGCCCGTGCCGACCAGGGCCGCGACCTGGGCGGCGAACAGCCGCCGCCAGCCGGCATTGGCCAACAGTCCCGCCAGGACCGGCACAGCTAGCGCTCCGGCAAATTGCCCGCCAGGGTCACGAAAGCCGCTTCCCCCGACGATGGCCGGAATCGGTCAATGCCGCGAGGATGCCGCAGTCACCCACCGAGTAACCGCCGTCGCATGCGTCCTGGAGACGCTTCAGCCGGGTTTCCAGACGCCGCAGGCGCGCGATGCGCTCGCGCACGGCCGACAATTGCTCCGCGACCCGGTGATCCACCGCGTCGCAGGGCTCCCCGGGGTGCCCGGCGAGTCGCAGCAGCGACCGGATGGCGGCAACCGAGAAACCCAGCGCCCGGGCCCGCGTGACGAATTCCAGCCGCTCGAGATCCCGATCGTCGTAGTAGCGATAGCCGTTGTCACCCCGCCTGGCCGGCGGCAGCAGTCCGATCCGCTCGTAATAGCGGATGGTCGACGCGATGCAGCCACTGCGACGGGCCACTTCGCCAATGGTGTAGCGCATGTTTCACCCCGTTCTTGACCTTGCAGCAACTATAACCTTCATGGTCGTTATCGACACCATGCAGGCAGATTACGTCATGGCATTCGCGAGACACATCCGCCCCCACGTCGACACCGAGTCACAACGTGCCGAGGCCGCCGAACGGCGCGGCGACAGTGTCCCGGCATTCCGGCACCTGGAAAGGACGCACGTGCTGGGGCAGGCGTCCACACGGGAGCATGTCAGGGTGCATTGGCACATGCTTCTATGGGCTATGCGGCATCGGGAAACCCGAGAGGTACATGGCCAGTTCGTCCGTCTGCTCGGCGCCGCGACCAAGACCGCGTTCGGACTCGTGCCTACCGGCAATACCGGCGGTTCGGACATCAGACCGTGTCAGCGCCTCCCCGTGCCACCCGATATCGCGGCGACGATCAAGGCCGCGCGAAGCGATGACTGACCGCCTCATGGCGCAACATGGTAAATTCACGGCCACCAGCACCCTCCGAGTTGGCGAGTGGCATCGAGAGTCCGGACATGATCCGCGCCGTGCCTGAACCGAACGGCGCCCAGGGCGCTCTCCGCGCATGGCGCACGATCGTGCTGACGTTATTGCTCTTGAGTGCGATCTGGCCCGAGATCGACTTGCACGACGGCACGGCCACCTCCCCGACCGGCCCGCATGGCGATACCACGCACGAACTGGTTGATCTGCACGGCGACGACGGCGGGCTGCATCTCCATGTCTGTGCCTGCGCCGCGCATTGCGCCGCGTTGCCGTCCGCCACCGACCTCCCGCAGATTGAAGTAACGGCGAGCCCGGTGACTGAAACCTGTCAGTCGCTGCCCCCCGGCGTCGCCGTGGTTCCCTTCCGGCCTCCGATCGCCTAGGCCTTCTCCCCTGCACCCGGTGCGCCCACGCCGCGCCGGATCGAGTCTATTCGCGAGGAGAACCCCATGGCCCTGCGTCTGTGCGCGGGTGTCTGCCTGCTCGCCGCCGCCTTTGGCGTCGCGGCGATGGACGACACGCTGACTTTGAAGGGAGCCATCGCCCGGGCGGTGGCGGACAATCCGGAACTAGCCGTCGGCGTCTTCCGCCGGCGCGCCGCCGACGCCCGCATCGAATCCGCCGGCCAGCCGCCGCCGACCCGGCTCGGCCTGGAGCTCGAGAACTTCGCCGGCAGCGGCGAGACCCGCGGCCTGCGCGCCGCCGACGCCACACTGCTGCTGTCACGCACCCTGGAGCGCGGCGGCAAAGCGGCACGGCGCGAGGATCTGGCGCTCAGCCGCCGCGCGCTCGTGGCCACGGAAGCGGACATCCGGCGACTCGATCTGCTGGCTCGGGTCGCGCGGCGATTCGTGCATGTCGCCCGCGACCAGGCTTTGCTCACGCTCGCCGAGGAAGCCGTGGCGCTTGCCGAGAAGGCGCGTATGCAGGCCGCCCGCCGGGTCGATGCCGGTGCCGCACCGGCCAGCGAGGCCGCTCGCGCGGACATCGCCCTGGCCGATGCGGGTCTGGGGCTGGAGCATGCCGAGCACGAGCTCAAGGCTACGCGCGTCGGGTTGTCCAGCCTCTGGGGCGAGCGCGATCCCGGCTTCGACCGTGTGGCGGCCGAGCTCTTCGAGCTGCCCGCGGCGGACACCATCCAAACGGTCATGGCCAGGCTCGAGCGCAATCCCCAGCAGCGCCGGTTGGCGGACGAGGCGCGGGTGGCCGCGGCCCGGCAGCGATTGGCCGCGGCCCGCCGGGCCACCGACATCACGGTATCCGGCGGCATGCGCTGGCGCGAATCCACCGACGACAGCGCGTTCGTGCTCGGTGTCTCGATCCCGCTTGCCAGCCGCTCGCGGGCCCAGCCGGATCTCGCCGCGAGCCGGGCCGAGCATGCGGCCCGGGAACGTGAGCTGGAGGCCGCCGAGCGCGAGCTGTACGCCGTGGTCTATGCCCGTTACCAGGAGATGCACCATGCCCGTACCGAGGTGGAGACCTTGCGCGGGCGGATTCTGCCACGCGCCAGGGAAGCGCTCGCCGACATCCGCGCCGGTTACGGGCGCGGACGCTACAGCTACCTGGACCTGGCCGAGGCGCAACGCAGCCTGATCCGACAGGAGCGCCGGGCCATCCACGCCGCAGCGAGCTATCACCGTCACTTGATCGAGATCGAGCGGCTGACCGGCACGCCGGCAGCCACCCCGGACGAGGACTGATCCCATGACCCTGTTTCGACGCACTATGACGGGCATTGCCGCCCTCGCCACCACGGTCGTCCTGGCGCTTGGCCTGCCGCTGTCCGCGGTGACTGCCGGGGGCGATAACGCCCACGACACCGGGCGCGAGGACCGGACCGCCACCGGCGCGCACGGCGGCCGTCTCCTTGAGGACGGCGCCTTCCGGCTGGAGCTTGCCCTGGTCGAGGCCGGCCTGCCGCCGGAGTTCCGCGCGTGGGCTTGGCACAACGGCAAGCCGTTGGATCCGGCCGAGGTCGATCTCACCGTGCGGCTGGAACGGCTCGGCGGTCGCACCGACGAGATCGGTTTCGAGCCGGTGGGAGACTTCCTGCGCGGCCGCCGGACCGTTTCCGAACCGCACTCCTTCGACGTGGTCGTACGCGCCGGGTACGGCGGACGCAGCCACACGTGGCGTTACGCCAGCCACGAGGGCCGGACCCGCATCCCGGACCCGATCGCGCAAGAGGCGGGTTTGGCCACCGCCACCGTCGGTCCCGCCACTTTGCGCCGGACGCTGACCCTGAGCGGACGCGTGCGACCGGACCCCGACCGGGTGGCGCGGGTGGCGGCACGCTACGCCGGCACGGTGCGGGACGTGAACGTCGGCCTGTTCGAGCGGGTGGAGGCGGGCACGCCCCTGGCCACGGTGGTGGCCCGCGACAGCCTGCGCCCCACCACCCTGCGCGCCCCCTTCGCCGGCACGGTGATAGAGCGCCACGCGGCGGTGGGCGACCTGGCCGGCGAAGCGCCGTTGTTCGTTATCGCCGACCTGGGCACGGTCTGGATCACGCTGGACGCGTTCGCGCGCGATCTGCGCGATATCGAGGCCGGTCAGGCGGTCACGGTGCACGATCTCGACGGCGGCACACTCGCACACGGCAGGATCGCCCGCATCGCCCCCACCAGCGGCCCGCGTCAGAACGTGCATCTGCGCGTCCCGGTGGCCAATGACGACGATCGGCTACGGCCGGGGCAGTTCGTGCACGGCGAGGTAACCATCGGCGAACGCCGCGTCGAACGCGCCGTCGCACGCAGCGCGCTGCAGCGCTTCCGCGGTTTCGATGTGGTCTACGCCCGCTTCGGCGACACCTACGAAGTGCGCATGCTGACGCTGGGGATGCGCGGTGCCACGCATGTGGAAGTGCTCGACGGTATCGCGGCGGGCACCGAATACGTCACCGGCAACAGCTTCCTGATCCGCGCGGACCTCGAGAAGTCCGGCGTCTCCCACAGCCACTAGGACCACGCCATGCTCGACCGCATCATCGCCGCGGCCATCAACCAGCGCTGGCTGGTGCTGCTGGCTGTAGCCGGCGTCGCCGCGCTGGGCGTTTACAACTATCGACTGCTGCCCATCGACGCGGTACCGGACATCACCAACGTCCAGGTACAGATCAACACCGAAGCGCCCGGCTACACCCCCCGGGAGGTCGAGGAGCGCATCACTTATCCCATGGAGACGCTGCTCGCCGGCCTGCCCAGACTGGACTACACACGCTCGCTGTCGCGCTACGGGCTGTCCCAGATCACGGTGGTGTTCGAGGAGGGAACGGACATCTATTTCGCCCGCCAGGTGATCGGCGAGCGCCTGGCCGAGGCGCGCGACGTCATCCCCGCCGGACTGTCGCCCGCTCTCGGGCCGATCGCCACCGGCCTGGGCGAAATCTTCATGTACACGGTCACCGCCGAGCCCGGTAGCGGCTATGACGCCACCGACCTGCGCAGCATCCAGGACTGGGTGATCCGCCCGCAGATGCGGCTGACGCCCGGCGTCACCGAGGTCAACACCACCGGCGGTTTCAGCAAGCAATACGTAGTGGCCCCGGATCCGGCCAAGCTGACGGCCCACGGCCTGGGTATGGACGATCTCCTGACCGCGCTGGAGGCCGGCAATGACAACGTCGGCGCCGGCTATATCGAGCACCGCGGCGAGCAACGCCTGGTGCGCGTGCCCGGGCGTCTCCAGAACCGCGACGATATCGGCGCTGTCATCGTCGCCGAAATCGGCGGTGTCCCGCTGCGGGTGCGGGACGTCGCCGAGGTGATCGAGGGCAGCGCCCTGCGCACTGGCGCCGCCACCCAGGACGGCGAGGAGGTGGTCCTGGGCACGGTGATGATGCTCATCGGCGAGAACAGCCGCGCGGTCGCCGCGGCCGCCGGCGAGCGTCTGGAACGGGTGCGCGACTCGCTGCCCGACGGCGTGACCGTCAATCCCCTCTACGACCGCACCGCACTGGTGGACAAGACCATCGCCACGGTGCAGAAGAACCTGGCCGAAGGCGCGCTGCTGGTGATCGCCGTGCTGTTCCTGCTGCTGGGTAACCTGCGCGCCGCGCTGATCACCGCGATGGTCATCCCGCTGGCGATGCTGGCCACGATCACCGGCATGGTCGGTGCCGGGGTAAGCGGCAACCTGATGAGTCTGGGCGCGCTCGACTTCGGTCTGATCGTGGACGGCGCGGTGATTATCGTCGAGAACTGCCTGCGCCGATTGGGCGAGGCCCAGCGACAGACCGGTTCGACGCTGGATCGCGGTCAGCGCCTGGCGGTTTTGCGCGATGCCGCCACCGAAGTGATTCGCCCGGCCAGCTTCGGCGTACTGATCATTCTCGCCGTCTATATCCCTATCCTCACCCTCACCGGCGTGGAAGGCCGGATGTTCCGGCCCATGGCGCTGACCGTGATGATGGCGCTGGGCGCGGCGCTGATCCTGGCCTTGACGTTCGTGCCCGCCGCGCTCGCCGTGGGTCTGCGCGGCCGCGTCAAGGCGGACGAGAACCGCTTGACCCGCCTCGCGCGCCAAGGCTATGCGCCGCTGCTTCGCGCGGCGTTGGCCGCCCGCATCCCGGTCGTGCTGGCGGCGCTGCTGCTGATCGTGGGCACCGGCTGGCTGGCTACCCGGCTCGGCACCGAATTCGTGCCGCAGCTGGACGAAGGCGACATCGCCATGCACGCCCTGCGCGTCCCCGGCACCAGCCTGACCCAGTCCGTCGCCATGCAGCACGACTTGGAACGGCGCCTGAAACGGATCGACGAGGTCTCCCACGTCTTCAGCAAGATCGGGACACCCGAAGTGGCGACCGATCCGATGCCGCCGTCGCTGGCGGACACCTTCATCATGCTCGCCGACCGCGACGACTGGCCCGACCCCGACCGTTCCAAGGCCGACCTGGAGGCCGAGATCCAAGACACCGTTCGCGACCTGCCCGGCAACAACTACGAGTTCACGCAGCCCATCGAGATGCGCTTCAACGAGCTCATCTCCGGCGTGCGTGCCGACCTGGCGATCAAGATCTACGGCGACGAGCTGGATACGCTGCGCGCCGCCGGCGAGTCGGTCGTCGCGGTCGTTGCCGAGCTCGACGGGGCGAGCGACACCCGGATGGAGCAGGTCAGCGGCCTGCCGGTGATCAGCATCCGTCCGGACCGCGTGGCGCTGGGCCGTCACGGCCTGGACGTGCGGCATCTGCAGGACACGGTCCGCACCGCCCTGGGCGGGACACCGGTCGGCGAGATATACGACGGCGACCGCCGCTTCGATCTCGTGGTGCGCCTGGATGAGGCGAGACGCAACGACATCGATGCACTGGAGCGTCTGCCCGTGACCGTTCCGGGCGGCGACCCGGGCTATGTGCCGCTGCGCGAAGTCGCCGCCATCGAGCGGACCACCGGGCCGAACCAGATCAGCCGCGAGAACGCCAAGCGCTACATCACGGTCAGCAGCAACGTCGCCGGCCGAGACCTGGGTACCTTCGTGGCCGAGGCCCGGACGGCCGTGCGCAATCAAGTGGACATGCCGGCCGGTTATTGGGTGGAATACGGCGGCACTTTCGAACAGTTGCGCTCGGCCCAGCAGCGCCTGAGCCTGGCGGTGCCGGCCACGCTGGTGATGATCCTGGCCCTGCTGTTCACCGCTTTCGGTTCGCTGCGCGACGCGCTGCTGGTGTTCACCGGCGTACCGCTGGCGCTGACCGGGGGCGTCGCCGCCCTGTGGCTGCGCGGCATGCCGTTGTCGATCTCCGCGGCGGTCGGCTTTATCGCGCTTTCCGGCATCGCGGTGCTCAACGGTGTGGTAATGCTGTCCTTCATCCGCGATCTGCGCGCTCACGGCATGCCCCTGCAGCAGGCGATCATGGAAGGTGCCTTGCAGCGCCTTCGGCCGGTACTCATGACCGCCCTGGTCGCCAGTCTCGGGTTCGTGCCGATGGCGCTGAATACCGGCACCGGCGCCGAGGTCCAGCGACCGCTGGCGACCGTGGTGATCGGCGGCATCTGCTCCGCCACCCTGCTCACCTTGCTGGTACTGCCGGCCCTGTACCGCCTGGCTTATCGAGAGTCTCGATCATAGACGGACGGGCCGGATGGAATCCGGGACGTGATGCTATTCGCTTTACCTTGTAGCGACTGCAACCTTTACGATCGTCAACCTCATACATCCCGTCGGGATTCGGTAACCGGAGCACGTCATGTCCGCCTGCTGCGACGAGGACGACGCACATATCGCCGAGTTGCGCGAACGCCAGACACGCATGCTCTGGGCGGTGCTGGCGATCAACGCGAGCATGTTCCTGGTCGAGTTCACGGCCGGATGGCTGGCGGCCTCGAACGCCCTGATGGGCGACTCCCTGGACATGCTCGGGGACACACTGGTGTACGGCCTCAGCCTGTTCGTGGTGGCCCGCAGCGACCGCTGGAAGGCAGTATCCGCCGGCTTCAAGGGCACGATCATGCTCGGCTTCGGCCTGCTGGTGCTCGGCGACGCCGTCGCCAAGGCATGGTCCGGCGACACGCCGCAGTACGGGATCATGGCAGCGGTCGGCCTGCTGGCGCTGCTTGCCAACACCCTGTGTCTGGTGTTGCTCACGCGCCACCGCGGCGACGACGTCAATATGCGCTCGGCCTGGGTCTGCTCCCGCAACGATCTCGTGGCGAACAGCGGGGTCCTGGTCGCCGCCGCGCTGGTGGCCGGGACCGGCAGCCGTTGGCCGGACGTGATCGTGGGCGCGGCAATCGCCGCCCTGTTCCTGCGCTCGGCCATCGGCGTGCTGGGCCAGGCACGTCTCACACTGACCGGCGCCGGCCCGCCGCGGAGAGTCAGCCGCTCGTGAACAGGTGACTGTAGGAGATAGCGCCTACGAGGGACTTTCCCCCGGTATCGCGGTCACCGTCATCAGCCCCCAGAACCAGTCGATCCGATAGCGTTCCAGCCGCGACACCGCCCAGCCCGTGCGCGCCAGGAGCGCCCGCAGCGAGGCGGCACCGTAAGTCCGGTAATGGCCGTCGTCGACCCGGCGCAGCCACCAGTCGAGCAGACGACAGGCCAGGTAATCGGCGCACCAGTCGGTCAGGACCAGCCGCCCGCCGGGCGCGAGTACCCGCCGCATCTCGCGCAGAGCCTCCTCGGGGCGGCGGATGAAGTGGAACATGCTCACCGAGACCACGGTGTCGAAGGCCCCGTCCGCGAACGGCAGCTCCTCCGCCGCCGCGCACCGCAGATCGACCGCCGGCCCGAGCCGCCGCCGGGCGACGGCGAGCATCGCCCCGCTCAGGTCGACCCCCGACAGGGCGGCCCCGGGCGTGCCTTGCGCCAGACGCTGCAGCAGCACGCCCGAGCCGCAGCCGACATCCAGGATACGGTCGTTCTCCGCGACCGGCATACGCCGCAGGGTCTCGCCGGTAGTGCGCTCGACGTAGGCGGACCAGCGCCGATCGTAACGCCCCGCCTCGCGGTTGTATTCCCGACGGAGACCGTCGTAATTGCCACCTGCCATGATTTTCGGGCACCCGTCGTGTTTCGGATGATCGGCCTCGACCTCGGCTCAGCGCGACACTTGCGCGCTGGCCAGGATGACCAGAGTTCCGGGGACCGCGAGGCCGGCGCCCGCCAGATCCCAAGTATTCGGACACAGCCCCTCTGCCAGCCACAGCCATGCCAGCGATGCGGCGATGAAGATGCCGCCGCAGGCGGCATGGATGCGACTGGCGAAGCCCACGTCGACGCGCGTGAGCAGGTACGCAAACAGCGCCTGGGACGCCAGGCCCGGCAACAACAGCCGCCAGGCGCTCCCGCCCCGGCGCAGCCAGGCCCAGAAGGCGAAGCACCCGGCGATCTCCGCCAACACCGCAGCCGCATCCACGGCCATACCCATGAGGTAAAAACGAGTCATGGCGCGCTCCCCCGATCATCCCAGCACAGGTGCCGCCGGCGTGCCGGGAGTAACACCGACCGTCAGACCCGGCGCCGCAACGCGGCATCGCCGCGGGTGCCATCCGCGATCCGGACGGCCTCTCGCAGCTCGGACACGAACACCATACCGTCGCCGGGATGCCCCTCGCCGGTTCGGGCGTGCTCGACGATGGTCTCGATCACGGACTCGATCAGTTCGTCCGGCACGTCGATCTCCAGCTTGGCCATCTCGGTCTTGACCAGGCGGCCATCCTCGACGGCATGACCGAACTCGCGCAGATGCACCACGGCGATGCCCGGGAGACCAGGAATCGCCGCCAGCGCGTCGACCACGTGGTCCAGCATGGGCTCGCGGACATATGCCTTGATTTCCTGCATGATCCGTCCTCTGTTGCCTCAGATTTCGACCTCGCGCCGCGGCTCCGCGAACCACCGATAGACCGCCGGCAGCACCAGCAGAGTCAACAGCGTGGAAGTCACCAGGCCGCCGACCACCACGGCCGCAAGCGGCCGCTGGACATTGGCGCCGATGCCGTCGGCCAGCAAGAGCGGGATCAGGCCGAGAATGGCCACTGAAGCCGTCATCAGCACAGGGCGCAGACGATGCTCGGCGCCGGTGCGCACGGCCTCGTCACGATTCAAGCCCTGATCGCGCAACTGGTTGATGTAGGACACCAGCACCACGCCGTTGAGCACGGCCACGCCGAACACGGCGATGAACCCCACCGCGCCGGCCACCGATAGATACAGTCCCGAGGCCCACAGGGCGAAGATGCCGCCGGTGATGGCGAACGGCACGTTGAGATAGATCAGCGCCGCATAGCGGAAGCTGGAGAAGGCGATGAACAGCAGCAGGAAGATCAGCGCCAGGGTGATGGGCACCACGATGTACAACCGCGCCATGGCCCGCCGCTGGTTCTCGAATTGGCCGCCGTACTCGACGAAATAGCCGGCGGGCAGGTCCACCTCTTCCTTGACCCGCGTCTGGAGCTCGCTGACGACGCCACCCATGTCGCGGCCACGGACGTTGAGTTGCACGAACAACCGGCGGCTGGCCTTGGCGCGGGAGATTTTCTTGGGCCCGCGATAGACCTCCACGTCTGCCACGCGCGACAGCGGGATCAGCGCGCCCTCCGAGGTGCGAAACTGCAGATCGCGGATGGCATCCACCTGACCGCGCGCGGTCTCCTGCAAACGCAGGAAGATGTCGAAGCGTCGAATACCCTCGAACACTTGGCCGACCGTGGCCCCGCCGATGCCGGCCTCGACCACGCCCAATACCTCGTCCAACGGGATGCCGTGGCGCGCCAAGGCCTCCCGGTCCGGACGCACCACGACCTGGGGCTTGCCGCCCTGCTGCTGCATGCGCACGTCCACCGCCCCGGGGACCTCGCGGGCGATGCCCGTGATCTGGCCACCGAGCTTGGCAAGTTTGTCGAGATTCTCGCCGTAGACACTCACGACCACTTGCGCCAGCACGCCGGACAGCAGCTCGTCGGTGCGCAGCTGGATCGGCTGGGAGACGTTGTTGGCCAGGCCCGGCACCTCGGCGCTCAAGCGATCGGCCAAGGCCGACTGCAATCCCTCGTAGTCGCGCCCGCTCTGCCATTCGTCCAGCGGCTTGAGCGTCACCATGGAGGCGATCACATTGACCGGCTCCGGGTCGCCGCCGACCTCGGCACGACCGACGCGAGCGTACACGCCGGTGACTTCCGGGAACTCGTTCATCACCGACTGCACGCGCTTGGCATACTCATTGGTGGTCTTCAGATTGGCCCCGGGCGGCAGCGTGGAGCGCACCAGAAAGGTGCCCTCGCGCAGGGTGGGCACGAACTCGGTGCCCAGGGCCGGAAAGATCGCCAGGCTGATTCCGAATAGCACCACCGCGATGCCCAGCACCAGTGCCGGTGCCTCGATCGCCGCATCGCGCAGCGGCCGGTAGCCGGCCTTGAGCCAACGCACCAGCCGCGGCTCGCCGTGCACGCTGTCCCTCTTGAACAATAGCGATGTGAGCACCGGCACCAGCGTCAGGGAGAGGATCAACGCGCCGACAAGTGCGAAGGAGATGGTATAGGCCATCGGCGAGAACATCTTGCCCTCGACCCCCTGGAGGGTGAACAGCGGCAGGAACACGATGATGATGATGGCAATGGCGAAGGTGATCGGCTGGGCCACCTCCCGGGCGGCCTCGCTCACCAGCCGCAGCATGGATATATCCTCGTCGACGCGTTCCTCCAGGTGACGGAAGATGTTCTCGATCATCACCACCGAGCCGTCCACCATCATGCCGATGCCGATGGCGAGCCCGCCCAGGCTCATGAGGTTGGCCGACATGCCGACGTAGTTCATGGCGATGAAGGCGATCAGCACGCTCAAGGGCAGGCTGGCAAGCACGATCAGCGTGGAGCGCAGGTTGCCCAGGAACAGGTACAGAAACACCAGCACCAGCACCGCGCCTTCCAGCAGCGCGGACTCGACCGTACCCACCGCCTTTTCGACCAAGTCCGACTGCGAGTAGTACTGGTTCAGGCGCATGCCCTCGGGCAGAGCCTCGTTGATAGCCTCAGCCTTCTTATCCACCGCCTCCAGCAGCTTCTGGGTGTTGGTGTAGATCAGCTTGAGCACGAAGCCGCCGACCGCCTCGTCGCCGTTGGCGACCAAGGCGCCGCGCCGGATCGCCGGCCCGAATGCGACCTCGGCGATATCCCGGATGTAGACGGGGGTGCCGTCCTGCTCGGCGACCTGGATATGGCGCAGGTCATCCAGGCCCTTCTTGCCCGGATCGACCCAGCCGTAGCCGCGGATGATGTACTCCTCGCCGGCCCGGTTGATGAAGGAGGCACCGACGTTGCGATTGTTGGCCGCCAACGCCCGGCGCACGTCCGCCACGGTAAGGTCGCGCGCGGCCAGCGCGTTGGAATCCAGCTTGACCTGGTACTGCTTCTCGAAGCCGCCGATGGACAGCACGTCGGTGACCCCCGGCACGGTGCGCAACTGCGGCTTGACGATCCAGTCCTGAGCCACACGCAGATCCATGAGGGAATGGTTCGCCCCCTTCTCGTTCTCCACCGTGTACATCATGACCCGGCCCAGGCCGGTGGTGATCGGGCCGAGCTGCGGCTCGCCCAGGCCCGGCGGAATCTCGCGGCGCGCCTTGGCCAGACGCTCCATCACCAGCCGCCGGGCGAAATAGATGTCGGTGCCGTCCTCGAAGTAGATATTGACCCGCGACAGCCCGAAGATGGAGGTGGACTGGACCCGTTCGAGCCCCGGCAATCCGTACATCGAGATCGATACGGGGTAGGACACCAGCGTCTCGACGTCCACCGGCGACAGACCGGGGCTGGACGTGAACACCTGCACCATCGGCGGCGTGACGTCCGGGAAGGAATCGATCGGCACGCGGTTCAGGGACAGGACACCGATGCCGGCAATGGCGGCTATGACCACCAGCGTCAGCAGGCGATTGTTGAGTGCGAGTCTTACCAGACCTTCAATCATGCTTTGTGCTCCTCGCGCCGATCAGTGGCCATGGGCCGCGTTGCGGCCGCTGGCGGTCAGGGCGGACATCAGATCGAACGCGCCCGACACGACCAGACGCTCGCCGGGCTCGACGCCGGCGAGGATCTCCACCCGTCCATCCGCCTCGGCGCCGGTGCGTACCGGCATCGCGCGAAACGCCCCGGGCTCCTGGCCGGGCACGAACACCACTTGCCGCCCGTCGACGGTCTGCACCGCGTCCACCGGCACCAAGGCAAGGCGTTGTTCGCTCTCGGTATGGATGCGCGCGGTGCCGAACATGCCCGCACGCAGCAGGCCGTCCCCGTTGGGTACGATCGCGCGTACGCGCACCGTGCGCGATTGCTCGTCCAGATCCCGGGAGACCCAGTCGGTCTTGCCGGTGAAGGTTCTGCCGGGCAGGGCCCGCACGGTCAGCTTCATCCGCTGGCCGGGCGCCAGACGCGGCATATCGGTTTCGGCGACCTCGACCATGACCCACATCCGCTCACTGTTGACAATGTGGATCGGGGTTTCATCGGCCGACACCGTTTGCCCCGGCATCACGTCGCGGCGCTGGATGACGCCGGCCATGGGCGCGCTGAGCTCGTACCGGGACAGCGGTTGTTCGCCGCCGACGGCGATGGCGTCGATGGCCGACTCGTCGAGACCGTACAGCCGCAGCTCGGCGCGGGCCGCATCGCGCTCGGCCTTGGCCTGCAGATAGCCCACCCTGGAATCCAGCAGCTCGGCCTCGCTGACGATCTGGCGCCCGGCCAGCTTTTGGTCGCGCCGATAATCGGCCCGCGCCGACTCGTAACGCGCGGCGGCGGTCAGGTAATCCGCCTTGGCGCGACCGAGCTGCACGCTGTCGAGCACCGCCACGGTCTCGCCGGCCCGGACCTTCTCGCCCAGATCCTTGGTGATCTCGACCACCTTGGCCTCCAGCCTGGGGCCGACCCGGGCCACCCGGTCGGCGTCGAAGCGCACCGTGGCCGGCGCCTGCACGAGGGCGGCGGTCGAGCCCGCCTCGGCCGATGCGATCTTCAGGCTAAGACGTTGGCGCTGCGTCTTCGTGAGATGCACGCGGTCCTGGCGGGAAGCTTGCTTTTCCTCCCGGCCCGGCTCGTGACCTTTTTCCTCGTGGCCGCCATGATCGCCTTGCCGGGCCTTTTCCGTCGTGTGACGCGGATCTTTCGATTGGGCCGGCGCGGCGGCGTCCTGACCACAGGCGCCAAGCGGTGCCAGTGCGGCAAGCAGCAGCCAAGCGCAAATCCGGTTCGTGCGGGGCATGATAGGTGTCTCCTGTCGATTCATCGGGACGCTTCGCTCCGGGCGGCGGCGTTGTCCATCGCAACGAGGCCGCCGGTGGCGCGCTCCAGATCGGTGCCCGCGACCACCAGCGCATCCAGTGCATCGAGATAGTCGCGGCGGGTGTTGATCAGGGTGTCCTGGGCGGCGGTCAGGGCCGGCGCACCCAGCTCACCGGCCTCGAAGGCGCGGCGCGTAAGCTCGAAGTTCTGACGGGCGGCGGCCACGACCTCCTCGGTCAAGGCGGCGACCCGTTCGCGTGCGGCCTGGTAGTCCGACAGCGCGGACAGCACCTGAATGCGGACCGTGCGTTGCAACGTATCTCGCGCCAGCAGGACGGCGTCCAGCTCGGCACTGGCCTGCTTGCGCTCGCCGCCATAGCGGTGCAGCAGCGGCAGCTCAAAGCCCACGCCGCCACCGGCCACCTGGGCGTTCTCCTCTTCTTTGTAGAAGCCGAACACCTTCAGGTTGGGCACGACCTGACGGCGGGCTAGCTTGAGCTCCTCCTGCGCGGCGTGGACTTCTTTCGCCGCCGCCGCCAGGTCGCCACGCCGCCGCACGGCACGCTGCAGCAACTGGTTCCGGCCGGGTAGCCGCAGCGGCGCCGGCGCCAGCCGGCCCTGCAACGACAGCGATTCGGATGGGTCCACGGCCAGCAACTCGGCCAGCCGCAAGCGGACCTGGACCTGCCGATTCCGCGCCTGCGCCAGCAAGGCCCGGGCACGACCCAGGCCGATGCGCGCGGTATTGGCCTCCAGCCGGTTGGCCTTGCCGGCATCGAGCCGGCGTCTGGCGTAAGCCGCCAGGTCGCGGTTGACCGCCAGCACGGCCTCGGCCGTGGCGACCGCTCGATCGGCGACCAGGGCCTGCAGGAAGGCCGCACGCACCCGCGCGCGGACCGCGGCCCTCAGGAAGTCGAGCTGGGCGCGCGCCCCGGCGAGCCGGGATTCGGCCGCGGCTTCGCGCAGCTCACCCTGGCCCGCGATCCAGAATTCCTGGGACAGGCGGACACCAATATCCGATGTGGTCGTGCCGTCCGGCGCTTCGCGCTCGGCGCTTTCCAGCTCGAGCTCGGGGTTGGAGGGCACCGCAACGTCGGCGTGCTCGCGCACGCCCTCGCGGCGGCGCAGCTCGATGCGGGCACTGCGCAGGGTCGGGTTGTATTCGGTGGCCCATTGCAGGGCCCGGTCCAGAGTCAGCGGTTGCGGCAGCCGTTCCGGCTCGACCGCCTGGGCCGCGGCGGCCAGGCACAGGAGACCGGCCGCGGCAAGCAACGGATGGAAACGCATGGCGAGTCCTCATCGCGATTGGGCAGACCACGGGCGCGGGCCCGCGGCACTCGGCGAGGAAGACTCAGGCTATGGGCGGTATGAAGGGCGGGTCGGGCAGGGTTTCGACCGGCATCTCGGCGACCCGTGCGCCGGCGACGGCCGGCATGGCCGGGCCTTCGGCCCGTATCGTCGGCGCCAATGCCAGGAGATGGGCGCCGGCATGACAGCAATGGTCGCAGCGATCGACCAGGTCGCCGCCGTCGACATGGGCGTGGGCGGTGCTCGTCCCGCCCGCCGGCGCGGGCAAATCCACGTGCCCGGCCCATGCGAGGCCGTTGGCGGTCAGGCACAGGACCACGAGCAGGTGGATGAGTCGGCGCGCCGGAGAACTCATGGGCCGTAGAGCCTAACAGCGGCACGGGCCGCCGCCAATGCGGCCGGTTCAGTCCCCGCGTTCGTCGAGGAAGGCGATGGCCGCATCCAGCCGCGCCAGGGTGCGCTCGCGGCCGAGGACCGCCAGGGTCTCGTCGATGGGCGGCGACACCGGGCCGCCGGAGATCGCCACGCGGATCGGTTGCGCCACCTTGCCCAGGCCGACCTCCGCGGCCTCGGCCACGCCGTGCACGGCGGCGTGGAGGGGCTCGGGCTCCCAGGCATCGAGCCCGCCCAGGGCCGCGCGGACCTCGGCCAAGCGGTCTCGGGCCGGGACCTTAAGGTGCTTTTTCACCGCCTTGTCGTCGTAGGCCTCGACATCGCGGTAGAAGTACACGCTCTTCTCGGCCATGTCGGCCAGGGTCTTGCAGCGCTCGCGCTGGATGCGAACCACGTCCGCCAGCGGCGGGCCGTCGTCGGTGGCCACGCCCAGGTGATGCAGGTGCCAGGCCAGTTCCTTGGCCACGTAGTCGGGGTCGGCAGCCTTGATGTGCTCGTGGTTGACCCAGAGCAGCTTCTCCGGATTGAAGGTGGCGGCGCCGCGCTGCACGTCGCGCAGGTCGAACAACTCCACCATCTCGGCGAGGCTGAATATCTCCTGGTCGCCGTGCGACCAGCCCAGGCGCACCAGGTAGTTGAGCAGGGCCTCGGGCAAAAAGCCCTGCTCGCGGAAGGCCATCACGCCGACCGCGCCGTGGCGCTTGGACAGACGCTTGCCGTCCTCGCCCAGGATCATGGGCACGTGCGCGTACACCGGCGGGCGTGCGCCCTCACCGGCCTCGCCGATGTCCACCAGGGCGTCGTAGATGTGGATCTGGCGCGGGGTGTTGTTGACGTGGTCGTCGCCGCGGATGACGTGGGTCACGCCCATGTCCATGTCGTCCACCACCACGCAGAAGTTGTACGTGGGCGTGCCGTCGGAGCGGGCGATGATGAGGTCGTCCTGCTCCTCGTTGGAGAGCACGATGTCGCCCTTGATCAGGTCCGGGATCACGATCTCGCCAGTGCGCGGCGTGGCGAAGCGGATCACCGGCGACACGCCGGGCGGCGGCTCCGGCAGGGTCTTGCCCGGCTCGGGACGCCAGGTGCCGTCGTAGCGCGGCTTCTCGCCGCGGGCGCGCTGCGCCTCGCGCATCGCCTCCACTTCGGCTGCGGTGCAGTAGCAGCGATAGGCGCGACCCTCGTCCAGCAGCCGGTCGAGCACCTGCCGGTAGCGGTCGAAGCGTCGGGTCTGGTAGGTGATCTCGCCGTCGTGGTCCAGGCCCAGCCATTCCATGCTGTCCAGGATCGCCTGCACCGCCTCGGGCGTGGAGCGCTCGCGGTCGGTGTCCTCGATGCGCAGCAGGAAGCGGCCGCCGGTATGGCGGGCGTGCAGCCAGGAGTAGAGAGCGGTGCGGGCGCCGCCGATGTGCAGGTAGCCGGTGGGCGACGGGGCGAAGCGGGTTACGACGGTCATAAGGCTCGAATTCGGCTATTCACGAACCACAGAGACACAGAGGCACAGGGCGCGAAGAGGATGAAGAAGTACTCAGCACCTTCCTACCCTCTGTGCCTCTGTGCCTCTGTGGTTAGCCGGCCTTCCGTCGAATCCGGGTCAGGCGGCGAACTGCCGCTGTAGCTGGCGGGCGGCGACGGGGGCCGGCCTGGACAAGAGACAAGTATTCTCTACTTCTTGCCCATGCCGTAGCGCATGCGGAAGCGCTCGATCTTGCCGGTCGAGTCCATGATGGTCTGCTTGCCGGTGTAGAACGGGTGCGTCGCCGAGGTCACCTCCAGCTTGATCAGGGGGTATTCGTTGCCGTCCTCCCACTGGATGGTTTCGTTGCTGTGCACGGTGGAGCGGGACAGGAACGCGAAATCGCTGCCCATGTCCTTGAATACCACCGGCCGGTACTCGGGATGGATGTCCTTCTTCATGATCGCTACGCCTCTGTTCAATCAATCCCCTCTCCCCGCCTCGAGGAGAGCGTTAGGGAGAGGGGGTTATCAGTCCGTCACTCGTTTGACGCCGACGCGAAGCTTCAATCCGTCGATGTCGAAGTCTTCGCGGGCCTCGCCGGCGGGTTCGTCCGCCATCGTCACCGTGGCCGCCAGGGTCTCCGCCGCCAACCAGTCGCGGTGCGCCTCGATGGCGTCGGCAACAGCGGCGTCGGCCGCGTATTCCAGCGCGATGCGATCGGCGACGTGGAAATCCGCCCGCTTGCGCAGGCGCTGGATACGGTTGACGGCCTCGCGCGCCAGACCCCGCTGGCGCAGCGAATCGGAGATTGTACTATCCAACGCCACCGTAACGCCATCCTCCCGGCCCACCAGCCAGCCCTCGATGCCCTCGGCGGAGACGATCAGGTCGCCCTCTTCCAGCTCGATGGGGTGATCGGCGACGTTGAGGGTGAGCACACCGTCGCGCAGGTATTCGTCGATCTCGGCATCGCCCAGCTCGGCCACGGCCCGCGCCACCGGCTGCATCAGCTTGCCCAGGCGCCGGCCCAGGCGCTTGAAGTCGGGCTTGGCGCTGCGGCTGACCAGGTCGCCGGTGCCGGCGACATACTCGATGGCGTCGACGTTGACCTCGTCGAGCACGATGGCCGCCACGGCCTCGACATCGGCCCTGGCCACGCCGGCCTCCTCCACCACCAGGATGCGGGACAGCGGCTGGCGCACGTTGATGCCGGCCTCGTTGCGCAGGGCCAGGACGTTGGCGACGACCGCCCGCGCCAGGCGCATGCGCCGCTCCAGGGCGGCGTCCACCAGGGTCTCGTCCGGCGCCGGGAAATCCGCCAGGTGCACCGAATCCGGCGCGTCACCGGCCGCCAGGTTGCGGTGCAGCCAGTCGGCGAAGAACGGGCTGATGGGCGCCATCAGCCGCGCCAGCGCGGCGAGCACGGTGTGGGTGGTGTGGTAGGCGGCACGCTTGTCGGCGCCGTCGTCCGCGGCCCCGTCGGCCCGGGCGCCGGCCCAGAAGCGGGCGCGCGAGCGGCGGATGTACCAGTTGGAGAGTTCGTCGATCAGGCGCTCGACCGCGCGCGCGGCGCGGGTCGGGTTGTAGTCGTCCAGGGCCGCCACCGCCTCGGCCGCCGTGGTCTGCAGCCGCGACAGGATCCAGCGGTCCAGCTCCGGGCGCTCGGACGCCGGCGGCGCCGGCGTCGCCGGATCGAAGCCGTCGATGTTGGCGTAGGTGGCGAAGAAGGCGTAGACGTTCTCCAGGGTGCCGAACACCTTGGTGCGGGTCTCGCGCAGGCCGCGCTCGCTATACTTGGTGTTCTCCCAGGGCGGGCTGTTGGCCAGCATGTACCAGCGGATGACGTCGGCGCCGTGGGTGTCCAGGGCCTCGAACGGGTCCACCGTATTGCCCTTGGACTTGGACATCTTCTCGCCGTTCGCGTCCAGCAGCAGGCCGTTGACCACGACGTTCCGGAACGCGACCGAGTCCTCGGTCAGCGCGGCGATGGCGTGCAGGGTGTAGAACCAGCCGCGGGTCTGATCCAGGCCCTCGGCGATGAAGTCCGCCGGGAAGTTGGCCTTGAACGCGTCCTCGTTCTCGAACGGGTAGTGCCACTGGGCAAAGGGCATGGCGCCGGAGTCGAACCAGACGTCGATGATCTCTGGCACCCGGCGCATGGTGCCGCCGTCCGGGGCGGGCCAGGTGATGTCATCGACGTGCGGCCGGTGCAGGTCCAGTTCGGCGTCCGCCGGCACGGCATCGCCGGCTTTTTCCCTCAGCTCGGCGATGGAGCCGATGACCTCGACGTGCGACGGGTCGGTGTCCGAGACCCAGATCGGCAGCGGCGTACCCCAGTAGCGGTGGCGCGACAGGGCCCAGTCGACGTTGTTGGCGAGCCAGTCGCCGAAGCGGCCCTTGCCGACGTAGTCCGGATACCAGTTGATGGTCTCGTTGAGCTCGACCAGCCGGTCCTTGTGCGCGGCGGTGCGCACGAACCAGCTCTCCACCGGGTAGTTGAGCAGCGGCGTGCCCTTGCGCCAGTCGTGCGGGTAGTTGTGGCGCACGGTGGCGCGCGCGAACAGCAGGCCCTTGTCCTTGAGGGTGCGGATCAGGGGCTTGTCGGCGTCCTTGAACCAGAGCCCGCCGATGTCCGGCACGTCTTCCGCGAAATGGCCGTCACGGGTCACCGGGTTGAGCAGCGGCAGGCCCTCGGCCTGGCCGACGGCGTTGTCGTCCGCGCCGAAGGCGGGAGCGATGTGGACGATGCCGGTGCCGTCCTCGGTGGACACGAAGTCGGCGGCAACCACGCGCCAGGCGTTGTCCGCGCCCTCGGCATCCCGGAAATGGTCGAACGGCGGCGTGTAGCGCGTGTCCACCAGGTCGCGCCCGGCTATCGTCGCCTCGACGGTGTAGCTGTCGTCGAGCACGCGCGGCACCGCGGCGGCGGCCAGGATCACGGTCTCCTCGCCGTTGCCGGCGCGCACGTAGTCGATGTCCGCGCCCACCGCCAGGGCGGCGTTGGAGATCACGGTCCAGGGCGTGGTGGTCCAGGCCAGGAAATAGGTGTCGGCCTCGCCGGCGACCGGGAAGCGCACGGTGACGCTGGGATCGTCCACCTCCTTGTAGCCCAGGCTGACCTCATGCGAGGACAGCACGGTGCCGGTGCCCGGCGAGTACCAGTGGATCTTGTAGCCCTTGTACAGCAGGCCCTTGTCCCAGAGCCGCCGGAGCAGGTGCCAGACCGACTCGATGTACTCGTTGGCGAAGGTGACGTACGGATGGTCCAGGTCCACCCAGTAGCCGATGCGCCGGGTCAACTCATCCCACTGCGACTTGTAGCGCAGCACGGACTCGCGGCAGGCGGCGTTGTACTCGGCGATGCCGTAGGCCTCGATGTCCTCGCGGGACTTGAGGCCCAGCTCCTTCTCCACCTCGATCTCGACCGGCAGGCCGTGGGTGTCCCAGCCCGCCTTGCGGTCGACCCGGTAGCCGCGCATGGTCTTGTAGCGGCAGAAGGCGTCCTTGACCGTGCGCCCGAGCACGTGATGGATGCCGGGCCGCCCATTGGCCGTCGGCGGCCCCTCGTAGAAGGTGAACACCGGCGCGTCGCGCCGCAGCTCGCCGCAGCGCTCGAATACGCGCTGCTCGTCCCAAAGCACGCGCACCTCCGCGTCCAGCGACGGGAAGTCCAGCCCCTTGTGCTCGGGGAATCGTGGTGGCGCGGATCGGGTCATGGGGGCGCAAATAGTAAAGGGTTACTAGCACAGGGCAAAGTGCGGCCCCGGTTTCCCCCTTTTTCAAAGGGGGATCAAGGGGGATTTCACGGCCTTAAGAAATCCCCTCTAACTCCCCTTTTTCAAAGGGGAGGACACTTTTTCGCCGCGCCGGGGCGGCACCGGATCCTCGCCGCCCGGATTCAGCGGGTGGCAGCGGGTCACCCGCCGCACGGCCAGCCAGGTGCCGTAGACCGGGCCGTGCACCTCCAGCGCCCGCAGGGCATAGGCCGAGCAGCTCGGGATGTGGCGGCAGCGCGGGCCGAGCAGCGGCGACACCAGCAGCCGGTAGGCATGGATCGGCAGCTGGAGCAGGCGGACCAGGAGGCGGCGGATGACGTCTATCACGGGCTTATTGTAGCGCGACGGGCGCGAATCTCGTCCGAATCCCACAACACTCTCTCCCCCAAGGGGGAGAGGGAATGTGGAGATAGGGCTCGGGCATCGGGGCGGGGCCGCCCGAACTGTTAAAATACGGGTATGGATGCGCAGATCGAAAAGCTCAAGTCCACGTTCGAGATGCTGCCCGACTGGGAGGAGCGTTACCGCTTCATCATCGACCTGGGGCGCAAGCTCGAACCCATGGACGACGCCGAGAAGACCGACGAGCACAAGGTGCGCGGCTGCATGAGCCAGGTGTGGCTCACCGCCGAGGACCGACCCAACGGTGCCGAAGGGCCGGTGCTGCACTTCCGGGGCGACTCCGACGCGCACATCGTGCGCGGCCTGATCGCGATCCTGTTCCAGATCTATTCCGACCGGACTCCGCAGGAGATCGTGGACACCGACATCCGCGCCATCTTCGAGGAGCTGAAGCTGGAGCAGCACATCACCGCCAACCGCCGCAACGGGCTGCATTCCATGGTAGAGACCATCCGGCGGCTGGCGGCGGAGCGGGTCGCGGCGTAATCCCCTCGCCTCCCTGGGAAGGGAGCAAGAGAACCACGGCGCCTCACATCCCCCTTTTCCAAAGGAGGAATGAGGGGGATTTCTCAGCGTCGGCTAAATCCCCCTGACCCCCTCTGAAAAAGGGGAATGGGGAGATTTCCTCCCCTCACTCGTCCGGGTTGTACCCCAGGTTCGGCGCCAGCCAGCGCTCGGCGGTGGCTTCGTCCCAGCCCTTGCGCTTGGCGTAGTCGCGCACCTGGTCCTTGTCGACACGGCCGACCACGAAGTAGCGCGATTCCGGGTGGCTGAAGTACAGACCGGAGACCGCGGCACCGGGCCACATGGCGCGCGAGTCGGTGAGCTCGATGCCGGTGTTGGCCTCGACGTCCAGCAGTTCCCAGATGGCGTCCTTCTCGGTGTGCTCGGGGCACGCCGGATAGCCGGGAGCCGGCCGGATGCCGTCGTACTTCTCCTTGATCAGGTCCTCGTTGGACAGCGACTCGTCCGCGCTGTAGCCCCATAGCTGGGTGCGCACGTGCTTGTGCAGCCACTCGGCGAAGGACTCGGCCAGACGATCGGCCAGGGCCTCCACCATGATCGCGCTGTAGTCGTCGTTCTCGGCCTTGAACTTCTCGACCATATCGCTGGAGCCGAGGCCGGCGGTCACCGCGAAGGCGCCGACCCAGTCCTGCTTGCCCGAGTCCTCGGGCGCCACGAAATCGGCCAGGCAGCGGTTGGGCACGCCCTTGCGGTGCTCGCTCTGCTGGCGCAGATGGTGCAGGACCTTGACCGCCTCGCCGCGGTCGTCGGACAGCACCTCGATGTCGTCGTCGTTCACGGTGCGCGCCGGGAAGATGCCGGCCACCGCCCGCGCGGTGAGCCACTTCTCGTCGACGATGCGCTTGAGCATGGCCTGGGCGTCGTCGAACAGCTTGCGCGCCTCGGGGCCCTTGTCCGGATCGTCGAGGATCTTCGGATAGCGCCCCTTCATCTCCCAGGACAGGAAGAACGGCGTCCAATCGATGGTCTCGATCAGGGTCTCGATGGGGAAATCGTCGAACACGTACAGGCCGGATTCGGGCGGGTCGGCCTGGCCGCCACCGGCGTACGGCACGGGCCGGCGCTCGGCGTATTCCGTGCTCTCGGGCAGCGTCGGACGCGGCGGTTCGTAGTCCGTCCAGTCGATCGGCGTCTTGTTGGCGCGGGCGTCGGCCAGCGTGAGGAACTTCTCCTTGCTCTTGCTGGCATGGCGCTCGCGCAGCTCGTCGTACTCGGTCTTGAGCTCGGCCTTCATGGCCTCGTGCCCGCCCTTCTCGACCAGGCGCGAGGCCACCGGCACCGAGCGGCTGGCGTCCTTCACCCAGACCACGGGCCCGTCGTAGGCGGGGTCGATCTTGACCGCGGTGTGCGCGCGCGAGGTGGTGGCGCCGCCGATCAGCAGCGGCTGGGTCATGCCGCGGCGCTGCATCTCGCTGGCGACGTTGACCATCTCGTCCAGGCTCGGGGTGATCAGGCCGGAGAGCCCGATGATGTCGGCGTTCTCCTTCTCGGCGGTGTCCAGGATCTGCTGGGCGGGCACCATCACGCCCAGGTCGATCACCTCGAAGTTGTTGCACTGGAGGACCACGCCGACGATGTTCTTGCCGATGTCGTGGACGTCGCCCTTGACGGTGGCCATGATGATCTTGCCGTTGTTGCCGCCCTTGTCGGCCTCGGCCTTCTCCTCCTCGATGTAGGGGAGCAGGTAGGCGACGGCCTTCTTCATCACGCGGGCGCTCTTGACCACCTGCGGCAGGAACATCTTGCCGGCGCCGAACAGGTCGCCGACCACGTTCATGCCGTCCATCAGCGGCCCTTCGATCACCTCCAGGGGCTTGTCGGCGTTCTGACGGGCCTCCTCGGTATCGTCCTCGACATAACTGTCGATGCCCTTGACCAGGGAGTGCTCCAGGCGCTTCTCGACCGGCCATTCCCGCCACGCGAGGTCTTCCTGGCTCTCCTTCTGCTTGCCGTCGCCCTTGAACTTGTCGGCGATCTCCAGCAACTGTTCGGTGGCGTCGTCGCGGCGGTTGAGCACGACGTCCTCGACCACTTCCCGCAGTTCCTCGGGGATCTCGTCGTAGACGTCGAGCTGGCCGGCGTTGACGATCGCCATGTCCAGGCCGGCGGGGATCGCGTGGTACAGGAACACCGAGTGCATCGCGCGGCGCACCGGCTCATTGCCCCGGAACGAGAAGGACACGTTCGACAGGCCGCCCGAGACGTGGCAGCCGGGGCAGGACTCGCGCACCCGGCGGGTGGCGTTGATGAAGTCCACCGCGTAGTTGTTGTGCTCCTCGATGCCGGTGGCGATCGCGAAGATGTTGAGGTCGAAGATGATGTCCTCGGGCGGGAAGTCCAGCTTCTCGGTGAGCAGCTTGTAGGCCCGCTCGGCGATCTCCACCTTGCGGTCCTCGGTGTCGGCCTGACCCTCCTCGTCGAAGGCCATGACCACCACCGCGGCACCGTAGTCCAGGCAGGCCTGCGCCTGCTCCAGGAAGGCCTCCTCGCCTTCCTTGAGGGAGATCGAGTTGACGATACCCTTGCCCTGGATGCACTGCAGGCCGGCCTCGATGACCTCCCACTTGGAGCTGTCGACCATCACCGGCACGCGGGCGATGTCGGGCTCGCCGGCGATCAGGTTGAGGAACTTGCGCATGGCCTCGGCCGAATCCAGCAGGCCCTCGTCCATGTTGACGTCGATGACCTGGGCGCCGTTCTCGACCTGGAGCCGCGCCACCTCCAGCGCCTCGTCGTAGCGCTCCTCCTTGATCAGGCGGCGGAACTTGGCGCTACCGGTGACGTTGGTGCGCTCGCCGATGTTGATGAACTGGGTGGAAGATTGGGTCATAGAATCCACTGATTACTCAGATTTCACGGAATTTAGTTGACAAAGCGCCTGTGGCGCAGGCTGCGCTCGCCGAAATTGATCAGCAAAGCCTTGTTCAGATTCGAGGCCCTGAGGTAGTTGAGGACCTGGGCCTCCTCGTTGCCGGACATATGCGTCAGCGCCTTCAGTTCGACTATGGTCGAGTCGAAGCAAACGAAGTCGGCTCGATAGGTCGTTCTCAGAACTCTCCCCTTGTAGACGACATCGAAAGGCACCTCTCTTCGATAAGGAATTTCCCGGCCGCCCAACTCGCATGCCAGGGCTTCCTGATAGACGGGTTCCGAGAACCCGCATCCCAATTCCTTATGCACTTCGATCGCCGCGCCTATGATCGCGAACGTCTCCGGGTCGTCCTTGAACATCCCTGAATCTCATCCGTGAAATCCGTGGAATCGGTGGATTGTCCTCAGGCGGCGGCGGTGAAGGGCTCCAGGCCGGACAGGCGCATGGCCCGCGGGATTTCCGGAAGCTGGCGCGGGGCCTTGTCCGCGACGGCGTCGGCGATCGCGGCGATGTGCTCGGGCGTGGAGCCGCAGCAGCCGCCGGCGATGTTGAGCAGGCCCGCTTCCGCCCATTCGCCGATGTGCTCGGCCATCTCGTCGGGCTGCAGGTCGTACTCGCCGAATTCGTTGGGCAGGCCCGCGTTGGGATAGGCGTGCACGTAGCAGGCGGCGATGCGCGAGAGCTCGGCCACGTACTGGCGCAGGTCGGCCGGGCCGAGGGCGCAGTTCAGGCCCACGGTCAGCGGCCGGGCGTGCGCGATCGAGTTGTAGAAGGCCTCGGTGGTCTGGCCGGAGAGCGTGCGGCCGGAGGCGTCGGTGATGGTGCCGGAGATCATCAGGGGCACATCGATGCCGCGCTCGCGCATCAGCCGGCGGCAGGCGTAGATCGCCGCCTTGGCGTTGAGCGTGTCGAAGATGGTCTCCAGCAGCAGGATGTCCACGCCGCCGTCGATCAGGGCCGCGGCGGATTCGCCGTAGGCGGTCGCCAGCTCGTCGAAATCGGTGTTGCGCTTGCCGGGGTCGTTGACGTCCGGCGAGATCGAGGCGGTCTTGTTGGTCGGGCCGAGCACGCCGGCCACGAAGCGGGGCTTGTCGTCGGTGGCGTACTCGTCGGCCACCTCGCGGGCCAGCTCCGCCGACACCCGGTTCATCTCCTCGGCCAGGGACTCCATGCTGTAGTCGGCCTGGGCGATGGTGGTCGCCGAGAAGGTGTTGGTGGTCAGGATGTCGGCGCCGGCCTCCAGGTACTCGCCGTGGATCTCGCGGATCAGGTCCTGGCGGGTCAGGGACAACAGATCGTTGTTGCCCTTGAGATCGCTGTCCCAATCCTGGAAGCGGTTGCCGCGGAAGTCCTGCTCGTCGGGTCCGCGGTTCTGGATCATGGTGCCCATGGCGCCGTCGATCACCAGTATCCGCTCGTTCAGCGCTTGCCTAAGCTGGTCGCTCATTGACTCGATCGTTACCGAAGTTCAGCCAACCAGTATATCCGCTTATGCGGATAAGCAGAAAATCAGGTGCCGCTATCGCCGTGACGACGGCATTCGGCGCGACTTGACGCGCCCCCGCCCCGTCACTAGGCTCTCGCCGCTCGACAGGTGTCCGGCCGCCCCGACGGCCGGGTGAAACGGGAAGACGGTGCGCCGCGCGACACGCGCGGCAAATCCGGCGCTGCCCCCGCAACGGTAGGCGAGCCAGCGCGACCGCCACACGCCACTGGGCCACGGACCCGGGAAGGCGCGGTCGCCGACGGAAACGTCGCTCGCGAGCCCGGAGACCGGCCTGTCGCACGAGGCACTGGCATCGCGGTGGGCGATGGTCCGGCCGGCGCAAGCGACCGCCCCCGGCGCGTCGTCCGCACGCGCCTCCCGGCCCCGTCTCCGTCGTGCCACGCCGCCATGCCCGGCGCGCGGGTGCGCGCGCCCGACGAGGGAGACAAGCCGATGAACAGCCGAATCGCCGGTGTCCTGCTGCTGAGCTGGCCGCTGGTCCTGCACGCCAATACCGCCGACGACGACACCCGGGCCACGGACGCCCAGTCGCTCGACCGGGTCGTGGTCACGGCGAACCGCACGCCGCAGGCGGAGTCGGACACCCTGGCCCCGACCACGGTCATCACCCGCGCCGACATCGAGCGCCTGCAGGCGGAGTCCGTCACCGAGCTGCTGCGCCGCTCGCCGGGCATCAACGTCGCCAACGAGGGCGGCCCCGGCAAGCTGACCTCGGTCTATATGCGCGGCACCGAATCCGATCATGTCCTGGTGCTGGTGGACGGGGTGCGCTACGGCGACGCCACCTCCGGCATCCCGGCGATCCAGGACCTGCCGGTGGGTCAGATCGAGCGCATCGAGATCGTGCGCGGCCCGCGCTCCTCGCTCTACGGCGCGGACGCCATCGGCGGCGTGATCCAGATCTTCACCCGCGACGGCGGCGAGGGCACCAAGCCCTACTTCAGCGCCGGCACCGGCAGCCACGACCGCCACCAGGGCCGCATCGGCCTGTCCGGCGGCGACGGCCGGCTGAATTACAACGTCAGCTACGGCCTGGAGAACACCGACGGCTTCGACGCCTGCGACGCCTTCTCGGCCTGTTTCGCCGACGAGCCGGACGACGACGGCTACGAGCGCATCGACGCCTCCGCCCGCGTCGGCTACCGCTTCAGCGACGCCCTGCGGGTCGACGCCCACGCCCTGCACACCCGGGGCGACGTCGAGTTCGACGGTTCCACCACCAACGAATCGGAGAACACCCGCGAGGTCTACGGCCTGTCCGTGACCGGCCGTCCCGCCGGCGCCTGGCGCGTGAAGCTGGCGGCCGGCCACAACCGCGACGAGTCGGAGAGCTTCCTGGACGGCAGCTACGTCAACACCTTCGAGACCGAGCGCGACACCCTCAGCCTCCAGAACGACATCACGCTGGCCCCGGGCAACCTGCTCACCCTGGGCCTGGACTACCGGCGCGAGGAGTTGACCAGCAGCGCGGATTACAAGGAGGACGAGCGCGACAACAAGGGCGTGTTCGCGCAGTACCTGGGCCGCTGGGGCCGCCACGAGATCCAGCTCGCCGGGCGCGGCGACGACAACGAGCAGTTCGGCGAGCACGCCACCGGCTCGGCCACCTACGGCTTCGACCTCACCGGCCGCCACACCGTGAGCGTGTCCTACGGCACCGCGTTCAAGGCGCCCACCTTCAACGAGCTCTACTATCCCGATTTCCCGGGCTAGCCGGGCTTTGGTAGAGGGGCTTACCCCGCCCGCCTCCAACCCCGACCTCGACCCGGTCGAGTCCGGCACCTACGAACTGGGTCTGGACGCGCGCGAGACGTGGGGCCGCTGGTCGCTGCACGCCTACGAGACCCGCATCGACGACCTGATCGTGCTCAACAGCGTGTTTACGCCGCAGAACATCAGCGAATCCCGCATCCGCGGCGTGGAGGCCGAGGCCGGCGCGACCCTGGCCGGCTGGCTGGTCAACGCCAACGCCACCTGGCTGGACGCCGAGATCGAGGACGGCCCCAACGAGGGCAACGAGCTGCCGCGCCGTCCCGACTACAGCGCCCAGCTCGACATCGACCGCGAATTCGGCCGCTTCAGCGCCGGCGCCGGGCTGACCGTGGCCGGCGACACCTACGACAAGCCGGCCAACGACGACGAGCTGGACGGCTACGAGCTGGTGGAGCTGCGCGGCGGGTTGAAGCTGGCCCCGGATTGGCGCCTGCAGGCCCGAATCAGTAACCTGTTCAATGAAGACTACGAGACGGCGGCCTTCTACGAGCAACCCGGCCGCGTCTACTTCGTGACCCTTCGATATCAGCCCTAGGAGCACCCAGTGCGTACTCTGAACACCAAGCAGCAACTGCTTATCGCCGGCGGCCTGGCCCTGCTGATGGCCGTCACCCGGAGCCCCCAGCTCGGCGGACCCGAGCTCCTGCACAGCGGCTCCTGGGCGGTGTTCTTCGCCGCCGGCGTCTACCTGACCGCCGGCATCGCGCTGCCGGCGTTCCTGGCGCTGGCCTTCGCGCTGGACGCGGCGACGGTCGGCTGGGGCGGCATCGCCGCCTACTGCTTCACGCCGGCCTACGCCATGCTGCTGCCGGCCTACGCCGCCCTCTGGGCGGCCGGCCGCTGGTACGCGGCCCGGCATCGCATGGCCTGGGACACCCTGGCGCCACTGGCCGGCGCCGTCGCGGTCGGCGCGGTCGTGTGCGAGGCCTTCTCCAGCGGCGGCTTCTACTGGCTGTCCGGCACCGTCGCCGACCCGACGCTGGCCGAATTCGCGGCGCGCGAGGCACGCTACTTCCCGGCCTACCTCGCCACCCTGGTCTTCTGGGTGTCGCTGGGCGCGCTCGCCCACGCCGGCGTGGCGACGCTGCGCGGCCGGCGCGGCGCCGCCGCCTGAGGCGGCGCGTCCCGCCCGCCGCATGGCGAACAAGGCTCGGGTCTACACCCGCACCGGCGATCGCGGCACCAGCCAACTCCTGAGTGTCGGCCGCGTCCCCAAGGACCACCCCCGGCTGGTGCTCTACGGGGACGTGGACGAGCTCAACAGCGCCATCGGCCTGGCCCTGGCGCACGACCCGGCGCCGCCGCTGCCCGACCAACTCCGGGCGATCCAGCACAAGCTGTTCAAGCTCGGCTCGCAGATCGCGGTGCCCGATCCGGACGCGATCGGCTTCCCCATCCCCGCGATGGCGGCCGCCGAGACCGAGGAACTGGAACGCTGGATCGACGCCGCCGACGCCGACCTGCCGCCGCTCAAGCAATTCATCCTGCCGGGCGGCAGCCGCGCCGCCGGCCACCTGCACCTGGCCCGCACCATCTGCCGCCGCTGCGAACGCGATCTCCAGGCCCTGCACCGCGACGAGCCGGTGCCGGCCCCGGTGCACACCTACCTCAACCGCCTGAGCGACTACCTGTTCGTCGCCGCGCGCCACGACAACCATCGCCAAGGACTGGGCGACGTGCTGCTGGAGCGCGACTGACGCCGTCCCCGGCAAGCACGCCTCGCTCCCCGGCGCCATACCGGAGAGACGCGGCGTGTCTTATCCGGCATCCACCGGACCGACCCCGACCGATCGATCCATTGACAAGCCGACCCCGACCGACTTAAACAAAACCCAATTATGTTTCGATCCCGCCGCCACCTGAGCGTTCTGCTGGCGGGCCTGCTGCTGTTGCAGGCCCTGGCGGTGGCGCACGCCTTCGATCATCCGGTCGGCCAGCACGCCGATCACGACTGCGTCGCCTGCCCGCACGGCCACGGCGGCGGCGCGCTCCCGTCGGCCGAGACCGGCACCGCGCTCACGGCGCCCGCCCACGGCCCCGAACGCGCCGTGGACACCCGGCCGCCGGCCGTCTCCCCCGCCCGCGGCTACCGCAGCCGCGCGCCGCCGCTTCCCTCGCTCCACCACGGCTGAGGCGACGCCTCGGCCCGGCCGGCGATGCCGGCCGCTCCGCCCGAGCACGACGACCCGCCCACGCGGGTCCGGACGCAAGGGCGCCGCGCCGCCGTGACAGCGGCAACCGAGATTCCGGGCGCCATCGCGCGCCCACGCGAGGGAAGACCAGATCATGCGAATCCACGTACCCGGCCTTCTGCTGGGCGCGGCCCTGTCGGCCGCGCTGCCCGCGGCCGCGAACAACGACGCGACCGCCGACACCGACGCCATGGAGACCATCGTCATCGAGGCCCTGCCCCTGGGCGGCCGCGGCGAGGCCGAGGCGATGCACCCGAGCACCGTGCTCGCCGACGACGACCTGCTGCGCCGCCGCGAACAGAGCCTGGGCAAGCTCCTCGCCCGGGAGCCCGGCGTGTCCTCCGCGGACTTCGGCGCCGGTGTCGGCCAGCCGGTGATCCGCGGCCTGGGCGGCCCGCGCGTGCGGGTCCAGGAAAACGGCCTGGGCAGCGGCGACGTCTCCACCCTGAGCGTCGACCACGCGGTCTCGGTGGACCCGCTCGGCGCCCGCCAGGTGGAAGTCCTGAAGGGCCCGGCCACCCTGCTCTACGGCTCCGGCGCCATCGGCGGCGTGGTCAACACGGTCACCGACCGCGTGCCGCAGAGCGCCCCCACCCGGCTCACCGGCCAGATGGACCTGGCCTACGGCGACGACACCCTGGACGAGGCCCTGGCCCGGCTCGACCTCACCGGCGGCATGGGCGACCTCGCCTGGAACCTGCAGGGCCTGACCCGCGACACCGGCGACTATCGGGCGGACGACGACCGCCGCATCGGCAACAGCGCCACCGACACCCAGACCTACAGCGGCGGCCTATCCTGGAGCGGCGATCGCGGCTACATCGGCGGCGCCGTCAGCGGCTTCCAGCGCGACTACGGCATCCCCGGCGAGGACGCCGTCATCGCCATGGACCAGGACCGGGTCGACGTCATGGGCGAGCTGCTGGACCCGCTGCCCGGCTTCGAGCGCCTGAGCGTCGCGGCCGCACACACCGACTACCTGCACGCCGAGGGCGGCGAGGCCTTCTTCGAGAACAAGCAGACCGAACTGCGTCTGGAACTGGGCCATGCCCATGCGGGAGGCTGGCGCGGCGCCGTCGGCCTGCAGGCTATCGACCGCGAGTTCGAGGCCTACGGCGAGGAAGAGATCTTCGTGCCGCCCACCGACACCCGCAGCCTGGGGCTGTTCGCGGTGGAGGAGCGCCCGCTCGGGGCCTGGATCCTGCAGGCCGGCGCCCGCGTCGAACGCCAGGAGCACGACGCCTCCGGCGGCAACCCGGACCGCGACCACACCCCGCTGAGCCTGTCGCTCGGCGGCCTGCGTCCGCTCGGCAACGGCGTCACGCTGTCGCTCAGCGCCGGCCGCTACCAACGGGCCCCGGCCACCGAGGAGCTCTACAGCTTCGGCCCGCACGAGGCGACCCAGACCTTCGAGCGCGGCGACGTCGACCTGGACGAGGAGACCGCCCGGCACGTCGACCTGGGCCTGCGCAAGAGCGACGGCCGCCTGCGCTGGTCCGCCAACGTCTTCTACACCAACTACAAGGATTTCGTGTACCTGCGCTCCGTGGACCGCGGCCTGAACGCCGACGGCACCGGCACGCCGGCCAGCGACGGCCAGGCCGACCGCGTGGACGAGGAAGGCGACTTCGACCCCGACGGCGAACTGCTGCTGCTCGACTACGCCGCCGCCGACGCCGACTTCCTGGGCGCCGAGCTGGAGGCCGGCTACGACCTGCTCGCCGGCCCGAAGCGGCTGACACTGCGGGTGTTCGGCGACCTGGTCCGGGGCGAGCTCTCCGGCGGCGAAGACCTGCCGCGGATCACGCCGACCCGCTACGGCGCGGGCCTGGACTACGCCGGCGGCCCCTGGCTCGCCAACCTGGAAGTCCTGCACGCCGACCGCCAGGACCGCACCGCCCCGCTGGAGGACGCCACCGACGGCTTCACCGACCTGGGTGCCTTCCTCGGCTACCGCCTGACCACCGGCGACGCCGACACCCTGGTCTACCTGCGCGGCGAGAACCTGCTGGACGACGAGATCGTGCGCCACACCTCGTTCCTGGACGTCCCCCAGCCGGGCCGCCGCCTGACCACCGGCATCAACGTGCGGTTCTGACAGCCCTCGCCACGCCCCCGGAGGACATCATCCCCTCCGCCCGCGGCCCACTCCCCTTTCCCCCCTTGGGGGAGAGATTCTATGTCTCGGGTCAAGCGGTCTGCGTTCGGCTGGCA
>NZ_APNM01000017.1:0-76410 GCF_040361335.1 Salinisphaera sp. PC39 | reverse complement strand
CTCCTGATTGCCGTGGCGTTGGCAACATACGAGGGCCAGGGTGAGGGGGTGCCCAACCACCGCCCCAAGCCCGCCATGACACGCACCCTGCAAGGGCGTCACGTTTTTCTGAATCCCGAATTCCAATAAATCAATCAGTTACCGCACTGCAGCGCGCAAATAGCGGCGCCTGCGTCATCCCGGTGCGCCCCCGGCGGGCGGCCGTGCCCGACCGGCCTCCGATGCCCCGAAACGGACCCGAAACCCACCTCCGCCGTCACTGTCTAACCCACTGACCCCGGGGCGATTCCCGGAAAACGCACACGGGTTATGCACAGGCACTCCCCAATCCTGTGCACTGTCTTATCCACCGCGACCCACAATATATAGAGTCCGATTGGTCAAAAATTGCCACTTGACCTCTACATATTGTGGAGTATCTTCAGTCGTAAGCAGTCGGCCCCGCCGGGGCCGACGGGGGTGCAGATCACCGCATTTCACGGGGTAGGAACATGCAGCAGACACAAGAGACCGGGCGCGCGGCGCCGGCCCGGCCGCAGCCGGACGACAGCCAGTCCACCGCCGAGATCGCGGCCACCGCGCCCGGCGGCTACAAGGTCATCCGGCGCAACGGCAAGGTCACGCCGTTCGACGCCAGTAAGATCGAGGTCGCCCTGACCAAGGCCTTCCTGGACGTGGAGGGCCGCGGGGGCGCCGCGTCCAGCCGCATCCGCGACACCGTCAAGAAGCTCACCGAGCAGGTCGAGGCCGGCGTCACCCGCAGCCTGCCGGGCGGCGGCGCGGTGCACATCGAGGACATCCAGGACCACGTCGAGCTGGCCCTGATGCGCGCCGGCGAGCACAAGGTCGCCCGCTCGTACGTGCTCTACCGCGAGGAGCGCGCCCGCGAGCGCGCCGAGCAGGAGGCCAAGGCCGGCAAGAAGGGCAAGGCCGCCCCGGCCGCCGCCGAGATGAACGTGGCCTTCAAGGACGGCACCACCCGCCCGCTGGACCAGGACCGCCTGCGCCGGGTGATCGGCGAGGCCTGCGACGGCATCGCCGGCGTGGACGCCGAGAAGGTGCTGTCCGACACCCTCAAGAACGCCTACGACGGCATCAGCGAGGACGAGTTGGCCACCGCCCTGGTGCTGTCCGCGCGCCAGCGCCTGGAGGCCGAGCCCAACTACAGCTCCGTGGCCGCGCGTCTGCTGCTGGACAAACTGCGCCACGAGGCCCTGACCTTCCTCGCCGACGGCCGCGTGGTGTACGCCACCCACACCGAGATGGCCGAGCGCTACGCCGACTACTTCGCCGACTACGTCAAGCGCGGTGTCGAGCACGAGCTGCTGGACTCCGAACTGCTCAACTACGACCTGGAGCGGCTGGGCAAGGCCCTGCTGCCCGAGCGCGACATGCAGTTCACCTACCTCGGGCTGCAGACGCTCTACGACCGCTACTTCATCCACTACGAAGGCCACCGCTTCGAGTTGCCGCAGGCGTTCTTCATGCGCGTGGCCATGGGCCTGGCGATCAACGAGATCGAGCGCGAGGAGCGCGCGATCGAGTTCTACAAGCTGCTGTCGTCCTTCGACTTCATGAGCAGCACGCCGACCCTGTTCAACAGCGGCACGCTGCGCCCGCAGCTGTCGTCCTGCTACCTGACCAGCGTGGCCGACGACCTGGGCGGCATCTACGGCGCGATCCACGACAACGCCATGCTGTCCAAGTTCGCGGGCGGCCTGGGCAACGACTGGACCCCGGTGCGCGCCATGGGCGCCCATATCAAGGGCACCAACGGCAAGTCCCAGGGCGTGGTGCCGTTCCTGAAGGTGGTCAACGACACCGCCGTGGCCGTGAACCAGGGCGGCAAGCGCAAGGGCGCGGTCTGCGCCTACCTCGAGACCTGGCACAAGGACATCGAGGAGTTCCTGGAGCTGCGCAAGAACACCGGCGACGACCGCCGCCGCTGTCACGACATGAACACCGCGAACTGGATCCCGGACCTGTTCGTGAAGCGGGTGCTCAACGACCAGCAGTGGACCCTGTTCTCGCCCAACGACGTGCCCGACCTGCACGACCTCACCGGCAAGGCCTTCGAGGAGGCCTACGAGCGCTACGAGGCCAAGGTCGAGGCCGGCGAGATCAAGAACGCCAAGCAGGTCTCCGCCGTGGGCCTGTGGCGCAAGATGCTGTCGCTGCTGTTCGAGACGGGCCACCCGTGGTTCACGTTCAAGGACCCGTGCAACCTGCGCAGCCCGCAGCAGCACGTGGGCGTGGTCCACAGCTCCAACCTGTGCACCGAGATCACGCTCAACACCTCGCCGGGCAAGGAGATCGCGGTCTGCAACCTGGGCTCGGTCAATCTCGCCCAGCACGTGGTCGACGGCGCCCTGGACGTGGACAAGCTGGAGAAGACCGTGTCCACGGCGCTGCGCATGCTCGACAACGTGATCGAGTACAACTACTACAGCGTCAAGACCGCGCGTGACTCCAACCTGCGCCACCGGCCGGTGGGCCTGGGCCTGATGGGCTTCCAGGACGCCCTCTACAAGCTGCGCCTGCCGTACGAGTCGGAGCAGGCGGTCGAGTTCGCCGACCGTTCCATGGAGCGGATCAGCTACTTCGCGATCAAGGCCTCCACCGACCTCGCCCAGGAGCGCGGCCCCTACAGCTCCTTCAAGGGCTCGCTGTGGGACCAGGGCATCCTGCCGATCGACTCCATCAGGATCCTGCGCGAGCAGCGCGGCGAGGAATACCTGGACCAGGACGAGAGCGCGACCCTGGACTGGGACGGCCTGCGCCAGCGGATCCAGCAGGTGGGCATGCGCAACTCCAACTGCATGGCCATCGCCCCGACCGCGACCATCGCCAACATCACCGGCGTGAGCCAGTCGATCGAGCCCACGTACCAGAACCTGTACGTGAAATCGAACCTGTCGGGCGAGTTCACCGTCGCCAACCCCTACCTGGTCGAGGACCTCAAGCAGCTCGACCTGTGGGACGAGGTGATGGCCAACGACCTCAAGTACTACGACGGTTCGGTGCAGGCCATCGACCGCATCCCGGACGACCTCAAGGCCCTGTACCGCTGCGCCTTCGAGATCGATCCCAAGTGGCTGGTCGAGGCCGGCTCGCGGCGCCAGAAGTGGCTGGACCAGGCCCAGAGCCTGAACCTCTACATGGCCGAGCCCTCGGGCCGCAAGCTGGACGAGCTGTACAAATTCGCCTGGCAGAAGGGCCTGAAGACCACCTACTACCTGCGCTCGGTCGGCGCCACGCACGTGGAGAAATCCACCATCACCGACCACCGCCTCAACGCCGTCGGCCACGGCGGCCGCGGCAGCGGCGGCGGCGCGGGCGCCGGCGGCAGCGTCACCGGCGGCGGGGACCGCCCGAGCGCGGCCCCGGCCGGCGCCTCCGCGAGCGCGAATGGTAACGGTGCAGGCAACGGCGCCGAGGCGGCCCCGCCGCCCACGGCCCCCATGGCCTGCGCCATCGACGACCCGGAATGCGAGGCCTGTCAGTAACCCTCATGAATCCCCTCTCCCCCTTGGGAGAGAGGAACCCCCAACCCCCTCTCCCCCTTGGGGGAGAGGGCTGGGGAGAGGGGGTCACATCCACGCCCTCTCACCTTGGGGAAAGAGGAACCCCCACAAACCCCCTCTCCCCTTGGGGGAGAGGGTTGGGGTGAGGGGGTAGACATCCAGGCGACCGGATGCCGAGGCAAACAACCAGGGGGACCGGCAACATGACCGAGCCGACAGACTGGCACCGCACCGTGACCTACGTCACGGGCGAGGACCTGCAGGAAGAGCCCGCGCTCTACTCGCAGGCCAGCGACACGGTCCGGCAGCAGAAACAGGCCCGCCGGCGGCACATCCGCAACCGCCGGGCCACGCGGCAGATGCGCCGCAAGTAGACACGCGAATTTCAGGTTCCGGGATTCAAGTCTCAAAGAACCGGGACGATACAGAGATAGAGGACAGCGCCATGCTCGAATGGAACGACAACCGCCCGACCGACCCCAACCAGAGCGTGCATCCGCGCCAGCCGGCCACCGTGCCCGACCCCAACGCGGTCGACGACGGCGAGCTGCGCGAGGAGCACAAGGGCGAGGAGTCCAACGAGGCCGTCACCGGCCTGGAGCAGGTCGAGATGGGCGCCGGCCGCGTGCAGGTCGACGACAAGGCCATCATCAACTGCCGCGCCGACGTCAACCAGCTCGTGCCGTTCAAGTACCAGTGGGCCTGGGAGAAGTACCTGTCCGGCTGCGCCAACCACTGGATGCCGCAGGAGATCAACATGTCCGCGGACATCGCCATGTGGAGCGATCCCGAGGGCCTGACCGACGACGAGCGCATGATCCTCAAGCGCGGCTTCGGCTTCTTCGCCTCCAGCGAATCCTTGGTGGCGAACAACCTGGTGCTGGGCATCTACAAGCACCTCACCAACCCCGAGTGCCGCCAGTACCTGCTGCGCCAGGCCTTCGAGGAAGCCGTGCACGGCCACTGCTTCCAGTACATCGTGGAGAGCCTCAACCTCGACGAGGGCGAGATATTCAACATGTACCGCGAGCTGCCCAGCGTGCACAACAAGGCCGCCTGGGCCATGCAGTACACCCAGAGCCTGAACGACCCGGACTTCCAGACCGGCACGCCCGAGAACGACCAGAAGTTCCTGCGCGACCTGATCGCCTTCTACATCATCTTCGAGGGCATCTGGTTCTACGCCGGCTTCGTGCAGTTCCTGAGTTTCGGCCGCCGCAACAAGATGACCGGCACCGCCGAGCAGGTGCAATACATCATGCGCGACGAGTCCATGCACCTGAACTTCGGTGTGGACGTGATCAACCAGATCAAGATCGAGAACCCGCACCTCTGGACCAAGGACTTTCAGGAAGAGGTGCGCAGCATGATCGACGAGGCCATGCACCTGGAGATCGAGTACGCCCACGACTGCATGCCCCGCGGCGTGCTCGGCCTCAACGCCAGCATGTTCGACGAGTACATGAAGTTCATCGCCAACCGCCGCTGCGCCCAGATCGGCCTCGCCGAACTCTACCCGGGCGCCGAGAACCCGTTCCCGTGGATGAGCGAGATGATGGACCTCAAGAAGGAAAAGAACTTCTTCGAGACCCGGGTCATCGAGTACCAGACCGGTGGGGCGCTTTCCTGGGACTAGATCTCAGGGGGACAAGCAGAAGCGCCAATGGAAGGTGACGGCAACAACAAAAGTAGCGGGCCTTTGGCCCGCTTTCTTTTTGGCCAAAGTTGTTCTTTGCAAGCGCCTATTTCACGCATACTGGCTGAGCAACCTCACGGTTTAGTGTTCTCGGATAATTCCTCGTAAATTCGCGGGATCGACTATGTTAATTTATGCAAACAGCCTAGAGCTTCAATCGCCTGAAGATGCTGACCATGCCTTACATGCTGTAGCCCGCTGGCTAGGCCAAAAGACCAAGACGTGGATAGAGGCAGATGACCTGCGCACCGTCAAAAACGACAATATAAATGGCGCCTGGATCCGTTGTTTTCCAGCGTCAGAGTTGCCGCCCGAAACCTATTCAATATTATTTACCCACCCTGACGTAGATATCCCCGGTCGTCAGTGGGTGACCGAACTTAGCATACAGAAGCGATATGATAGTGCTTTTTTCTCTTTATTGTTAGAAACAAGTGACATAAGCACCCAAATAAAAACAGTCCCTGAGACAACGCGGCCACGCTTAATTCAATTTATTTCTAATAAATGCAAGGTCGCAATGGGAATTCCTGGAATGGCGGTGCAGCATGTTCAGAATGATTACGATCATTTACGTGCGCTCGCTCAAGCTATCGAGCATCCTTATCGGCGGGATCCCGTTGTTTTGGTGAGTAGAGATCATGATGGCTACGCATATGTAGATATAGACCGACTTCAAGAGCAATTATTTGGTTTAGCGCAAGTAGTCGATATTTCACGTCAAGTCAACTCATACGACCTGGAGCGTTTATTAACACGAAAACGTAGCGCCTGGGGAGGGGCTATCAATGTTATTTTTCCTCCTATAACTCACCGTCGAGGAGGGCAGCATATACGTAACAGGTTGTTTTTAACTTATGAATTAGATGATCTCATAAAAAATCAACACAGCATAACTAGTGAGGTGATATCTACCGTCACCCACTGGACCAATATGGACCATAAAAAGCGCCATATTGCTCCAAGTGATGCTCGTTTAAAGAGAGCACGAGATCGTCAAAATGTTTTGAGAGATAAGCTAGAAACTGCTTCGGAGGCCAATGAAACAGAACGTGAATACCTTAAATACGCTGCCGAAGAAATCGAAGCGGCAGAGGAGCAGAGTCATAAACTAGTCGAAGACTACAAGCATCAGTTAGAGCAATCTCAGCTTGAGGAAATGCGACTAGAGGAAGAATTTCAGCATAGCCAAAAGCGTCTGCGACGGGAAGAGCGGAAAAATGAGCAACTACTCCATCAACTTCAAGAGCAGGGGGCGAAGCTTAATAAATTAGATATATCAGAAATAACAGAGGATGTCGCCAGTCTAATTGAAGGTAGCCTTTCTCCCGAGAACTGTCTCCGAATACTTGAAGCATTCTTTCCAGATAAAGTTCAAATTCTCGACTCGGCATTTTCCTCTGCTAAGGACTCATGCCATTTTGATCAATCAGAAAGATTGCTAGCGCTATTATGGAAGTTGCCTACTGAGTTTGTATCAGCTTTAAAAGAAGGCGGTACTAATGAAGCACGCCGCGCATTTACCACTAACGAGTACTCTCCTACTGAATCAGAATCTGTCCAGAACAACGCTGAGTTGCGGCGCTATAGATTATTTAAGTACAAAGGGGATGAAGTAGAGATGTTGCAGCATCTAAAAATTGGTATTTCTGATGATCCTGTGAAAACGATACGTGTCCATTTTTGCTGGGATGGCGAAGACGATCGAATTGTTATTGGTTATTGTGGGCCGCACTTGCCTGTCGCATCTCACAAAAAATGAGGACGCGGTTCCGGGGACAGTACACCTAATTAAATACTCTATTCTTAACGCCGCCGCGGTCGCATCTGGTAGAGCGCCCGGCTGCGGGCGACCACCTCGCCGTTGGTGTCCTTCAACTCGCCCCGCAGCTCGAACTCCGCCTGGCCGTGCTCCAGGGTCTCGGCTTCGATCCGCTTGGCTTCTTCATCGGGTAGAGTAAGTTCGACCGAGACGTCGGTTTTGGCGGCCTTGACGAATGCCAGGTCCAGCGCGGTGACGATGGGGATGAAGCGGCGCATGCCGAAGGTCGCCAGCATCAGCGGGCCGCCGGGAAACTCGGCGAGCGTGAACAGGGCGCCAGCGTACATGGTGCCGATGTGGTTGACGTTGCCCTTCAGGGGCATGGCGCAGACCACGCGGCACGGCTCCAGCTCGACGATGCGCACGCCGCTGCGTCGCACGAACGGGATCACGAAGCGCGACAGGTGCTTGATCGCCATCGGTTCCAGGCGCTCGCCGAGCCGTTCGGCGCCTTGTACCGGCAGGCCGAGTTGGCGGGCGCGGTTGAGCATGCCCGTGGCGGTGTTTTGTAGTCGGTCGGAAATGGTCATGAATTCCCCCTCACCCCAGCCCTCTCCCCCAAGGGGGAGAGGGTGTGTTTGTAGTGCGGAGTCTAGCAACCAATGGTGGGCGTGGTCGGGTATCGGTCAGACGGGCCGCTGTCTTGGAAACGGCATGATCGCTGTCATCCGGGGATCGCGTGGCGGTTGGAGGCGAAACCCGAATACACCACCCAAACCCCAGAATAGGTGCTAAGCTCCCCCGGTCAGTCCTTGCTTTGCCCGAACCTGCCGGCCGGCAGCCGGGCCATCCCATAAGCAATCACCGATGCCTCGCCCCCGAGGCGAAACGTCCCCGTGTGCCGCCCCGCGTGATCGCGGTGGTAAGTCGGCGGGGGCGTCGGGGGCCGACGGTCGCCGTCGCTGCGTCGGGCGGCGGCCGTTCGTACACTGCGACGCCTGTATTGCCGGGCCCTGTCGGGCCGGCGTTTATCATGGAAATCGAATGTCTCAGAACAAACTGTATGTGGGTAACTTTCCGTATGACGTGACCGAGTCGCAGATGCGCGACCTGTTCAGCGGCTACGGCGAGATCGAGGAGCTCGCGGAGACCGGGGTCAGAGTCGTATTTTCCCGATTGCAGCTATACGAAAGTACGCGTCCCACGACAATTGGGGTACTGGCTACAACCGTAGAAGTCCTGCCCGGCATTCGCGCCACGTCGCGCGGTGCGCCTAACCATCCCTGAGCCGCAGCGGGGACACTCCGGTTCGCGCCTTTCCTGACCGGCCGGCTGAGACTGGCTCGGGGTACGTTCCCCAGCCTCGCCGATAACGGCTCGGGCATCGGTCAGCTCAATATTGCGGCCTTCCGCAAACTCGAGGGCGTCGCTCGTAAATTCGCCGACACCGACAACGAATCCCCCCGCCGCGCCGCGGGCCACCATGACACCGTACAGCTCGCGCACGACCGAGACGCCGATCTTGTGGGCTCGCCACTGCTTGCATTGGACGAGGAAGACTTCACCGCCCTTTCGTGCGACCAAGTCGACACCGCCATCCGCGCCGGCTGCAGTCGATTCGACCTGATAGCCTTGCCGCTCGAACCAGGCGTGCACCAGATGCTCGAAGTCGCGCCAACTCATGTCGAGAACCGTGCCCCGGCCCGAGATCGATTCGGCTTCCCGGAGTAGTTTGTGACGTTGCCGACGACTGGCGACGGATACTATTGCCGCGCACACCAACATGAACGGGAGCAGGTACTGGAGAATTAGGCCGGCAACGCGCGCGATGTTGGCCCACAACACGGGACCCAGGTCGGCAAGGCCTTCGGAGATCGGGGTCAGAGTCGTATTTCTTTCTTATGCCTGTGCGTGGGCATAGTCATCAAAATCGTGCGAGGTAGCTTATCGGGTCGAGGCGGCATCGGTCATCGATGGCGCCCATGAGCGTGAACATCCGCGGCTGCCTGCGGAACTCAAAGATGCGGTATAGATGGAAGCGATCGCTCACTTCCTTGGATAACGCCAACTCGTTGTCGCTGAGAAAGAATGGTGTGTCTTTGCCGAAGGCAGTGGTCTTGACCTCGATCAGGCGCTCCTGTCCGTCCGTATCGAAAGAGAGCACGTCATAGCCGAGGCCGTCGCCTTGGGTGACGGCGACATGCTCCACTTTCTCGCTGAGCTTGCGCTTGCCTGCACGGTGCAGACGATGCTGCTCGTAACAGGCGACCAACTCCTCGCCTGCCTTGCCGAGTGAGCGATTGCGTGCTTCCAGAGCAAGGTAATCCCTCTTGGCGACGTGTGAATGGGACTTATGCGCGGGCGCGTGCTCGCGAATCCCTACAGTAGAGGCCGTTGGCGGGTCCGTTAGCAATGCATCGAAGTTCGGCGCAAGGGGCGCGGTAGCCGGTTGCTTTGCAGCGGCTTCTGCCGCCGCGTCGAGTTGACCGCCCATGCTCAGTCGCCGACTAACGACCTCGAGAAGTAAGCTCTGGTAGTTCGACAGTGGCTTGTAACCTGGCACGTAGGGGAAGCCCAGTTCGATCATGATCGCGCTGATGTTCTGGTGCTTGCGCTCTATAGCGCCGTCGGATCGGCCGCGCAGTTGGGCCTTTAAGCGCTGACGATGCTGCGATTTCACGTAATGCTGGCCGGATAATTCAAGGGTCAGCATGTGCAGGTAGTCGTCGACGACCGCCGCCACCTCTTCCGCAGCCCAGGGCGATCTGTCAGTCATCAGCTAAGCTGGTGTTTCGGGGGACAGTGCACGCACTTCGATGCGCCATTCTCAACGCCGCCGCGGCCGCATCTGATACAGCGCCCGGCTCCGCGCGACCACCTCGCCATTGGCATCCTTCAGCTCACCTCGCAGCTCGAACTCTGCCTGGCCGTGCGCCAGGGTCTCGGCCTCGATCCGCTTGGCTTCGTCTGGGGTCAGGGTGAGCTCGACCGAGACGTCGGTCTTGGCGGCCTTGACGAACTCCAAGTCCAAGGCGGTGACGATGGGGATGAAACGCTTCATGCCGAACGTCGCCAGCATCAGCGGGCCGCCGGGGAATTCGGCCAGGGTAAACAGCGCGCCAGCGTACATGGTGCCGATGTGGTTGACATTGCCCTTCAGGGGCATGGTGCAGACTACGCGGCCCGGTTCCAGCTCGTTGACATGCACGCCGCTGCGGCGCACGAACGGGATCACGTAGCGCGACAGGTGTTTGATCGCCAGCGGTTCCAGGCGTTCGCCGAGCCGTTCGGCGCCCTGCACCGGCAGGCCGAGTCGGCGGGCGCGGTTGAGCATGCCCTTGGCGGTGTTCTGCAGTCGGTTGGGAATGGCCATGAATTCCCCCTCACCCTGGCCCTCTCCCCCAAGGGGGAGAGGGGATGCTTGTAAGGCGGAGTCTAGCAACCAATGGCGGGTTCGGTCGGGTATCGGTCACAAGGGGCTGCTGTCCGGAAAGCGACCGGATCGATATCGTGGGCCATACGTCGGGTAGAGGCGCATGGGAAACGGGCCAGGCTGCTATTTCCTGAGCATGAATAGCGGCCTACTCCGGGAAACTCGTCGTCGTGATCCACTGACAGAAGTCCTCGCGCGCATCACGGCCCGAACGACGAACCCCATGACGCATCCGCATACGCAGGGCATAGCCTTCGAGTATCTGCGTGCTCAGCGTCAGGATCATGAGAGCCTCACCGCGAATCTGCTCGTCGTCCTGGTGCTCGGCTAGCCATTCCAGGGCACGTTCGGCCCTGATTGCGGTGAGATGATCGGGTTCGATCACTTGCCAGGGTTCGATCCGGTAGGGGGTGTCGCTGCACATCGGCCAGGCTTCGTTGACTTCCGCCTGGTTGGTGTAAGCGAGGGCCGGCGAGATGAGTGCAAGCAGTGCCAGGACCGGCACCAGACGGAGCATCCCTTTCCATCGACCGTTAATCATGTCGTCCTTCCATGGATTGTCGAGTCTTCAGGATATTCTGTCTGCCGGGTCGGGCGCCACGCCAGCCCCGGCTTGGGCCGGAGCAGTGGTCGCTGTCATCAGGTTCCGCGCATGACGGTTGGATACGAAACCCGTGCACACCACCCAAGACCCAGAATAGGTGCTAAGCTTCCCCGGTCAGTCCTTGCTTTGCCTGAATCCGCCGGCCGGCGGTCGGGCCATCCCCAAGCAATCACCGATGCCTCGCCCCCGAGGCGATACGTTCCCGTGTGCCGTCCGGCGTGATCGCCGTCGCGGACCGGTCCGGACGTCGGGGGCCGGCGGTCGCCGTCGCTGCGTCGGGCGGCGGCCGTTCGTACACCGCGACGCGTGTTTTGCCGGACCCCGTCGGGCCGGTGTTTAGCATGGAAATCGAATGTCTCAGAAGAAATTGTATGTGGGTAACTTCCCGTATGACGTCACCGAGTCGCAGATGCGCGACCTGTTCGGCGGCTACGGCGAGATCGAAGAGCTGGCGCTGATCATGGATCGCGATACCGGCCGCGCCAAGGGCTTCGGGTTCATCACCTTCGCCCAGCAGCAGGCGGCGGAGAAGGCCCTCGAGATGAACGGCAGGGACCTCGGCGGCCGGCCGCTGAAGGTGAACATCGCCATGGAGAAGGGCCGCGACGATCGCCGCGGCGGGCGTACCCGCTGGTAAGCGGCGACCGCTCTTAGCCGGATCGGCAGCCGCCGGCGGTCCCGGGATCGCCGGCGGCTTTTTGTTACGCGGACTGGTCGGCCGAATGGGGCCGGTCGCCCGCCCGGCGAATAGCCGGACGGGCCTCAGGCTCAGAGCCGCTCGATGATGGTGACGTTGGCGACGCCGCCGCCCTCGCACATGGTCTGCAGGCCGTAGCGGCCGCCGCTGCGTTCCAGCTCGTGCAGCAGGGTGGTCATCAGCTTGGTGCCGGTGGCGCCCAGGGGATGGCCCAGGGCGATGGCGCCGCCGTTGACGTTGGTCTTCTCGTGCGGGTAGCCGATGTCCTTGAGCCAGGCCATGGGCACCGGGGCGAAGGCCTCGTTGATCTCGACCAGGTCGATGTCCTCCAGGGACAGGCCGGTGCGCTCGAGCGCCCGCTGGGTGGCGGGGATCGGGGCGGTGAGCATGTAGATCGGGTCGTCGCCCATCACGGACATGTGGTGGACGCGGGCGCGCGGGGTCAGGCCGTAGCGCTTGAGCGCGGCTTCCGAGACCACCAGCACGGCGGAGGCGCCGTCGCTGATCTGGCTGGCCAGGGCCGCGGTGATGCGGCCGCCGGGGGCCAGCGGTTCCAGGTCCGCCATCTTCTCCAGGGTGGTCTCGCGCGCGGTCTCGTCCATGTCCAGGCCGCCGAGCGGGCTCACCTCGCGGTCGAAGCGGCCCTCGGCGATCGCCCGCAGGGCCCGCTTGTGGCTCTCCAGGGCGTATTCCTCCATCGCCTCGCGCTCGATGCCCCACTTCTTGGCCATCTTCTCGGCGCCGTTGAACTGGGTGACGGTCTCGTCGCCGAAGCGCGCCTGCCAGCCTTCGCTGCCGGAGAAGGGGTCCGGGTGGCCGAGTTCCTTGCCGGCGCGCATGGCCGAGCCGATCGGGACCTGGGTCATGGTCTCCACGCCGCCGGCGATGACCACGTCCTGGGTGCCGCTCATCACGGCCTGGGCGGCGAAGTGCACCGCCTGCTGCGAGGAGCCGCACTGGCGGTCGACGGTGACGCCCGGCACCGCCAGGGGCAGGCCGCCGACCAGGGCGCAGGTGCGGCCGATGTTGCCGGCCTCCGGGCCCACTGAGTCGACGTTGCCGAAGATCACGTCGTCGTACTCCGACAGCGGGATCTCGTGGCGGCCGGTGAGCTCGCGGATCACGTGCCCGCCCAGGTCGGCGGCATGGATGTGGGCCAGGCTGCCCTTGCGGCGGCCGGTGGGGGTGCGCAATGCGTCGACGATGTACGCCTCTGCCATGGTGTCGTCCTCCTGTTTGTATTCGGCGCGGCGCGCAGGATCGCTGCGCGGCGGGGCCCGCAAGTGTATCGCGTACCCCGGCCGGTATGAGCCGCTCCGACGGGTAGTCTTGCGTTGGAGGGGACCGGCGCGGCGCGCGGGCCATGGCGTGCGGTTCCGCGCCGGCCCGTGCGGCCGTTCGATTGCCAAATACTATGAAGTGCGTAGTGAAATTTCATTTGTTAAATGACCATCTTCCGCACTAGGGTTAGGTCATGGCCCGGTAAGCGGGCCGAAAAGCGATGCTGGAACAATCGGGACCGACGCCGCGCCGGCCGCGGATGGCGACGCCGTCCGGGCCGTGGCGCGTCGGTCGTGGCTGCGGACACCGCGGGTTCCACCGGGTGTCGTTTTGATTTACGAATGTGGCGATCCAACCAGAGAGGCAGGAGATAGACATGGCCGCAAACGCGAAGGACATCAAGGCCGGGGGTAAATGCCCGGTCATGCACGGTGCGCGCACGGCGCTGCACGGTGACGGCCCCGGCAACGATTACTGGTGGCCGAACCAGCTCAACCTCAGGATCCTCCATCAGCACTCGAACCTCTCCAATCCGTTGGACCCGGGCTTCGATTACAAGGAGGCGTTCAAGAAGCTGGATGTGAAGGCCCTCAAGGAGGACCTGAAGGCCCTGATGAAGGACTCGCAGGACTGGTGGCCGGCCGACTACGGCCATTACGGGCCGCTGTTCATCCGCATGTCCTGGCACGCCGCGGGTACCTACCGCGAGGGCGACGGCCGCGGCGGCGGCAGCACGGGCGCGCAGCGCTTCGCGCCGCTCAATAGCTGGCCGGACAACGGCAACCTGGATAAGGCCCGCCGGCTGCTGTGGCCGCTCAAGCAGAAGTACGGCAACAAGATCTCCTGGGCCGACCTGATCATCCTGGCCGGCAACGTCGCCCTGGAGGACATGGGCTTCAAGACCTTCGGCTTCGGCTTCGGGCGCGAGGACATCTGGGAGCCCGAGGAGGATGTCTACTGGGGCTCGGAGACCGAGTGGCTGGCCGACAGCAGCCACGAGAAGAGCCGCTACTCCGGCGACCGGGAGCTGGAGAACCCGCTGGCCAACGTCCAGATGGGCCTGATCTACGTGAACCCGGAGGGCCCGGACGGCAATCCGGACCCGCTCAAGGCCGCGCACGACATCCGCGAGACCTTCAGCCGGATGGCGATGAACGACTACGAGACGGTGGCGCTGATCGCCGGCGGCCACACCTTCGGCAAGTGCCACGGCGCGGTGCCCGAGGAGAACGTCGGCCCCGAGCCCGAGGCCGCCCCGATCCAGGAGCAGGGCCTGGGCTGGCACAACAAGGCCGGCACCGGCAAGGGCGAGTATTCCATGACCAGCGGCATCGAGGGCGCCTGGACGTCCCGGCCGACCCAGTGGGACACCGGCTACTTCGACCTGCTGTTCAAGTACGAGTGGGAGCTGAGCAAGAGCCCGGCCGGCGCCAACCAGTGGCATCCGAAGGACACGGCCGAGGAGGACATGGTCGTCGACGCCCACGATCCGTCCAAGAAGCATCCGCCGATGATGCTGACCACGGATCTGTCGCTGAAGATGGACCCCGAGTACGCCAAGATCTCCAAGCGGTTCCACGAGAATCCGGACGAGCTGGCGGACGCCTTCGCCCGCGCCTGGTTCAAGCTGCTCCACCGCGACATGGGGCCGAAGTCCCGCTATCTCGGCCCGGAGGTCCCGGAGGAGGACCTGATCTGGCAGGACCCGGTGCCGGAGGTCGACCATGAGCTGATCGACGCCAAGGACATCGCGGCCCTCAAGGACAAAATCCTGGGTTCCGGCCTGTCGGTGTCCGAGCTGGTGGCGACCGCCTGGGGCGCGGCCTCGACCTTCCGCAACTCCGACAAGCGCGGCGGCGCCAACGGCGCGCGCATCCGCCTGGCCCCGCAGAAGGACTGGGAGGTCAACGAGCCCAAGCAGCTCGCCAAGGTCCTGGAGACCCTCGAGGGCATCCAGAAGGACTTCAACGGCTCGGCCTCCGGCAACAAGCGCGTGTCCCTGGCCGATCTGATCGTGCTCGGTGGCAACGCCGCGGTCGAGAAGGCCGCCAAGGACGCCGGCCACGATCTGGAACTGCCGTTCCATCCGGGCCGCACGGACGCCACCGAGGAGCAGACCGACGCCGCGTCCTTCGAGGTGCTGGAGCCCGTCGCCGACGGCTTCCGCAACTACGAGAAGTCGAAGTTCACGGTGTCGCCCGAGGAGTTGCTGCTCGACCGGGCCCAGCTCTTGACGCTGACCGCCCCCGAGATGACCGCCCTGATCGGCGGCATGCGGGCGCTGGACGCCAACGTCGGCGGCAGCAAACACGGCGTGTTCACGGACCGGCCGGGCACGCTCACGAACGACTTCTTCGTGAACCTGCTCGACATGGACCTGGAGTGGAAGCCCACCTCGGACGACGAGTACGAGTTCGAGCTGCGCGACCGCAAGAGCGGCGACGTGAAGTGGACCGCCACCCGCGTCGACCTGGTCTTCGGCTCCAACTCCCAGCTCCGGGCCATCGCCGAGGTCTACGGGCAGGACGACGCGCAGGCCAAGTTCGTGCAGGACTTCGGCGCCGCGTGGAACAAGGTGATGAACGCGGATCGCTTCGATCTCGCCTGATCCTGTCCGACCCCGACGGCGTCCGGGCGCGGCCGATTCCTGGCCGCGCCCGGGCGCCTTTTCCTTTTTGCGGACCGTCTCCCTACTGCAGGTCCGCCAGCAATGCCCCCAGTTCCCGCCGGCCCGTCTCATCCAGACCGGTCAGGGGCGCGCGGGGGGCGCCCGCCTCCAGCCCGAGCAGACTCAGGCCCGCCTTGACCGTGGTGGGCAGGCCGCCGCGCAGGATGAAGTCGAGCACGGGTAGCTGCCGGTAGAAGACCGCCTTGGCCCGCGCCAGATCCTGTTGGCATACCGCGTCGTACAGTTGCCGGTTCAACGTCGGGATCAGGTTGGGCGCGGCGGTGCACCAGCCCGTGGCACCGGCGACGAACGCCTCCAGGGCCATGGGGTTGCAGCCGTTGTAGAACGGCACCCGGCCCTCGGCGCGCAGGTATAGCTGGTGCATGCGCTGAATGTCGCCGGTGCTCTCCTTCACCATGGTGACCCGCTCGTTCTCATCGACGATGCGCAGGATCAGGTCCACCGGCATGTCGATGCCGCTGGTGCCCGGGTTGTTGTAGAGCATGATCGGGATGCCGATGGCGTCGGCCACCGCGCGGAAGTGCCGGCGGATCTCGTCGGCGCTGAGCTTCCAGTAGGCGACCGGCAGCACCATCACCGCGTCGGCGCCGAGCGCCTCGGCCCGTTGCGCGCGCTGTACCGTGCCGGCGGTGGTGAGGTCGGAGACGCTGACGACGGTCGGCACGCGGCCGGCGACCGTCCTCAGGGTGTGCTCGGCGACCTGAGCCCATTCGCGTTCGTCGAGGTACGGGCCCTCGCCCGCGCTGCCCAGGGGGGCGATCGCGTGGACGCCGCCGTCGAGCATGCGCTCGATGCTCAGCCCCAGGGTCTCCAGGTCGGGCGCGCCCTGGGCATCGAACGGGGTGACCGTGTAGCCGATGATGCCGTGGATCGAAGTGGTGGTCATGACAATGTTCTCCAGTGCTGGATAGGGGGGTAGAGGCCGGGCGGCGGTCAGCTCAGGCAGTCCGCGTGCCGCGCCAGGGCGCCGCGCGCGTAGTAGTTGAAGGCGGCGCCGTGGCGCTTGGGCGAGCTGATCCAGTCATGGGCCTCACGTGCCAGCTCCGGCGGCACGGGCTTGATCTCGCCCGCCGCCATGGCCAGTAGCTGCAGCCGGGCGGCCCGTTCGATCAGCATCGCCAGAACGCAGGCCTCCTCGACGGAATTGCCCGCGACCAACTGGCCGTGGTGGGCGAGCAGGATCGCGCGCTTGTCGCCCAGGGCACCGGAGATGATCTCGCCTTCCTCGTTGCCCACCGGCACCCCCGGCCAGTCCTTGAGAAAGGCGCAGTCCTCGTACAGGGGGCAGGTGTCCATGTGCGAGACCGCCAGGGGCACCTCGAGCATGGACAGAGCCGACACGTGCAGGGGATGGGTGTGGATGATGCAGTTGACGTCCTCGCGCGCCCGGTAGACCCAGCTATGGAAACGGTTGGCGGGGTTGGGCATGCCGGTGCCTTCCAGCACCTCGAGGTCCTCGTTCACCAGCATCAGGTTGCCGGCCTGGATTTCGTCGAATCCCAGGCCCAGGCGCTGGGTGTAATAGGTGCCGGGCTCCGGTCCGCGGGCGGTGATCTGGCCGGCCAGTCCGGAGTCGTGGCCGCCGTCGAACAGGATCCGGCAGGTCAGTGCCAGCTTCTGCCGTACCGTCCAGTTGTTGTCTCCCAGACTGGTCTTCATCTGACGCCGGGCTCGCTCGACCAGCGTCTTCTTGGAGGCTTGCATGGTGCTCATCGGTTTCGTTCCTCGCCCCGAGGGGCTAAATTGAAGTCGTTTTGGTATCGCCGGGGCGCCGCCCCGATGCGACACTTAGTATCCTATATGACACTTTGTGTCATACGCAACCATGCTTTGCGTCTCGGACTGGAAACCGTTTTATGTCGACGCCCCTGCGGGTCATAAGAAAAAGGCTCGGATTGACCCTGGACGCCCTGGCCCGGAGCACCGGCCTGACCAAGAGCTATCTCTCCAAGGTCGAACGCGGTCTCAACACGCCGTCCATCGCGGTGGCCCTCAAGCTGGCCGAGGCGCTCGATGTCTCCGTGGAGGAGCTGTTCTCGGAGGGGGATACCTCGGCGGATGCCTACAGCCTGGTGCGGGCCGATGAACGCCGCTCGATGAGCCGCGACGGCGGGCTGGCGTACGCGTCCCTGGCCAGGCACGCCGGGCGCAACCGCCTACTGCCGTTCGTGCTGTATCCGCAGGCGGAGTTCGGCCAGTCGGCCTTCAAGGAACACGTGGGAGAGGAATTCGTTTTCGTCCACCGCGGCCGCGTCGAGGTGGACTTCATGAGCGAGCGCCTGATCCTGGAGTGCGGCGACGCCCTGCACTTCAACGCCCAGATGCCGCATCGCATCCGCTCGGTCGGCGACGAGACCGCCGAGCTGCTGGTGGTCGTCGCCGGCGAGGAGTGACGGGCGAGGTCGAGCATCCGGCCACAGCTCGCGACGGGCCGGCCGAACGCAACGCCGCCCGGGTCGTCTTGCACCCATGAAAACGCAAAGGCCCGCCAGTCGCCTGGTCGGGCCTTGCTGCCAGTGGGCGAAACCATCTGGCGGGGTCGGGCAAATGGTAGGTGTCGCCGGTGTGTAAGTCAAACCGACGCCGGTCGCGATTCGAGACCGGGTCGCCCTACAAGGTGGTGCCCGATCAGAGCATGTTCTGCGGCCGCTCGGATTCCGGCAGCTTGTCCATGGTCCGGTGCTCGAAGTCGCTGGCGTCGTGGCGCTCGGGGAGCTGCTCCGCCGGGTCGCCCCAGACGCGGTTGACTATGCGCCCGCGCTGCACGGCGGGGCGGGCGTCGATCTCGGCGGTCCAGCGCTGGACGTTCTCGTAGGACCGCACCTGCAGGAACTCGCCGGCCTCGTAGAGCTTGCCCTGGGCCAGCACGCCGTACCACGGCCAGGTGATGATGTCGGCGATGGTGTACTCGTCGCCGGCGAGGTAGCGGTTGTCGGCCAGGCGGCGGTCGAGCACGTCGAGCTGGCGCTTGACCTCCATGGTGTAGCGGTCGATGGGGTACTTCATCGGCTCCGGGGCGTAGGCGTAGAAGTGGCCGAAGCCGCCGCCCAGGAAGGGGGCGCTGCCCATCTGCCAGAACACCCAGTTGAGGGCCTCCGTTCGCATGGCGTGGTCGTCCGGCAGGAAGGCGCCGAACTTCTCCGCCAGGTAGAGCACGATGGCGCCCGACTCGAACACCCGCGTCGGGGTCGGCGTCGAGTGGTCCATCATCGCCGGGATCTTGGAGTTGGGGTTGACCGCGACGAAGCCGCTGGAGAATTGGTCGCCCTCCAGGATATTGATCGGCCAGGCGTCGTACTCGGCCCCCGCGTATCCCAGGGCCAGCAGCTCCTCCAGCATGACCGTGACCTTGACGCCGTTGGGCGTGGCCAGGGAATAGAGCTGCAGCGGGTGCTTGCCCACCGGCAGTTCCTTGTCGTGGGTCGGGCCGGCGACCGGCCGGTTGATGCTGTTGAACTTGCCGCCGCCGGCGTCGTCCGGGGTCCATATGGCGGGCGGGGTGTAGGCGGTGCGGTCGTTCATGGCGCTATCCGGGACGGGGCGGCCGCGCTCGGCCGCCGATGGGTGATGGCCTGGAAGCCTAGCCCCTGGCCGCGCGTCGGGACAAGCACCGGCCCCTCGCCATGCCGGCCCCGTCGCGGGCACGGGCCCGCGACGGAACGGCCGGCACCGCGCCGCTTTCCCGCCGGGGCCGCCGCTATCGGGCGGCGGCGGCCGGCGCCGCCGCCTGGCGCACCGTGTAGTCGGGGGCGCCGGGGCTGATGTAGCGGGCCGGCTCCATGCCGCGCTCGCGCACCAGCGAGTCGAACAACTGCATCAGCGAGCTGGCGTCCATGACGCCGACGTAGTTGCCGTCCTGGTCGAAGTTGACGTTGGTGCCATGGACCACGATCAGGCCCTCGGTGACCTCGGTGTTGTCCTCCGGGGTGACCAGGGTGTGGATCGAGCTGCCGGGCTCGTACAGGTAGCTGCCCGCGGTCTGGGGCTGGTCCGGGTATTCGGCGTAATGCCAGCGGCCGCGCACGGTGAAGAAGTGCACGTCGCCGGTGTGGTAGTGCTTGGGCAAGACCACGCCCGGCTTGAACAGGGCGCGCACCACCCAGACGCCGTTGTGCGGGTCCAGGAACAGCGGCTGCACGTCGACGCCGGGCAGGGCGTCCTCGAACATCGGCAGTTCGTTGGTGTTGAGGGTCAGCAACTCGTCATGGTCGGTATAGGGGGTCGGCATCATGGTCGGGGTCTCCTCCGCGATCCTGGTTTCCGCGTTCGCGATGTTTTCCGGGCCAGTATCCACCCTCGCGCGCGAGGTGACTTGATCTTTCGCGAACGCTATTTGACTATTCGCGAATCGTCCGACGACGCGGGACGCGCATGCCGTACATCGTGCGGGGCGGTTCGCTGCTGGGTTTCCCCGAACTGGTCGAATCGCTGGGCGAGTCGCCCCTGGCCCTGTTCGAGGCCGAGGGCATCGAGCCCTCGGTCCTCAAGACACCGGACGCCTATCTGCCGTATCCGGCGCTGGCGCGCGTGCTCACGCGCGCCGCCGACGTGTGCGGACGCCCGGACTTCGGTGCCTTGCTGGCGTCGCGCCAGGGGCTGCACGTGCTCGGGGCGCTGGCCTCGCAACTCAGTCTCCAACCCACCCTGGGCCGGGCGCTGACCATGATCCAGCGGCACGTCGATTTCCATGCCCGCGGCGTCGAGATCGTCGCGGACGGCGCCGACGACGGGCTGCGCGTGACCATGGATTTCGCGTTCGCCCGCCAGGTCGATTGCACCCAGCTCGCCGTCCTCAGCGTGGGGTTGCTGGCCCGGGCCCTGGCGCAACTCCACGGCGGCGCGCTGCGGCCCCGGCGCGTGGACCTGCGCCAGCCGCCGCCCGGCGACACCGGCGTCTACGGGCGCCTGTTCGGGCCGGCGGTGGCGTTCGGCCGGTCCTACGACCGCCTGGTCTACGACGCCGGCCTGACCGCGCTGCCGGTGCGGGTTGCGCCGGCCCTGCGCGACCGGCTCGGCGCCGAGTGGCGGGGCACCCGCCGCGAGCGTCCGGCGCCGGGGCTGCCGCTGCAGGTGGAGCGGGCGATCGTGGCGCTGTTGCCCACCGGCGACTGCTGCCTGGACAGCGTGGCCCGGATGGTGGATCTGCACCCGCGCGTGCTGCAGCGCCGCCTCCGGGACGAGGGCACGAGCTTCGGCGCCATCCTGCGTGCCGCCCGCGAGACGCTGGCGCGCGAGCACCTGGCCCGCAGCGACATCCGTCTCACCGACCTGGCCATGCACCTGGGCTTCGGCGATCTGGCCGTGTTCAGCCGCAGCTTCAAGCGCTGGACCGGCGTGTCGCCGCGGGACTGGCGCCGGCGCCAGCGGGCCGCGGCGGCGGACGGCGACCGTCAGGCCGGCACGCGCGCGTAGGGCCGATGCCGGTAATACTTGGGGCGGTCGTCCAGGCGCACGTGCAGCCAGTAAACGCCGAGGCCGGCGGTGCTCAGCCAGAACGGGCCACGCTTCAGGCGTTCGTCCGCGGCGGCGGCCACCGCCGCCCACAGGGCCCGGGCCTGAGGGTCGGGCGCCTCGCGGGCGAACACGGCGAGGTGGCTGTACACGGCCGGGTCGGCGCGCGGGCAGGGGGCGACCAGCCTGGCGTCGTTGCCGAGGTTGTCGAAGGTGACGCTGTCGGCATCGCCCGCGGCGCGGAAATGCGCCTCGAAGGGCCCGGGGTCGGCGCCGGTGGCGGCCAGGGCGGGGTTGTCCACGAACACGCATTCGAAGGGACGGTCGAGCCGGTCCCGGGCCAGAGGCGGCATCTCCCAGGCATAGGCCGCGAACGGCGGCGCCTTCAGGGTGTCGTTCCAGAAGCCGCGGAAGGCGTCGTCGTCGCGCCATCGGCGGAGTACCGCCGCCGCGGAGAGGGGCCCGTCCGCGCCGTGCACGGCCAGCCGGCGGCGGTCCGCGGCGGACGTTGTCCAGGAGGCGTGCCACATGCCCGGCAAAACTACCCGAAAGTGTAGAGCCCCCGCCACGACAGGCGGCCGACAATGATTTGCTATCGATAGCGATGGCGGCCGCCTGCCGGCGCACCGGCGCGCGACCGTCCCACGATAACGGTGCGAGCTAGGAGGAGAGAATGACAAAGACCGTCACCGTGTTCGCGGCGTCCGGCACCGCCGGCCAAGCCTGCGTGAACGAGCTGCTGGAGCATCCCGATTTCAAGGTCCGCGTGCTCAAGCGCAAGCCGGGGCAGGCGGACAAGTCCACCGCGGGCGCCCGCGAGCAGGACCAGAAGCAGAAGATGTGGGAGGACTGGCAGGCGCGCGGCGCCGAGATCCGCGAGAGCGATCCCACCTACCACGCCGAGCTGATCCCGGCGCTGGAGGGCACCGACTACCTGGTCTCCTGCACGCCGTATTTCGCCGCCGAGTCGCAGTACCCGTTGATCTGGGCCGCCGCCGAGGCCGGCGTGGAGCGCTTCGTGCCCTCCGAGTTCGGCTACATCTACGAGTGGGAGCAGTTCTGGCCGTCGCCGCACGCGCATCGCGCCATGGCCCGCCAGAAGGCCTTCATCCGGCGCGTGATCCAGCTCGCCGGGCTCGACTACACCATCATCCCCGCCGGCCTGTGGCCGGAGTACTACATGGTCGAGCCGGTGCTGGTGCCGGGCGACGGCGAGCGCAAGGTGTCCTGGTCCACCGGCACGGACGTGGGCCGCACCATCCCGCACGTGCTGGCGCACCCGTTGTCCCGCAACGCGGTCTGCCCGGTGGCGGCCACCGCCTACATGAGCTGGAACGAGCTCCTGGAGGTCCGCGAGCGTCTGCTGGGCCGCAAGGTCGAGCGCCAGTACCTGGACGCCGACCAGTGGCGCGAGATGCACGACAACGCCGAGCCCGGCTTCTTCCGGGACGTGCTCCTGGCGATCGGCCTGGCCGGCGCCGAGTGCCCCGAGGGCATGCCGCTGTGGGCCAACTGGAACGGCATGCACCTGCCGGAGTTCCAGGGCACGCCGCTGGAGACGCTGTTCCCGGAGGTGATCGAGCCCACCGTCGAGCAGCTCAAGGCGATGCTGCAGTAGCGACGGGCCGCGGCGGCCCCGGGTCCGGGGCCGCCGGCTATTCCAGCAGGGCCTTGAGCCGGGCCACCTCGGCTTCCAGTTCCTCCACCCGCCGCGTGAGTTCGGCCACGCCCGTGCGTGCCGGCGACTCCGGCTTCGCGGCCGCGGCCCGGGCGGCGTGGGCCTCGATATCCACCGGCCCGCAGAGCTGGTGCATGTACTCGGCGTCCTTGCGGCCCGGCGTGCGCGGCAGCTTCACGATCAGCGGTTCCTCGCCCTCGGTCAGTTCCGCGATCGCCGCCACAACCTCGGCATTGTCCGCGAACTCGTGCAGGCGCCCGCTGCGCGCGCGCAGCTCGCCCGGCGTCTGCGGCCCGCGCAGCAGCAGCAGGGTCACGATCGCGAACTGCGCATCGCTGAACTGGAAGTCGCTGAACGCGGTGTTGGACAGCCGCTGCTTGTATTTCTCCACCCCGGTGCGGAAGTTCTCGTCGATCTGCACCAGGTTCTGGTCGCGCAGGCCGCGCGCGGCCCGCTGCACCTCGCCCGGCTCCAGGGACATCACCGGCTCGCGCGCGGACTTCTGGTTGCAGGCGTTGGTCAGGGCGTTGAGCGTGAGCGGGTACTGGTCCGGGGTGACCACGGACTTCTCCATCAGGCAGCCGAGGACGCGCGCCTCGGTCGGGCTCAGGTTCGGCAGCATCGGCGGGCGTATCCTGTCGGTTGAATGACGATGCGGGGATTCTACAGCCCCGTCGCCCGTTTGAATCCGTGGCAGTGGATCGTCATATAGTGTTCGATCGGCGGATACCGGAGACAAGGCGATGGCGACCGGCTGGGCGAAGGAAGGCGCGGTGCAGGAACAGATCGACGCCACCGTGCGGGACGGCGTCGAGCGCGCCCGCGAGCGGCTGGCCCGCGCGGGCGAATCCCTGACCCACTGCGAGGCATGCGGCGACGAGATCCCCGGGCGCCGCCGCGAGGCCGTGCCCGGCGTGCGCCTGTGCGTGACCTGCCAGGCCGAGGCGGATGCCCGCGAGTCGGCCGCGGCCGGCTACAACCGGCGGGGGAGCAAGGACAGCCAGTTGCGTTGAACCGATGCGTGTTCTTCTCCCGTGCATGGGAGAAAACCCCAAAGGCCTTCTCCCCTTGGGGGAGAAGGTTTGGATGAGGGGGGCGCCGGCAACGGCGCCTACGAGCTGGCCCGGTCAACCCTCACCCTGTCCCTCTCCCACTCATGGGAGAGGGGATTGCGGCGGGGGAGTCTGCTCCCATGCATGGGAGCAGACTCTCATTGTGCGTCTTCGTCCACCTTCTCGAAGCGCCAGGTCATCTTCACGTGCGCCTCGCCGTGGGTGTAGTTGCCGGACTGGCGCGAGATGCCGTTGAGCGGGCCGTGCAGGCTGATGGTCTCCTCGGCGCTGCCGGAGGTCGGCCCGTGGCGGAGCTGCTGGGTGACCCAGCCCAGGACGAAGGCGTTCTGGGGCTGGCTCTCGGTCTTGCGCTCGGTCCACACCGGGTCCGACTGCTCCGTGCGCACGGTCTCGCCGACGGCCGAGGGCAGGTAGAAGTTCTCGATGTACATCGGGTCCCGGTCGTCCTTGGCGTCGATGACCGCGAGGTAGCGCTCGCACAGGGGTACCTCGGTCTCGCCGTTGACGGTGTCGGCGGAGCGGGTCTCCTTGAACGGCACGAGTTCCTGGGTGCGCTCGCTGTAGTGCACGCCCTCGGTGGTCATCTCCATGGTGACGCGGGTCTCCACCGGGCAGCCCTCGTAGGGCTCGAAGTAGCGGTAGCGGCCGGTGCCGGGTTCGTCCTCCTCGAGGGCCTCGGGGTACTCGGCGGCGGCGAACAGCTTGGCGAAGCGCATCTGCACGGCCTGACGGCAGGCCATGTCGCCGCCGCACTCGACCTGTTGCTCCTGCATCTTGCGGCTCATGGCCTGCTTCTGTTCGGGCGTGGTGGGGATCACCACCTCGCCGCCGGAGGCCTTCATCTCCTCGATCGCCTGTCGGGCCAGCCAGATGGTCTTGGCCTTGAGGCGCGTCTCCTTGTCCAGGTCGAGGATGTTGCGGCTGTGCAGCTCGGGCTCGGCGCGCAGGCGGGTGCGCAGCTCGTAGCGCTGGTGCGTGGTGGCTTCGGAATGCTGATGGCCGTACTCCTCGGTCTTGCTGACCCAGGTCTGTTCGGCGTCGAATTCCACGATCACGTGCAGCTCGCGCTCGATCGGCTCGGCGCCGATCGCGGCGGCGGGCAGCAGGAGGGCGAGGCCCAGCAATAGTGTCTTGCCGGTCGTAAGGTGTCTCATTCGGCGCTCCGCGGTATCGGATGTCATTCCCCCGATTCTGCCGCATAGCGACGCATATTGCGCCACCCGCGCGGGAGCGGGCGTGCGCCGCTGTGGCACAATGCTTGCGCCGTCGCTCCGCCGGGCCGGACCCGGCCGCCACCGCAAGAACCGTGTCCATGATGCATCCCACGCCTCAGCGCGGCGGCACCGCCGTGCTTGTCGCCGTCCTGGCCCTGCTCACCGCGCTGGCGCCGTTGTCGGTCGACATGTACCTGCCGGCCATGCCGCGGCTGGCGGCGGCGTTCGCGGTGGCGCCGGCGCGGGTGCAGTACAGCCTCAGCCTGTTCTTCATCGGCATGGCCCTGGGCCAGCTCGCCTACGGGCCGCTGTCGGACCGCTACGGTCGGCGGCCGGTGCTCTTCTTCGGCATTTGCCTGTACCTGGCGGCGACCGTGGCCTGCGCCCTGTCGGCAACCGTGGATGCCCTGATCGCGGCGCGCGCGGTGCAGGGGGTCGGTGCGGCGGCCGGGCCGGTGATGGCGCGGGCGGTGGTGCGCGACCGCTTCCACGGCGCGCGCGCGGCCAGCGTGATGTCCTACGTGGTGATGGTCATGGCGGGGGCGCCGATGGTGGCGCCGGTCGTGGGCGGCCTGGTGTTGGCGGTGGCGGACTGGCACGCGATCTTCTGGGTGTTGTTCGGCTATGCCGCCGTATCCCTGGCGGCCCTGGCGATGGTGCTGTCGGAGTCGCATCCGCCCGCCCGGCGTACGCGCGACCGCGGCCTGGCCGCCCAGTATCTGGGCTATCTGTCGCTGCTGGGACGTCCGAGCGTGGTGCTGTTCCTGGTCTGCGGCGGGCTGATGTTCGGGGCCCTGTTCACCTACGTGGGGACCAGCGCGTTCGTCTATATCGAGCAGTTCGGCGTGCCGGAGTCGACCTTCGGCTTCTATTTCGGCGCCAACGTGCTCGCGCTGATCGTGGGCAGCTATCTCAACGGCCGCCTGGTCACCCGCTTCGGCTACCTGGCCCTGCTCGGGGTGGCGGTGGCCAATACCCTGACCTGCTCGCTGGTGCTGCTGGCGACCACCGCCACCGGGTTCGGCGGTTTCTGGGGCGTGGCCGTGCCGTTGTTCTTCCTGTTGTCGACGGTGGGCGTGGCCGGCGCCAACACGGTGGCCGGCATGCTCGACCTGGTGCCGGACTCCGCCGGCGCGGTCTCGGCCCTGTTCGGCGTGTGCCAGTTCGGCTGCGGCGCCCTGGCGAGCTGGCTGGCGGGTGCCCTAGGCGGCCATGCCGACGCCATGGCGGCGGTGATGAGCCTGTGCGCCGCCGGTTCGGTCGCCGCCTATGCGGCCCTGCGGCGGCCGGGCGCCCTGCAGTCGGACTGAAGGGGGCCGGCCCGGCATCGGGCGCGCCGGGTGGCGCGGCCGCGCGTCGGCGGTAAAACCTTACTTTCGTGAGGCGGCGCGGGTGTCGCCGGCCGGTATAAACGACCCATGACCCATTGCCGGGAGCGCCCGGAAGTCGCCGGCGGCGGCCCGCAACCGGGACGTCATGCGAAAGCGCCGCTCGACCGTCCGGGCGATCCCCGCGGCGCAGAGGTGAGGATGTCGGTTTCTTTACATCGGCCCGGACACGACCGTGTCCCCCGGGCGCCCGGCCCATCGGGCTTTCGCGAGCTGGCGGGTTTCTTCGCGACCGGCGTGGCCGTGATCTCCACCCGCGACGATGCGGGTCATTACTACGGCCTGACCATGAACGCGGTCACGAGTCTGTCCCTGGAACCGCCGTTGTACCTGATTTGCCTCGATCGGCGATCCAACACGCTCGGTCACATGCTCCGGAGCCGGGTCTTCGGCCTCAGTTTCCTGCGCGCCGACCAGGGCGCCATTTCCGACCTGTTCGCCGGCAAGGGCGACGACAAGTTCGAGGGCGTGGATTTCAGCCTGGGGCATGACGGCGTGCCGCTGATCGACGGCGCCCTGGCACGGATGGTGTGCGCCATCGAGCAGACCCATCCGGGTGGCGATCATACGATCGTGGTCGGCCGCGTCCGGGACTGCGATGTCGCCGGCGGCAGTCCCCTGATCTTCTATCGGGGGCGATATCTCCGGGACGGTGGCGCCTGACGTGGCGGCCAGGGACAAACCGGAAATCCTGAGCGTGCGCACGGCCGCGCGATCCAGGCTGTTTCACATCGAATCGGTGAACCTGCGCTTCGGCAACGGCCGCGAGGTCGAGTACGAGCGGCTCGCGGGCGAGCGGCCGGCCCGCAAGGCCGTGATCATCGTGCCCGTGCTCGACCGGCGGACCCTGTTGCTGATCCGGGAATACGCCGTCGGCATCGAGGAGTACGTGCTCGGACTGGCGCAGGGCATGGTCGACCGGGGCGAAACCCTGGCGCAGGCCGCCAACCGCGAACTGATGGAGGAGGTGGGCTACGGCGCCCGTCGCATTTCCAGGTTGTGCACCCTGGACCTGGCGCCGAATTACCTGAGCTACCGCACCGACGTGGTACTGGCGGAGGATCTCTACCCGCGGGCACTGCCGGGCGACGAGCCGGAGCCGCTGGAAGTGGTGCCCTGGCCCCTGGCGGACCTGCCGGGCCTGTTGCGCGGCGGCCGGGTCACGGAGGCGCGCAGCGTGGCCGCGCTGTTCCTGGCGCGGATGCATCTCGAGGATGCGGCGCCGACGACCGGGGCCGCGGCGGCGCCGTTCGGCGCCTAGGGTGCCGCGTCGGGCGCGGCCCCCGCCGCGTCAGTCGGTTTCCAAGCCGGCCCAGGTTTCGCCGTAGTCCTGGATCAGGTTCAGCGCGCGGCCCGGCGACCACCTCAGGGCCGGGTCGGTGATCCAGCTCAAGCCGTTGAACATGTGGTGCGCCAGGCGGTTGCGCCGGGCCCAGCCGCGGTGGGCATGGTACAGGTAGGCCCGCGGCTCCACGCCGGCGAGGATCGCCTCCGCGGTCACGTAGCCGGTGAGGCCGGCCCGGGCCATGCCGTCGCCCGCGATGATCGGCGTGCCGCTGCCGTGCACCTTCCCGAGGTGGAGGTAGTTGGGGGTGACCTCCCGGTCCGGACGTGTCGGCGAACAAGGTACCATGGCGCTGCCCATGGTGGCTTCCGGGTCGACCGGCTCGAATCCCAGGATGTCGCCGATGCCGAACAGGTGGTTCTTGAGGGTCTCGATCTCGGCGTTCTTGTGCAGGTCGCTCCCGGCCCGCACCACCCGGTAGAAGACCGAGTAATAGCGCGCCGACGGCGACAGCGGGTCGATCATGGGATACCAGACCGAGGCGTCCAGCCGGCCGCGCCGGCGGCGGGCGCAGAACAGGCTGTTGTTATAGGGCAGCAGGCCATTCTCCGCCTGCCGGGGGTTCGCGAAGGGCACTTGCGCCGCCACGACGTATTGCGTGGGTTTCGGGCCGGTCCGCCCCACGCCCAGCAGGGGCGCCGGTTTGGCATTGATGACGATGGGGTTGTCGCCCGGGGCGAGGTCGAGACAATCGGTCATCGACACGGGCTTGGCGTCCTCCCAGCGATAGTCCAGGCCCGCCATCAGGTCGTGCAGGACGCCGGCCAGATGGGAGTTGCGCACGCCGTAGGCGAGCACGCGCCCCTGGTGATGCCAGCGGCTCATCCACTCTCCCATGCGACCGAGCGCGTAGCTGCCGTTCTCGCGGCGTTCGAACCGTGCCACCTTCTGCGCGTAGGACGCCGCCTCGGCATGGCGTCCCCCGAAGAGACGGTCCAGGATCAGGCTCCGCGGGACGCCCAGGCAGGCCGCGAAATAATCCAGGGCGCGGGCCCGCAATGTCAGGCCGCCGATCAGTCGTCGCTGCTGTTCCACGGGCTTGCCGACCAGGACCACGCGACCGGCGAACGATTGGCTCCGGGCCAGCCGGGCGGCGACCGACAGCGCGTTGATGCCGTTGCCGATGATCACCGCCGAATCGAAACGCGGCCGTTCGGCGACGGGGCGACCGGAGATCAGCCAGTCCGGCAGCGCCGCGTCGCGCCCGCCGATCGGGGGCGTCGACCGGGCGTAGGCCGGTCTGTCGGCCTTGGGCTGGGTCCGGCGTGTCCGCGTGGCTTTGCGGCGCGGGGCCGCGGACTTAGCGTTCGTCGACATAAGCCGGCGTCTCCTGTGTCTGCGGGGTTCTGCGCCGGTTCAACAGCAGCGCGCTGAGCAACTCGTCGTTCTGCCAGCGGAGGAAACACGCCAAGGGCTTGAGCGACGGCTTGGGGTCCTCGCCGCGGGCCAGACGGAAGAGTTGCATGTAGTACCAGGCCTGCTGGCCGAACACCTGGAGCGGCCACAGCCTCACCAATGGGTTCTGCTGGTTGCCCGACATGACCTTGAGCGACTGCTCGTAGCGGGGCGCCTCCTCGACCTCGCCCGCCAGCAGCTTGCGGGCGATCTCGGGATCGCCGCACATGGGCCGGCCCATGCCGATGATGTCGGTGTCCCCGGACTCGATCGCGTCGGTCATGACATCCCGGCTGCGGAAGCCGCCGGTGACCATGATCGGCATCTCGGCGACGCGGCGGACCTCGCTGGCGTACTTGAGGAAATAGGCTTCCCGCCGCGCGGTGCTGCTGCCCGGGTCCGCGGAGGCCGAGTCGCCCCCGTAGCCCAGCAGGCGCGGCTGCTCGTAGGAGCCGCCGGATATCTCGAGCAGGTCGATGCCCTCCTGGTTGATCATGTCCACCAGGCGCAGGCAGTCATCGAACTCGAAACCGCCCTTCTGGAAATCCGCCGAGTTGAGCTTGAGCGCGACCGGAAAGCCCGCGCCCACGCGTTTGCGCACGGCGCGGATGGTCTCCAGCAGCATGCGCGCGCGGTTCTCCAGCGAGCCGCCCCAGGCGTCGTTGCGCCGGTTGATCGCGGGCGACAGGAAGGAGCTGAGGAGATAGCCGTGCGCGGCGTGGATCTGGACCCCGGTAAAGCCGGCATTCTTGGCGATGCCGGCGACATTCGCCCAGCGCTCGATCAAGTCCCGGATCTCGTTCTCGGAGAGCGCCCGCGGCTTGCGATAGGTGCCCAGCAGCTTGAGCTGGACGGGCGAGGGCGCCAGCGGCCGGCGAGTGACATACCAGGGCGCCTGGCGACCGGCATGGGATATCTGCATCCACAGGTGATTGCCGCCGACGCGCCCGGCACGGGCCCAGAGTTCCAGTTCCCGCATGCCGCCGTTGTTGTCGATCGCGACGTTGCCGGGGCGCTCCAGCACGCGCTTGTCGATCTGCAGGTTGCCCGTGATCAGCAGGCCCGCCCCGCCGTAGGACCAGCGCTCGTAGAGACGGCACAGCCCCGGGGTGGCGCGCAGGTAACGATCGGACAAGCCCTCGGTCATGCCGGCCTTGGCCAGGCGGTTCGGCAGCGTCTCGCCGCACGGCAGGCGTAGCGGGGTGTTCAGCACATCCGCCATTGACAGTCTCCGGGTCGAAATCGATTGCATCGACGCAATGCGGTGCGCATGGCGCCTTCCTGGTTTCTCGTTTCAGGCCATATCACCAGCGCGGCGGCCCGCGTACACCTTCCGAAAGTGAGGTTTTCGGGGCGGGGAGGCTCGGTGCGGCGGCGACGGGGCGAAAACCTTTCTTTCGAGAGGTGTCCGGGGGCGCCGGAGCCGCAATGATGTGATCACCGAAGGCATGGCCGCGATCCGTCGCGGCATGCATGCCGGTTGCGATACAACCCGAATGCGTTTCTTGAGAGGTGAGCCATGAGTGACGCCGTCACCGTCAAAGGCAGTGGAGACAATATCCAGTACAAGGACAGAAAGCGCTATTTCTGGCTGCTGTCGCCGGTCTGGGTGATGGTTCCGGCGATCAGTATCTACATGGCCTATGTCACCGGCCTGGAGTGGCTGGTGTGGTCCACCGTCGCCATCTGGTATTTCGTGTTGCCGGCGATGGACTGGGCGCTCGGCTCCGATCCCAACAATCCGCCGCCCGAGGCGATCGAGAAGCTGGAGCGGGAGCGCTATTACCGGTATCTGACCTATGTGACCGTCCCGCTGCACTATGTGGCGCTGGTCGTCGGTGCCTGGGCGGTCGCCAACCTGGGGCTGAGCTGGCTCGGTTACCTGGGCGTCGCCCTGTCCGTCGGCATCATCAACGGGCTGGCCATCAACACCGGCCACGAACTCGGGCACAAGAAGACCGACCTGGAGAAGACGCTGTCCAAGATATGCCTGGCGGTGGTGGGCTACGGCCACTTCCACACCGAGCACAACAAGGGGCATCACAAGGATGTCGCCACGCCCGAGGATCCCGCCTCGGCGCGTTTCGGCGAGAGCATCTACCGGTTCGCCCTGCGCGAGATACCGGGCGCCTTCCGGCGTGCCTGGAATACGGAGAAGACGCGTCTCGCGCGCAAGGGCAAGGGGCCGTGGACGCCGGACAACGATTTCCTGCAGCCCCTGCTGATCACCGTCGTGCTCTACGCCGCCCTGGTCGCGTATTTCGGCGTCGTGATCGTGCCCTATCTGCTGATCGCGATGGCGATGGGCTACTGGTTCCTGACCAGCGCGAACTACATCGAGCACTACGGCCTGCTGCGGCAGAAAGAGGACAGCGGCCGCTACGAGCGCTGCAAGCCCCACCACTCCTGGAACAGCAACCACATCATGTCGAACCTGATCCTGTTCCACCTGCAGCGGCACTCGGACCACCATGCCTGGCCCACCCGGCGCTATCAGTCACTGCGCAGCTTCGACGACGTGCCCACGCTGCCGTCGGGCTACCCGGGCATGTATGCGTTGGCCCTGATCCCGCCGCTGTGGCGGGCGGTGATGGATCGCCGGGTGCTGGCGCTCTACGACGGCGACGTGACCAAGGTGAATCTCGATCCCGCCAAGCGGGACCGGATCCTGCGCCGGCACGCCGGGCAGGCGGCCTGAGCCGCGAGCCGGGCGGACGGCGCGTGCCGCCCGCCCGGCCGGCTGCCGGTCAGGGGGTGAACAACGCCAGTTCCTGGGCCTTCGCGACGGCCGCCAGCCGGTTGCTCACGCCCAGCTTCCCGTAGATGTTCTGCAGATGCCATTTGAGCGTGCCCTCGGTGATGAACAGCGTGTCCGAGAGTTCGCGGTTGGACAGGCCCGATTGCAGTTTCGACAGGATCTGGAGTTCGCGCGAGGTCAGCGGCTCGATCAGGCACTCCTCCGTGGGATTGGCCGTGCCGTCGTCCCGTTCCATCCCCAGGGCCTGGCCCAGTTGATCCAGGAATGTCGCCGTGGGCGGGCTGGGGTTGGCGTTGGCGGGAGCGCCGCGGTAGGCCGCCAGTAGCCGGCGCATGGCCTCGCCCTCGTCGACGAACACGCGGATGTAGCCTTCCGGCATCGCCAGGTCGACGATGTCCCCGAACACGCTGAACGCCTTGCGGTCGTCGCCGCTGGCGTGCAGCGCGAGTGCCTGGATCAGGAGCAGCTCGACCCGCTTGCGTTTCTGACCGGTCCGCTTGGCGTGGCGCAGCGCCGGCGCGAGCAGTTCGCAGGCCTCGGAATAGTGGTGCCGCAGCAGCGCGAGGCGCGCCTGGATACGGTTGGCCTTGTCCTCGAGCGTCTTGCCGAAGGGCGTGTTGCTCGAGAAGAACTGCTGCAACTCCTCCCACAGGTTCTCGACCTGCGAGATCTCGCCGTGGCGCAGGAGCATCACGAGGCGTTCGGCGCCGAGCGTGATCGCCAGGCGGGGCAGGCCCTGGGCGCGGCCGAGGGCCTCGCCCTCGGCGAGCGTGTCCAGGGCCTCCAGGTGCTGGTCCTGGGCGTTCTGCAGGCGCGCCAGGGTGACGTAGCCGATGATGATCGGGTCCGCCGAGCTTTGCTCCACCAGGATGGTGAGGCCGCGGCCCAGGGCGTCGCTGGCCTCGGAAAGACGGTTGAACTCGTAGAGCAGGCCGGCCTGCATCGCGTGCAGCATCATCACGGCCGGCGAGTGGCTGCCGAGATAGGATTCCAGCTCCGGGAGCCGTTCCTGGCATTCGTAGAGTGCCTGGCGATAGTGGCCCTGTTTGATCAGGTTGGACACGGCCAGCATGCTCGCCCAGGCCAGGGGATAGGGGGCATCGCATTCCCGGGACAGGGACTGGGCGGTGCGGGCGTGTTCGAGCCCCTCGACGAAATCGCTCAGGGCCTTCACGCAGAAGGCGAGCACGGTATGCGCCGTGGCCCGGTCGAAGGGATGGGCGTCCGGCCAGCGGGACAGCCAGCGCCGGGTGCGCGAGGTGCTCACCAGGGCCTGGTCGCGCAGTCCGGCCTCCACGCAGCGCTGCAGCTCGATGGCCTGTTCGAGTTCGGCCGGGAACGTGTCGTGGCGGTCGCCGCCCTGTGGCTCCTGCAGGTACTGTTGCTCCAGGCTGCCGCGGATGGCTTCCGCTTCCTCGTGCCGGCGCACGAAATCGAGGGACCAGGCCTGTTTCAGGCGGATTTCCGGGCGTTCGGCGAGCACCGCCTTGGGCAGCTTGTTGATCCAGTAGAGATAGATCGTGTGGCGCCCGCATTTCTGCACGATCTGGCTGGCGTGCTCGTTGATCAGGGTGGCCGCGCAGTCCAGGTCGTTGGCGTCCAGGCACACTTCGATCGCGATCTCGATCTGGTCGTGCCGGAGCAGCCAGTCGCAGGCACGCTCGCAGGCGGCGGCGAGGGTCGACGGGTCGCGCTTGAGCCGCGCGAGCAGGAATTCGCGCACCAGGGGGTGGATCGCATAGGTGGGCTCGGCGCCGCCGCCGCGTATCAGGGGGAAGGCGCGGTGCACCAACTCGTTGAGAAGGTGCCCGGCCTCGTCGATGCCGGTGATGGCGGCCGCCGCCGGCACGGTGAAACGCCGCAGCAGGGATGTCTGGAGCAGGAAATGGTAGAGATGCGGCGGCTGCTGCGAGAGCAGGGTTTCGTTCAGGTACTCGGTCAGCGCCTGCGGCCCCTCGCTGAGTCCCTGGACGAAGTCGTCCTGGGATCGTTCGTCGTCCTGCAGGGTCAGGCCGATCAGGCGCACCACGGCGGGCCAGCCCTGGGTGCGTTCCCGGACCTGTTCGATCAGCTTGTCGCGCGGGGCGATGCTGTGCTGGCCGAGCAGTTCCTTGATCTCTTCTTCGTTGAGGGCCAGGTCCTCGGTTCCGAATTCGTACAGTCGCCCCTCCAGGCGCGGTTGACTCGCCGCCGCCTTGGGCACGGCGCGGCCGCTGAACACCAGCATCAGACGCTCGGGCTGATAGCGCAGCAGCAGCCGCAGCACGCTCTCCGCGGGTGTGCCCAGGAATTCGTGGACGTCGTCGACGAACAGGGCGGCCCGGGGATCGTTGGCGCCGAGATCCGCCAGCAATGCCCGGATCAGGGCGAGCTTGCCTTCCTGGCCGTAGGTGTCCAGCAGCGACTCGCTGCTCTTCTTGTCCCGCGCGGCCACGGCCTCCGCGAGATCGATGACCAGCTTGTCCCCCTCGTGGTCGTCCTGGTTGGCCGTCAGCGCAATAATGGGGTGGCGCTCTCTGCGGGCCTGTTCGTGCCATTGCGACAGCAGGGTCGATTTGCCGTAGCCCGGCGGAGCGGTGACGGTGACCACCGGCCGGGGCTGGCTCCAGAGTGCCGGCGGCAGGCAGAGACGCGAGCGCGGGATGTCCCAGTCGCCGCCTGTGCCGCCCTGCGGCTGTTGCTTGGAAAGAGTGGCTATCATCGTTGTTATGGACCCTCGACGGGGCCGTCCGGTGCCTTGCGTACCGATCGGCGGCATCGGCTCCGGCCGGTCGCAGGGTGTTCCCCTCCCATTCGTTCGAGTCTACTCCGCGTTTCTCGCGTAAGCCAATACTTACAGTAATTGGCCCGTCATGGGCGTCTCCGGCGCCGTTCCCTCGGATCGGGAACGCCGATTCCAGCGGCGCGGGCCAGGGTAACTCTCATGACGCTCATGAAAACCCTTCCTTTAGGAAGGTGCGAGAAACCCCCTGTTGATTTCAGATATTGCCTACAGGTCGGGGCGGGGTCGCGCAGCCGACCGGCGGGACTGGCGGGTGATCGAGAGACCATCGGGGGACGCCGAGCGATCCGTTGCCTGCGGCGCTCGCCCGGCATGGATTCGCGGCATGCGACGCGCGCATCGCGAATCCGCCTCGCAGGGCGGCATGCCTGACCCCCGCCCGCCGCGCCGTCGAAACGAGCAGGTAGCAACGGAGGATTACATGACATGCCGATACCGCTGTCCCGCGTGCGGTTACACGTATGACGAGGCCTTGGGGGACGAGGATGAGGGGTTCGAGCCCGGCACGCCGTGGAGCGCGGTACCGGAGGATTGGTTCTGTCCCGATTGCGCGGTTCGCGACAAGGCCGACTTCGAACTCGTGGAGCAGGCGGGAGCCGGGTCGCAGGCAGTGTCGCAATCCGGTGCGCACGGCGGTTCGTGACCCGCGCCGGTGGGACCGGCCCGGGCATGGCGGCCGCCGTCCGTGCGCGTCTTTCCTCCCCCGTTACCGGCGGTCACCCTCCCCGCGACCGCCGGTTTTTTTGTACGGGGCCGCCTCCGCCCGAGCCGTGCCCTGTCTTTCGTGAGGCCCACGCAGCCGGCAGAACACTCCTTTCGATAGGTGTGCCCCCTGCCGGCGGCTGTTGAAGTGAAGGAAATGTTCCGTGAGCGGCGTAGGAAATCGCCTCTCACGCATCGGAAAAAAACAGCAAGGCAGGTTCCGTCGGCCCGGTTTTGGGGCCGGGGACGGACCATCCGGACATAAAGAATCAGGCGCGTGGCGCCGAACGGAGGGGATGGATTCATGAGTGCCGTCGGCACAGTCGAAACCGATGCCCGGCAGCTGATCCGGCATGACAGGGTGTCGGGTACCGACGCCCGAGGGGGGCGTCGCCCCGCGATGGACCGTTACGCCGCCCGCCTCACCCTGATCGAGGCCGTCCTGCGCTATCGCGAACAGGACGAGGAGGGAGCCCTGCGGTGTCTCGACCAGTTGGCGGGCTGTTCTTTCCTGGAACTCTCCGAGTGTCTCGCCCGGGATGCCGGCGTGGGAGGCGGCGGTCGGTGGGGCGGTTCGTACGTCATGGCGTCCGACGGCCCCGAGTTGACCGCTTCCCAGCGGGAGGTCCTCCGGCATGTCGCGGGGGGTGCCTCCAACGCCCGCATCGGACGCCGGATGGGGGTCTCGGAAGACACGGTCAAGTGGCACCTCAAGCAGGCCTTCCGCCGCCTTGGAGTCTCCAACCGTTGCGCCGCGGTCACCGCGGCGCGCGCCCGCGGGGCGCTCTGAGCGTTGCCGCGGCAATCCTATGAATAACAGAGCAAGCAGAGGGATCAATGGACAGTAAACGGTTTCGCCTGGCTCGCTGGATCATGGCCCATCGCGGTCTGGTGGGCCTGATGTTCATCCTGATCACGGCAGGCTTCGCCGCAGGGCTCCCCTGGGTCGAGATCCGCACGGTGTTCTCGGACCTGCTGCCGGCCGACGATCCCTTCGTCCAGACCTTCAAGGACCACCCCGGGTTCGGGGACCCACTGACCGTTACCGTCATGGTCAAGCGCACCGACGGCGAGACGATCTACAACGAGGAAACGTTGCAGAAGGTCTGGGATCTGACGCGCGATATCGACCTCGTGCCCGGCGTCAATCATGACGCGATCATCTCCATCACCACGGAGAAGGCGCGCTACGCCGAGGCCACGCCCCAGGGCATCAATATGCGTCCCCTGATGGGGGACAGCGTGCCCACGGATCCCGAGACGCTGGCGAGTTTCCACCAGCGCGTGGACCGGTCCCCGGCCGCACGCAAGTACCTGGTGTCCGAGGACGATACGGCCACTCTGATCAACGCCGCCTTCCACGAGCATCTGCTGGAGTACGACGTGGTGTTCGAGGAGGTCCGCAAACTGGCGGCGCAGGCCGAGGACGCGAACCACGAGATCCACCTGGTGGGACAACCGGTGCTCACCGGCTGGGTGTACAAGCTCCAGGGCCAGACCTACGCGATCTTCGGCGTCACCCTGCTGCTGCTGCTGCTGGCGCTGATCGGCTACATGCGCAACGTCACCGGCGTCACCGTGCCGGTGGTGGTCAGCACCGTGGCGGCGATCTGGGGCTTCGGACTGGTCGGATGGATAAGCTCGGTGATCGAGCCGCTGTTGATGGTGGTACCGCTGCTGCTGGTGGCGCGCTCCTTCTCCCACTGTGTGCAGTTCACCGAGCGCTTCTACGAGATCCTCGAGGAGGTGCCGGACAAGGTGAAGGCCGCCGAGATCACCATGGGCGTGATGATGGCGCCCAGCGTCCTCGGCATCATCACGGACGCGCTCGGCATTCTGTTCATCGGTCTGGCGCCGATCCCCGCGATGGAGCGTTTCGCCCTGTTCGCCGGCTTCTGGGCGCTGTCCCTGGCACCGATGGGCGTCGTGCTGATCTCTATCCTGCTGTCCTATCTACCGACGCCGCCCAACATCGAGTCGATCGTGGGCGACGGGGCCGAGAAGGGCATCCACCGGTTCCAGCGCAACCTCCTGGAGCGCATGAGTGTCCTGGTCCACGGCAATGCCGCGCGCCTGACCGGGGTGGTGGTGGTCGTGGTGTCGGTCGCCGCCATCTACACGGCCCTGCAGATCCGGATCGGCAATCCGGTCGAGGGCAGCAACCTGTTGTGGAAGGACTCGGAGTTCAACACGGGCGTGCGTACCGTGAACAACCATTTCCCCGGCGTGAACAGCCTGGAGATCGTCCTCGATTCCAAGGACGACGACAGCGCCGCCCGCACGGCGCGCTCCGCCGAGGCGTACCGCGTCATGAGGGAAATACAGCGCATGGCGGAAAAGGGGGAGGGCGAGCACGCGATCCCCGCCCGCGCCACCCGTTCGTTCGCGGATTTCATGGAGCAGGGCAACCGCCTGTACTCGGGCGGGCACCCGAAGTGGCTGCCCCTGGATCCGATAGACCGCGCGGTTACCGCGGCGGCCATGGCCATCAGCTTTGGCCAGAATCCCGTCAACTTCTCACAGGTCGCGGACTTCAAGTTCCAGGACGCGACGGTGTCGCTGTTCTATCGCGACAACAAGCAGGAGACCGTCGACGGCGCCCTGGCCGCGGCCCGCAATGCCGTGGACAAGGTCGGCGTGGAGCACGAGGCGTTCACGGTGCGGCTGGCCTCGGGGACCATCGCCCTGCAGGAGGCCATGAACTCGGTGGTCGAGCGTTACCACTGGTTCATCCTGGTGCTGCTCGCGGGGGCGATCTTCGTGATCGCGACCTATGCCTACCGCTCGCCGGTGGCGGCGCTGATCGTGCTGGTGCCGGTGGCCCTGGCCAACTTCTACCTGACCGCGACCATGCACCTGCTGGGCATCGGCCTGGACATCAACTCGGTGATGGTCGCGGTGCTCGGCGTGGGCGTGGGCATCGACTACGGCTTCTATCTGCTCTCCCGGATCGTCGAGGAATACACCGCCCAGGAGCACGACTGGGGCAAGGCCCTGGAGACGGCGATGGTCACCACCGGCAAGGCCATCATGTTCACCGCGGCGATCATGCTGGTGGGCATCCTGCCCTGGTATTTCCTGTCGGATCTCAAGTTCACGGCCGACATGGGGCTGCTGCTCGCCGCCATCATGCTGATCAACATGGTGCTCGCACTGATCGTGCTGCCGCTTCTGGTGTGGTTCATCAAGCCGAGGTTCGTCACGCGCGACGACCTGATGGTGGGCGAGAACGTGGATCTCTCGGCGTTCCGACAGGAGCACCGCGAGCAACAGCCCGGACAGGGCGGGGAAGCGACGGCGCCGGCGCATTGAGCGGCTGGTGACCGCCGATTAGCTAGAGACGATACGAACGGCCAAGCGTGCTACGGAGGAAACGATGCGTATCAAGAAATATGACGTTGATTATTCGCGGCGTCAGATGATGAAGAACACCGCCCTGGGATTGGGGGCGGGCGTGCTGATGCCGCTGGAAAAGCTTTGGGCCCAGGACTCCGGGCTCACGGATGTCAGCAAGGCCTATCCGGATGAGGCGTTCTCCATCGAGGCGCAGACCAAGGGCAAGGTGTCGGAAGGCGACTACATCACAGCCGACAACCTGGAGCACGTGGAACACCTGCTCGACCCCTGTGTGATCCAGCAGATCCGCGAGGATGGGCGGCGTATCCGGATCGGTCCGCCGGAGACCGACATCACCCGCATGTTCACCTACCAGAACCTGCAGAAGACGCTCGACAACCTGGAACGGGGCTACGAGGCCCAGTTCAACGACGTGGGTAATGTCGTCGGACCGGACGGCAATCCCTGGCAGGGCGGGTTCCCGTTCCCGAACCCGAAGAACGCCCTGGAGATCCAGGCCAACGCCGCGCTGAGCTGGGGGCGGGCCGACGCCAACCTGTACGCGGTGCGCCAGGTCGACTTCAAGGGCAACGGCGAGCAGCAGTATGCTTATGACTTCGCCTGGGTCGAGCTGCAGATGCAGGCGCGGATCGACGGCAAGGCCTTCCGCGGTCACACCGACGAGATCCGGCGGCAGACCGCCTATTTCGAGAAGTCGGAGGCCGTCAAGGGTACGTCCTTCCTGAGCGTGTGGAAGTACGACCAGCGCAAGATCCCGGACCTGTACGGCTACCTCCCGCAGTTCCGGCGCGTGCGCCAGTACCCGGCCAACCAGCGTTTCGAGCCCTTGATCCCGGGCGCCACTTGGTTCCTGACCGATCCCTGGGCCGCGGGCGACCCGATGCTCACCTGGGGCAACTACGAGATCGTCGAGCGCAAGCCCATGCTGGGCGCGACCTCGGGCAATTTCGCCATCAAGGACGATAACTGGCAGTTGCCGGTCATGGAGGGCAACGAGAAGTACTTCGACGTCGCGTTCTCGATGATCCCGGAGGTGGCGGTCGTCCAGTCCAAGCCCGTCGGCTATCCGCGGGCGCCGGTCAGCAAGCGCCTGGCGTACTTCGATGTGCGTAATTCCACCTACACCGGCTGCATCCGCTTCGACCGGCAGGGCAAGCCGTGGGTGAACTTCGAGTCGGCCTTCTGCTACTACCAGGACGGCGACCGCGTCGTCATGGGGCACGACGGCGAGCATCCGGCTTGGTCCTGGGCGTACGTGATGAGCTACAACATGCAGAACAAGCGCATGAGCCGGGTTGACCACGCCAAGGAAGCCTCCGGCATCAAGAGCCTGTTCCAGATCGACCAGGACTGGATGTACGACACCTACCTGACGCCGGCCGCCCAACAGGCACTCGGCCGCGTCTGATCCAGTCATCGATTTGCACCCGGCCCGGCCGGTTCGGGGTCATGCCCGGACCGGGCCGCGGTGCCGGAGAGGTTCCGTTCATGAAATATCGTCGTTTGTATTCTGTCCTGGCGGCCTGGCTCGCGATCGGCCTCGCGCCTGGCGCCGCGGCCATCGAGGGTGGCGCCGAGCCCGCCGCGGAGAAGGGGGGCAGCGATTCCGGTTACGCGGTCCTGGAAGAGACCGTGCCCCACGAACGGCTGTTCGCGCTCGCCTTCGACGGCGATCGCGGCATCGCCGTCGGCGACCTGGGCATGGTCATGTGGACCCGTGACGGCGGCACCACCTGGACCCGGGAGAAGGCCCCCACGGACCTGGCGCTGCTGGGCGTCACCATGGTGGGCGACCGGGTCATCGCGGTAGGCCAGAGGGGGCTGATCCTGGTGCGCGACATCGACGGGTCGTGGCGGGAGATCGAGAGCGATACCGAGGAGCGCCTGCTCAACGTTGACGCCAACGCCAACGGCCTCGCCTACGCCGTGGGGGCCTTCGGGACCGTGCTGCGATCCGCCGACGGCGGCGAGACTTGGCGGGCCGCCGCCCCCGACTGGTCGGCCCTGGACGAGACGGCGGAGAGCGAGACCGACATCAGCGGGGCGGCCGGCGAGCCGACCATGAACGCGGTCCAGGTCATGGCGAACGGCACCGTACTGCTCGGGGGCGAAATCGCCTACGTCCTGCGATCGGAGGACCGGGGCGCGAACTGGTCCCTAGCCTATCGCAGCCAGGTCCCGCCGGGCGAGATCAAGCCCGCGGTGAATGGCCTGCGCGTGCGCCCGGATGGCGTCGGCTTCGCCGTGGGCCAGGCCGGACTCCTGCTCAAGACGACCGATGGCGGGCGCAGCTGGCGACGGCTGACGACGCCGGCGAGCGGCAACCTGCATGCGGTCGTCAGCGCGTCCGACGGTGCCGTGGTCGTGGTGGGCATGCGGGTGGCGCTGCGCAGCCATGACGAGGGGGCCACCTGGGAGGTGCTGGAGGGCCTCGACCTCGCCCTCAACTGGTACAGCGACGTGGCCGCCGCAAGCGGGACGGGACAGCCCGTCGCGGTGGGGCATAGCGCGCGCATCATCCGGATCCCGAAATAACGTCGCGGGCACGGACCCGCGTCTCTGTCGAACCCAGAAATACAAGGAAATGGTGTCGGAGGGGAAACCATGAACGAGCTTCATAGCGGTCTGATAAAGAACATCCTGCTGGGCGGCGCGCTGGCCATGGGCGCATGGCCCCTGGGCGCGGCCCCCACGGCGCCGCCCGCGGGCGGCGACCAGGGGTTCTTCGCACAGCTATGGAACAACACGTCGTTCAGCAGCTATATCCGCGCGGAGACCGGCGTGCGCACGACGTCGCATCAGAACCTCAACAACCAGTCGACGAACCTGTTCCAGGGCGTGACCGTGGCGCGCGATACGTTCGTGCCGCCCACGTTGGTCGGCATGCCGATGACCGACGGCAACGACTGGGATACGCCGCTGGTGGGCTTCTCCGACACCCTGCGGCGTGGCGACCGGGTACCGACCAAGTCCCGCGACTTCAACTGGGTGGCGCTGCGCGCGCAGAGCGAGATGGAGGTCAAGTTCAACCGGCAATGGCGGTTCGTCAGCCGGATCCGCGGGGTCTACGACCCGGGCATCTATGAGGAGTTCGACTCGGCCAGCGTCGCGGACCAGCAGGGAACGGGTATCGTCGGCGGGCCGTCCGAGCTCTACCAGGGCACGCCCAACTACTTCGAGGCCATCGGGCGCGACGGCAAGAATCTGAATCCCTTGGAGATCGCCGGCGAGAACTACATGATCGACTTCCCGGCGCTACTGGTCGAGTATCGCGACGGCAACCTGACCCTGCGCGCCGGCAACCAGCAGATCGCCTGGGGGCAGGCGATCTTCTTCCGCACCCTCGATATCCCCAACGGCCTGGATCTTCGCCGGCATTCCCTGCTGGACCGGGCCTTCGAAGAATTCTCCGACAAGCGGGTACCCAAGCTGTCCCTGCGCGGCACCTACCAGTGGAACAATGTGGTCATCGATTCCTTCGTCGGCAAATTCCAGCCGCGGATCTACGGCAATCCGAATACCTCGTACAACGTGATTCCGGTCCAGTTCACCGTCTATGACAACTATTATTCCGGTGGTTACGACAACGAGATCGACGGCGGCATCCGCCTGAAGGGCGATTACGGCAACTGGGGCTGGCAGGCGTTGTTCGCGAGCCGCATGCATCCGGCCGGTACCTTCAGCTGGGCCCGGAGCGACGTGGAATCGCCCCTGACCGGCACCCTGGGCGAGCTTGCCAATACGGCGTATGCCGCCAAGTCGCCGGCCTGCGACGGCACCGCCAATCCCACCCTGTGCCGCAACAGCGCCACGCCGGGCGAGGCGTTGTCGAAGACCCCCTTCGTCCCTGAGCCGGCCGGCGTCTACCACGCCCGCGAATGGTTCGCCTATGCCGCGGACGTGCGCCTGGACGGGATTAACGGCTTCAACCAGGCGGTCAAGGAATTCCCCGATCTCAGGGACGTCTACGTCACCGAGGTGCAGAGCTATGACGAGCTGTACAACCAGCTCAACACCCTGATGGTGGCGGCCGACGGCAGTTATCGCGGCTATATCGAGCGTGATTACCACCGCGAGGAGGTCTACGGGCTGGGCCTGAACTACGTCACCAGCAGCGAAGTCGACCTCTTCAACCAGATCATCCTGAACCTGGAGGTGCAGTACACGCCGGAGCGGGTGTTCACCGCGCCGACACTGAGCAGCGATTTCCTCAAGTCGGACGAGTGGATCGCCTCCCTGGTGGTGGAGAAGTGGACCCGCTGGACCGCCGCCTTCCCGGCCGCCTATCTCGTGGGCCAGTTCCAGCACCGCTCGGAGAGCGACCTGGTCGGCCGTCACCTGGACGGCTACGGCGCCACCGAGGAAGAGGCGCCGCCGCCCGGCATCTCCAGCGCCAACTACGTGGTGCTGGCCGCCCTGCAACCCTGGCCGGGCCGCAAGTTCGTCTTCGAGTTCGCGACCCTGCTCGACGTCAAGGGCGGCATCCTGGTGCAGCCGCTGATCCAGTGGAACATCGGCAGCGGCATGGTCGCCGAGTTCTTCTACAATTACATCGACGGCGATCTCTACGGCGACAATCCCAACGAGAACCTGCTCAACAGTCTGGACTGGGCAGACGAGGCATCGATGCGTTTCACGTATCAGTTCTGATCCCGGCCGCTGCTGGCCCGCCGGTCACGCCCTTGGCCGGCGGGCAAGGGCCGGGCAACGAATGCTGGAACCGGAGGTTCCGAGGTTATGTTCGTCAGGACACTGAACAAGGGATTGACGCGACGGGCGATGTTGCGGCGAAGCGGGCAGGCCTTCCTCGGCGGCGGGCTGCTGGCCCCGTTGTGGTCCACGATGGCGGACACGGGCGATGTCGCCAAGGCCTATCCGGACGAGCTCCTGTCCATCGAGGAATACACCAAGGGCAAGATCAAGACCGGCGACGACATCACCGCGGACAACGTCGAGCACGTCAAGGACCTGCTCGAGCCGGCCAAGTACAAGCACGTCGCGGAGATGGGGCGCAAGCTCAAGGTGGTGCCGACCACCACCGACTACATGCGGCTCGGGCCCTGGGAGTACCAGGAGGCGACCCTGCGCAACCAGGGCAAGGCCCGGTTCGACGACCGGGGCAACGTGGTCACCGCGGACGGCGAGCCCTGGATCGGCGGCAATCCGTTCCCCAACGCGACCACGGCCCTGGAATTGTTCGCCGGCCTGACCCTGAGCTGGGGTCGGCACGATGCCAGCGTCTACGCGGTCAAGGAGCGGGACCTCGCCCACGCGGGCAACATCGATTACGAGTACGAGGCGGTCTGGGCGGAGCTGGCGCCCGTGGGCCGGACGGTGATCGAGCCCAAGCCCTACTGGCCCGAGCACAAGGACAAGCTGCGGTTCAATTCCGTGATCTTCACCGCCCCCGACAACCACAGCGGCACGTCCTATCTGAACATCTGGCCCTACGACCAGCACCAATTCCCCGACCTGTACGGGTACCTGCCGGAGTTCCGGCGCATCCGGCAGTTCCCGACCAACCAGCGTTTCGAGCCGCTGGTGCCGGGTTCGTGCCTGTACCTGTCGGACGCCTGGGCCGCGGGCGACCCGCTGCATACCTGGGGCAATTACCGAATCGTCGGCCGTCAGCCGCTGCTGGCCGGCGTCTCGCAGGGCTGGAACGGCCGGCACCCGAACTGGGAGCACGGCGTGCACGGCGGTCCCGAAGGCCAGAGTTTCTTCGACAGCGTCGTGGAACTGGTGCCGGAGGCCATCGTCGCGGAAGCCGAGCCGGTCGAATACGAACGTGCCCCGGTGAGCAAGAAGCGGGTGTGGTTCGACGCCCGCAACCAGATGCCGATCGCCATGGTCACCTACGACCGCAAGGGCGAGCCGTTCCGCTCGTTCGACGGCTGCTACAGCCTGTACGAAGACGGCGAGCACCGGTTCATGGACGGCAAGCACCCCTATTGGTCCTGGACCTACGTCCATGCCTACGATTTCCAGACCGGCCGCATCACTAGGCTGGAGCAGGTGCGGGAGATCGCCGGCGGGCACGTCACGCGCGTCAACGACGACAGCATCTATCCGGAGTACCTGACCCGGACCGCGATCGGCAGCCTGGGGCAGGTGTGACGATCGGCGCGGCAAATCGGCTATCGCGACCGGGGCGCCTTCCGGGCCGGGTGCGGCCCCCGTCGGCCGGCTTCGCCGCCTTGGCTCTCGCGGCGGTCATGGTGTTCTCTCCGGCCGCCGGCGCCGCGGATGGTGCCTTCGCCGTCCAGACAGCGTTGTCCGAGGTCCGGGGGCGGCTGCTGCAATTGCTGGGGCCGGCCACGGACGCCAACGATTACGTCTATCTCAACCTGGCGCCCGATCTGCCGCTGCGCGCCGCCGAGTTGCAGTTTCTCGACGATGCCGGAACGCCCGTGGCGCGGGTCCGGTTCCGCCGGGGCGACGGGCGCCGGGGCCTGTACCGGGATACGGTGCCGGACGGCGTCCGCGAATCGCGGCGCTGTCGTTTCGTCATCGCAATCGCGGGCGACGGGGCGGGCGAGCGACACCGTCTGCCGTGCCGTCTGCCGGACCGGTCGTCGCCGGGCCCCCTGGAGCTGCGCTTCCGCGAACACTGGCTGGGGCCGGAACTGAAGATCCATGCCTGGCGGCCCGACGCGGACGGCGGGCCGCGGGGCTTCCGCGACTTGAGCGTCAAGGACCTGCTGGGACGGGTGCTGCCGGCGGCGAGCTCGGCATCGCTGGCGGCGGTGGAGGGGCAGCGCGCGGTGGCGCCGGACGTGCGGTACAGTGCCGCCATCTGCCTCGACGACCCCTGGGCCGGGCTACACCGGCTCTTCGATTACAAGGACCGGGGGACGACCCCGATGCCGGCCGCCTTCTGGCGCGCCTACGCCGATTGCGCCCTACGGGCCGGCGTGCACGGGGAAGCCGTGGCGGCGTTGCGCGAGCTGGAGCGCCGCGGCGCCACCCTGGCGATCCACGAGACGCGGTTGCAGCTCGGCGCCCATCACGACCGCTGGGGCGACACGGCCGGGGTCCTGGACTGGTTGGCGCGGGACCCCGCGGCGGTGCCGGCCGTGCTGCGCAGTCGCTGGCGCGATCTGGTCTCGCGGCAGTACCTGGCCCTGGGACGGTTCGAGGATGCCGTGACCGTGCTCTCCCGGGGGCAGCACCTGGACGCGGCGGGTAGCTGGACGGAAGCCTTCGATGCCGCGCCGCTGCACTATGCCATGCGCATCAATTACGCCTACGCCCTGATGCACGTCGGCCGCCGCGACGAGGCCCTGGCCGTGCTCGATCGCGTGGGCGATTCGCCGGCACTGGACGCCGCGACCGGCGCGCTGCGCGCGCGGGCCAACACCGTGCTGGGCTGGCAGTTCCTGTCACAGGGCTATGGCGCGACCGCCGGGCGCGTGTTCCATCGCGTGTCGTTGGACAGTCCGGCCGCCAGAAAGGCCCTGCTGGGCATGGGCTGGGCGATGCTGGCGCCGCGCGGCGAGGCCCGGCCGCTCGTCGAGCCGCCGGGTTTCGCGGCCTCGCCGCTGGATCCGCCCGCGACCGCGCTCAAGTCGCTGCGCCGGATCGATGCCATCGGCTGCGCCCAGTACAACGCCGTGGTCGCCGATGCCGTACAGGATTGCGTGCCGTCCGAGCGATTCGACCGGGTCGCCTACGCCGGGGATGCGCCGGGGCAGATGCGGCGCGCGCTGCGTTTCTGGGACGCCCTCATCGAACGGGACGACATACGGGATGCGGCGATCCTGGAGGCCCACGTCGCCGCGGCGGGTGCCTACGGCGAACTGGGGGCGGGGCAGCACGAACGGGACCTGTATCGTCGGGCGGTCGCCCTGAGCGAAGAGGCCCTGGCGGCTCTCGATCGGCAGGCGGCACGCGTGTCCGAGCGCGAGCGCTGGCTGGCGCTGGCGGCCGGCGAGTCCGGTGTCCTCGGCGACGGGGCGACGGCGATCCTGGATTGGCTGGCCCGCTCCCGCACGCAGGCGCTGCTGGAGTCGGTCGCGGCGGCGCAGCGGCTGTCGGCGCAGATATCGGCGGCGCTCGACACACCCCTGCGCCGCACGGGCCGGGGGGTCGAACTGGCCTCGCTGCGCGCCCGGGTGTCGGCGGCCCGCGATCGGGCGCTGCGGCTCCTCCGGGACGAGGCGTCGGCCGTCATCGCCGGGGAACGGGAGCGGTTCGAGCGCTACCGTGTCCGGGCCTCGCTCGGCCTGGCGGAGATACAGCGGCGCGCGGCCCTGTCCGGCGTCGGGCGGTGAGCGGGCCCGCGCTCAGGCCAGCCCGTTGAGCGCCAGGATCGACCGCGCCATCTCGGGGCCCTTGTATTCCTCGATGAAGTGGCCGCGGTCGGGATACTCGTGGGTCCGGTCGCGCATCTGCGGCAGGGCCTCCTGCCACTGTCGGATGACCTCGGGTTTGCCGCAGGGGTCCCAGGCCCCGAAATAACCGGCCACTCCGATGTGCTGTCCCTCCGGGCCCCAGGCCTCGGGGACCATCCGGTGCAGGCGGCGATAGAAGTCGCGGTTGTCCTGCGGGCCGTGCCGCGGGTCGCGGTAACGGTAGCCGTGCCCCCAGACGGGCGTTTGCCGTACGTGGCGCTTGGAGGCCCGCGCGTTGGCGACGCTGCGCATCTGGTCGGACCACACCGCCTCGGGCGTGCCCGGCGCGAAGCCGTGTCGCGCGTGCTTGCCGAGATAGCGGAGCACGCCCCACAGGAAGGCCGCCCGGCTCTGGGGCTCGGCGTGCGACACCACGTACGCGGCGACGCCGCCCCAGAGCTTGTCGGGCACGACGGACGGCGTCCGGCACCACGGCAGCCAGGGGATGGGCCAGTTCGCGTAGGTGTAGCCCTCGGACGGCATCGGGAACACCGTGGTGTTCATGAGCAGCAGGTGGCGCACCCGCGCCGGCTCGTCGAGAAAGGCGCCGATGCCGATGGGGCCGCCCCAGTCGTGGATCACCAGGGTGACGTCGTCCAGGTCCAGATGGCGGACGAGCTCGGCGAGGTGCCGGGCGTGGTGGAAATCCACCATCTCGAAGCGCGCCTGGTCCGACAGGCCGAACCCCAGGTGGTCCACCGCGATCAGCCGCAGGGGCCGGTCGGCCGCGATCAGCGCGTCGCGTATGTGGCGGTAGGTATAGGAGCACTCCGGGTTGCCGTGCACGAACAGCACGGTGGCCTCCGGCGGCCCGTCGCCGACGACGCAATCGTAGTAGAACAGGGTCCGGCCGGCCTCGGGGCCCTCGGCGAGCGTGTGCCAGCGGGCGGCGCCCGGCGGACAATAGTCCGCCGGCACCTGCCGCAGGGGCGAGTCGGTCGGGATTTGCCCCGGTTCGATCATCAGTCCTCCATCGTCCCCCGCAACCCTACCGCAATCCGGGCAGTGTGGCGCCGCCCAGCAGGGTGGTCAGGGTGCCCGCGTCCAGGTCGTCCGTCGGCAGCGGCAACTGCGACGGATCGAGTCCGGGCAGGGCCCCCGCCAGCGGCAGCGCGCTGCCGTTGCCGATCACCAGGCCCAGGAGCGGCACCGGCAGGCTGCCGTCCGCGAGCGGGTTCGAGGTCGCGAAATCGACCAGCCGCAGCAGGTCCCGCGAGAGCAGCGAGGTGCCGCCGACATTGCCGGGCAGGGACTCGACGGTCCCGGCCAGTTCGACCAGCAGCGCGGGACCGGTCGCGCCGGCGCCGCCGAAGACCGGCAGGAGCACCCCGCCGCCGTCGCCGTCTCCCGGTCCGAGCAGGTCGACCCTCAGCAAGTCGTCGATCAGGTCCAGGGGCACGCCGCTGCTGCCCAGGTTCTCGCCGAGGCTGTCGTACACGCCGAGAAAGCTGAGGTCCTCGCCTTGCACCACCGGCAAGGTGGCGAGCAATGCCGGCGAGCGCACCACGGCGATCAGCGGTGCGCCCGCATCCGCGAGCGGTGCCACGAGGGCGCCGAGTTGCGGGGCGGCGCCGTCGAGCAGCGGTTGCGCGAGCAGGCCGGATCCGGCGATGTCGTCGCCCAGCACGGATTCCAGCGGCGTGCCGTCGGCAAGGTCGCCGACCAGGTCCGTCGCCAGCGCCCCGGCGCCGTCGACCGATCCGGCGGCGTCGCCGGTCAGAAGGCCCTGCGAGAGTGTATTGACGTTGGCGACCGCGTGGTCCACGGCCGCCAGCAGGTTGCCGGCGTCCTGGGCGGAGGCGCCGCTCGCGCCCAGGGTCAGCAGCAACGGGGTGAGTATGCCGAGAATGCGTTTCATGACGTCCTCCTTGTCATGGGACGGGCTCGCCGGCCCGCTCGGGTCGGTATTCGCGCCGACACGTGTCGCGTCGGATCGCTTCAGCCTACGCCTCCCGGCACGGCGATCAGCCTAACGAAAGGAAGGGATGCCCGGGCGCCGTCGTGCGTCGTGCTTGCCGGGGTCGGGCGGGGCGGCGAGGGTCGCGATGCGATTCCCGCAAACACTACGAAGGATAGGGTACGACCGGTGGGCGGCTGCCCGACACTGGCCATGACGCATACAAGCGGGACGCGACACGTCCCCCGGAGGGAAGTCATGCCGTCAGAGCAACGCGAGATCACCGTCCGCCGGATCCAGTTCAAGTATCCGGATGACCTCCGGGTGCACTGGCACCCGGACAAACCGGAATGGAGCCAGATCGTCAATGCCTGCTCGTTGCTGATGCCTTATCTGGAACCGTTTCTGATCGACTCGGTACGCGCGGTGTTGCCGATGATCGAGGACCCCGCGCTGGCCGACGAGGCGCGGGCCTACATCGGTCAGGAGGCCAACCATTTCCGCCAGCACCGTAACTTCAACGAGATCGTGATCGGGCAGGGGTACGGCGAGCTGCGCGAGTACGAGCGCCGGCTGGAGGCGGATTACGCTAGCTTCCGGGAACGCGACCTGCGCTTCCGGCTCGGTTACACGGCCGGCTTCGAGACCATGGCCCTGGCCCTGGGGCACATGCTGGTGCGCCACCGGCGCCATTTCTTCGAGGGGGCCGACCCCGCCGTCAGCTCGCTGGTGCTCTGGCATTTCGTGGAGGAACTGGAGCACAAGACGTCGGCCTTCTACATCTATCAGTACTTCTACGGCGGCACGCCCGGCGGCTACCTGTACCGGGTCTACATGCTGTTCCGGACGATCGCCCACACCATCGGCCGCAGCCGGCGGGCCTTCCATCGCATGATGCGCATCGACGGTCTCGACCGCAGCCGGCGCTCGCGCTGGCGCAGCCGCTGGCTGATGTTCCGGGTCCTGTGCTGGTCGTTGCCCAAGATCCTGCACGGGGCCCTGCCGTGGCATCGGCCGGAACGCGTCCCGGACCCGGCCTGGGTCGACGAATGGGTGGCCCTCTACGATGCCGACGCGGGCGGTGTCGCCCTGCTGGATACCTCGCGCATGGCGCGCGGGCCGGTGCCCTGCAAGAAGGAGGTCACGGCATGACCGAACGCATGCAATATCACCTGGTGCTGCACGGCGTGGCCGTGTTCATGATCGGCCTAGTGGCCGGTTTCCCGCTGGCCTTCGTCGAGACCGGCGTGGAGCTCTGGGGCGTGACCCTGCCGCTGATCGGGCATTGGGAGATCCCCGGTTCCATCGCGCGCTGGAAGATGACCCACCTGGAGGGGATCATCAACGGCATCATGTGCCTGGCGGTGGCGGGTATCGGCGCCCGCCTGGCGATGGGCGCGAGGCTGGCCGGCTTCGTCACCGTCGCGGTCATCGTCACCGCGTGGGTGAACACCGTCGCTTCGCTCAGCGGCGCGCTGTTCGGCGGCCGCGGGTTGGATTACGGCCTGGGCACCAACAACGACATCAACTACAACCTGTTCATCGTCGGCATCGTGCTGGTGCCCCTCGCGGCGGGCGCGATCGGCTTCGCCGCCTGGCGGCGGCTGCGGGCCGGCTGACGCCGGCCCCGGCCGCTCAGGCCAGTAGCCCCAGCCGGCGCGCCTTGCTGGTGGCGCCGTTGCGGTTGCGCACGGCGAGCTTGCCGTAGATGTTGTGCAAATGCCATTTCACCGTGCCCTCGGTGAGGAACAGGGTGGCCGCCAGCTCCTTGTTGGAGAGCCCCGAGTCGATCATGCGCAGGATCTGGGTCTCGCGCCGGGTCAGGGGTTCGAGCAGGCCGGTATCGTGGTCGGCCGCCGGTCCCGCCTGGCTCGGGTTCCAGGTGTCGAGCAGGGATTCCAGCCAAGCCAGGGACACATCGCCCTCGGGGCTGGACTGACTGTTGCGCCGGGACTCGGCGAGCAGGGCGAGTTGGCGCATGAGCACCGGCCCCTCGTCGATGAACACACGCTTGAGTCCTTCCGAGGAGGCGATCCGCACGGCGGACTCGAGCGTTTCCAGGGCCCCCTGCTCGTCGCCGGTCTGCAGCCGTGCGAGATGGCGAAGGATCAGCAGTTCGACGTGCTTGCGTCGCTGGCCGCTCTTGCGGGCATGGTGCAGGGGGGCGCGGATCGCCTCCAGGGCGGCCTGGGTATCGCCCTGGGCCAGGGCCAGACGGGCGCCCAGGCGCCCGCGCTTGTCCCGCAGCATGTCACGGTACTCCTCGGGGGCGCCCTCGAGGGACATGGCGTCGGACGCGAACAGGCTCTCCGCCGCCGCCGGGTTGCCGCTGCGCAGCAGGATCAGGGCGCGCATGCCCACGAGCGAGCCGATCAGCCGCGGGGCGTCGCGGCGCGCGCCGCAGGCCTCGCCCTCGCGGAGGACCTCGCAGGCCGCCTCCGGGTCGCCTTCCGTGGCGAGTAACCGGGCCAGGGTGATGTAGCCGCATATGATCGGGTCGATCGCGGTCTGGGTGGCCAGGAAGCGCATGCCGTGATCGAGGGCGGCGCGGGTTTCCGCCAGATCGTCCAACTCGTACGCGACCGCGGCCAGAAGGGCCGAGAGCATGCTGCGCGAGTGCGAGGCCGGCCCGAGTCGGCGCCGGCAGCTATCCAGGGCGTCCCGTGCCGCGGCCCGGGCCGCGCGGTACCGCCCCATCTTCATCAGCGCCAGGATGTGGACGATGTCGCACCAGGCCAGACCGTAGGGGCTGTCGGCGCGGGCGTAGTGCTCCTTGCCGCGGGCGGCGGCCGCCATCGCACCCTCGTGGTCGTTGCGGGTCTTGAGGCCGTACCCCAGGACCACGTGCGCGGCGCCGTACTGATAATCCTCCGCCCGGTCCCAGCGTTCCAGCCACGACTGCGCCAGGGCCAGGCCGTGATCGGCATGGTCGTCCAGCCCGGCGCGGCTGAGCTCGTTGAGTTCGCGCGCGCACTCGATCTCGGCGAGCATGGCTTGACGGGCGGCCGCGTCGCCGCCGCCGGCGGCCGCCTCCAGTTGACGCAGGACGGCGTCCGACTCGGCATGGCGGCGCTCGAAGTTGTACGACCAGGACAGATGGATCTGGATGCGCGGATAGCGCGCCAGGATGTGGTCCGGGATGCGCTCGATCCAGCCCATCAGCAGGCTGTGGCGACCGAGCTTGTGGACCAGGGTCTCGGCGTAGCCGGCCAGGATCTCGGCCGCCCGTTCGTGGCGCTCGACGCGCAGGGCGTACTCGATGGCGGCGGCATGGTCGCCGCGCGCCAGCGACCAGTCCTCCGCCAGCATCAGGCAGCGGCGCCATTCGCGCGGCTCGCGGGCCTTGAAGCGCGCGCGCAGGAAATCGCTGAACAGGGCGTGGAAACGGTAGCGGGCACGGTAGTCGTCCAGCGGCACCAGGAAGAGGTTGCGGCGCTCCAGCGATTCCAGCCGCAGTTGGGGCGCTTCCTCCCCGGTGAGGCGCTGGGCCACCTCGGCGCTGATCCGGTCGAGCACGGAGATGCGCAGCAGAAAGTCCACCTCTTCGCGGTCCAGGTTCTCCAGGATCGCCTCCGCGAGATAGTCGGTCACATCGCGGTGGGAGCCGCCGAATCCGACGATGAACGCCTTGCGGTCGCGCGCGCCGGCCAGCGCCAGGGCGGCGAGCTGGAGGGCGGCGGGCCAGCCCTCGGTTCGCTGATAGAGGATATCGATGCCGGCGTCGTCCAGGTCCAGGCCGTGGATGTCGTTGAGGAAGGCGGCGGTCTCCTCGCGGCTCAGCGCCAGGTCCGATACGCCGAGCCGCCGGAGCTGGTTCTCCAGCAACCGGCCCCGCAGGGGCAGGCGGGTCTGTTCGCGGCCCGCGAACAGCAGGTCCACGTGATCGGGCTGGTTGCGGCACAGCCAGGCCAGGACCGCCTCGGCCTCGCTGTCCTCCAACAGGTGGACATCGTCGAACATGACGATCAGCGGGCGGTCCCCGGACTGCAGCTCGGCGGTGACGCATTCCAGGCCGACATCGCGATTCTCGAAGGAAACCCGATCGTCGTCGCCGGTCAGGCCCGCGTAGAGATCCAGCAGCAGCCGTATCGGGTCGCGATGCGCCTCGTCGAGGGGCACCGGCAGGATGCGGCCGCCGCGGTCCGACAATTCGCGCCGCCAGGCGCCGAGCAGGGTGGTCTTGCCGTAGCCGGCCGGGGCCACGATCTCCACGATCCGGCGCCGCCGCCGAAGCAGGTCGTCCGGGGCCCGGAGGCGGGGCCTCGCCAGTCGGTGGCCTGTCTCATCCACGCGACCGCCGCCGTTGGCGGTCCCCGGGACATCCCGGGCCTCTCGCCACATTGTTTGCATCGTTATATCTCCGCACGGCCCGCGGCGGACATCGGCACGATATCGCTTCGCGGCCGCGTTTCCGTATCCCGCCATCTGACGCGGCGGTTCCCCCGGCGACCGCGCCGCCCCGGTTCCGGGGGCGGGCGGCCGCCGCATCCACTGTGCATCCTGGCTCGCGTATCGCCCCTATCGAAAGTTGGGTTGCCGGTGGCGTCACCGCGGCATGTCCGCACATTACTCCGATGCCGGGACCGGGGCGAGGTCGCCCCGGTCCCGGGAAGTCGTGTCATGATTCGCAATCGAGTGGTCCGCGGAGATCGAGACATGTCTTGGTATGCATCGCTGGGATTGCGTCGGCCCATCGTTCAGGCGGCCCTGGGCGGCGGGATCTCCACGGCCGATCTGGCGATCGCGGTGTCGCGGGCCGGCGGGCTGGGCACGATCGGGATCATGCCGGAACGCGAGTTCGCGGCGGAGATCGCGCGTAGCCGCGAGGCCCTGGGCGAGACGCCGTTCGCCGCCAACCTCCTGATGCCGCTGTTGCGGCGCGGGCATGTGCGGGCCTGCGTGGACCAGCGCGTGCCGGTGGTGTCGGTGTTCTACGGCCACGATCCCGCGGTCGTGCGCGAACTCAAGGCGGCCGGCAGCTACGTGGTGTACCAGGTGGGCACGGCGGACGAGGCCCAGGCGGTCGTCAACGACGGCGCCGACGCACTGATCGTGCAGGGCGTGGAGGCCGGCGGCCACGTGCGCTCGACCGAACGCCTGGACGTGCTGTTGCCGGAGGTGCTGTCGCGGTTGCGACCGGCGCATCCCGACCTGCCGGTGCTGGCCGCCGGCGGGATATACGACGCGGCCTCGGCGCGCCGGGCGCTTGAGCTGGGCGCGGACGGCGTCGCGGTGGGCACCCGTTTCCTGCTCACGCCGGAGTCGAACGCGCACGACGCCTACAAGCAGCAGCTCCTGGATGCGCGGGACACCCTGTACACCGACCTGTTCGGCTTCGGCTGGCAGGCGCCGCACCGGGTGGCGCCCAACGCCGCGACGCGCCGCTGGTGCCGCGGCGACGGTCGCGGCCCGCGTTGGCTGGCGCGGCTCAACACGTTGAGCGAGGCGCCGAGCCGGCTGTTGCCCCTGAGCGTGGGCTCGGCGCTGGTGCGGGCCGAGCACCCGCGCCTGCCGTTCTTCTCGCCGTTCCCGCTCAGTCGCGGGATGGCGCCGCGCACCGAGGTGGCGCCGCTGTACGCCGGCGAGGGCGTGACCCGGATCAAGGACATCCGGCCCGCGGCCGATATCGTGGACGAGCTGGCCGCCGCCTTCGCCGCCCCCTGACCGTCAACCGAGGACCGACCCGAACATGAAGCCCGAAACCATCGCGCTGCACCACGGCTACGAACCCGACGAGCAGAAGGCCGTCGCGGTGCCGATCCACCAGACCACGTCCTACGCCTTCGACAACGCGCAACACGCCGCGGACCTGTTCGACCTGAAGGTGCCCGGCAATATCTACAGCCGCATGATGAATCCCACCTGCGGCGTCCTGGAGCAGCGCGTCGCGGCGCTGGAGGGCGGCGTGGGCGCGCTCGCCATGGCCTCGGGCGCGGCGGCGATCACCGCCGCGATCCAGACCATCGCGCAGGCCGGCGACAACATCGTGTCCATCAGCGAGCTCTACGGCGGGACCTACAACCTGTTCGCGCACACCCTGCCGCGCCAGGGCATGGCGGTGCGTTTCGTCGACATGACCGACTTCGACGGCATCGCCGCGCGCATCGACGACCGCACTCGGGCCGTCTATTGCGAGTCGATCGGCAACCCCTCCGGCAACGTCGCCGACCTCGAACGGCTGGCGGAGATCGCGCACGCCCACGGTTTGCCCCTGATCGTGGACAACACCGTGCCCACGCCTTTCCTGGTGCGGCCGTTCGAGCATGGCGCCGACATCGTGGTGCATTCGGCCACCAAGTACATCGGCGGCCACGGCACCAGCATCGGCGGCGTGATCGTGGACTCGGGGCGCTTCCCCTGGCTGGAGCACGCCGAGCGCTTCCCGCTGTTGACCGAGCCCGACCCGTCGTATCACGGCGTCAACTACGCCAAGGATGTCGGCGAAGCGGCCTTCGTGACCCGCGCCCGGGTGGTGCCGCTGCGCAACATGGGCGGCGCCATGAGCCCGTTCAACGCCTTCCTGTTCCTGCAGGGGCTGGAGACCCTGAGCCTGCGCATGGACCGGGTCTGCGAGAACACCCTCTGGATCGCCGAGTACCTGCGGGCGCATCCGCGCGTCACCTGGGTGAGCTACGCCGGCCTGCCGGATCACCGCGATCACGCCCTGGCCCGCAAGTACATGGGCAGCCGCGCCTCCGGCATCCTCAGTTTCGGCATCGAGGGCGGCCGCGAGGCCGGGGTGCGTTTCTACGATTCGCTCGAGCTGTTCATCCGGCTGGTGAACATCGGCGACGCCAAGAGCTGCGCGGCGATGCCGGCCTCCACCACCCACAGCCAGCTCAACGACGAGGAATTGCGGTCGGCCGGCGTGACCCCGGACATGGTCCGGTTGTCGGTGGGTATCGAGCACGTGGACGACCTGATTGCGGACCTGGAACAGGCCCTGGCGGCTTCGGCCTGAGTGGTAGAATGGATACAACGACCCCGACACGCGGCATACCCGCCGCAAGCCCCATGAGCGATCAAACCATTATCCGGGACCCCGGCCCCGAGGACTGCCTGGGACCGACCCGTTACCTCGACAGCGAGCACCCCGCGATCCGGGCGTTCGTCGAGGAGACCGTCGGTGACGCGACCGACCCGCGCGAGCGCGCCGTGGCCCTGTACTACCGGGTGCGCGACGGCATCCGCTACGACCCGTACAGTTGTCGCCCGGACGCCGACTCGCTGATCGCCAGCCGCGTGCTGGCGGCCGGACGCCACTACTGCATCGGCAAGGCGGTGCTGTTGGCGGCCGCGGGCCGGGCCGCGGGCATCCCCACCCGTCTCGGCTTCGCCGACGTGCGCAACCACCTGACCTCGGCGCGGCTGTACGAACTGATGGGCACGGACGTGTTCCGCTACCACGGGTTCACCGAGATGCACCTGGACGGCCGCTGGGTGAAGTGCACGCCGGCCTTCAACCTGGGCCTGTGCGAGAAGGCCGGCGTGAAGCCGCTGGAGTGGGACGGCCGCGAGGACTCGGTGTTCCACGAGTTCGACAACGCCGGCCAGCGCCACATGGAGTACCTGACGACCCGCCAGCCGGTCTCCGACCTGCCGGTGGACGAGCTGTTCTCGGCGTTCGCGCACTACTATCCGAAGATGTTCGCCGCGCTCCAGGGCGGCGCCGCCCCGGCGGGCGATTTCGACGCCGAGGTGGCGGCCGAGGCCGCCGCCGGCGACGCCTGAGGCCGATACCCGCCCCGAACGAAAAACGGGGCCGGCTGGCGCCGGCCCCGTCGGTACGATGGCGCGGAAACGCCGTCAGTCGATGTCGCAGGCACCCGGGAAGCCGTCGTCGGCCCCCTCGTTGATGTCCCGCACCTGGCTGGCGTCGTCGCCGGCCGCGTTGGTGCGCCACAGTTCGCAGCCGGTGACGCCGTCGTCGGCCGTGAACAGCACGCCGTCCGCGATCGGCCGGTAGTTGCCGGGACCCGAGCCGGTCACGCCGGCCCCGATGTCGGCCACCTGCACGGTGCCGGCCTCGGTGCCGTCGGTCTTCCAGACCTCGTAGTTCAGGACGCCGGCGTCCTGGGCCGTGAAGTAGAGTTCGCCGCCGTACTCGGTTAATCCGGCGATGGCCGGGAACGAGCTGCCGCCCGCGGCGAAGATGTTTTTCACCATGGTCGTGCCGGCCTCGGTGCCGTCGCTGATCCACAGCTCGGATCCGTTGGTGCCGTCGTCGGCCTCGAACACCAGGCGGCCGTCATAGGCCGTCAGGCCGCGCACGCGGTCGTTGCCGCCGGCATTGATCTCCGCGACCAGCGTGGTGCCGGCCTCGGTGCCGTCGGTCTTCCACAGCGCGACGTCATCGTTGTCCGGGTCGCCGTCGGTATCGGCGGTGAAGAACAGCACGTCGCCGACCGCGGCGAACTCGCGGCCGCCGTTGGGGAACGAACCCGTCGCCCCGTCGACCAGGTCCGCGACCAGCGTGGTGCCGGCCTCGGTGCCGTCGGTCTTCCACAGCTCGTTGCCGGTGCTGCCGTCCTCGGCGCCGAAGTAGAGCTCGCCGTCGAACTCGCCGAAGTTCTGCAGGTAGGCGCCGCCGTCGGGATTGATGTCCTTGATCAGCTCGGTGCCTTCCTCGGTGCCGTCGGTCTTCCACAGCTCGTAGCCGGCGCCCGGGCTGCTCGCGGCCAGGATGGTCATGCCGCCGGCCTCGCCGGCGAAGCGGCCGTTGGAGTTGCTGCCGCCCGGACTGATGTCCTTGAGCTGCTCGGTGCCGGCGGAGGTGCCGTCCGAGACCCAGGGTTCGAAGCCGGTGACGGTGTCGTTCGCCCGGTAGTAGAGCCGCCCCTGCGAGACCGCGAGGTCGCTCGGGTCCGAGCTGCCCGCCGGGTTGATGTCCTTGAGCATCCGCGTGCCCGACTGGGTGGCGTCGGAGCGCCAGACTTCCTCGCCCGCGCCGTTGTCGGCGGTGAAGAAGGCGATGCCGTCCAGGACCACGAAGTTGAACGGATCGGAATCGCCGGCCGGGTTGATGTCGCGCACCAGCGAGGTGCCGTCCGCGGTGCCGTCGGTCTTCCACAACTCGACGCCGGTGGTGCCGTCGGTGGCGCCGAAGAGCACCGCGTCGCCGATCGTGGCCGAGCCGTCGTCGTTGTCGCTCCCCCCGCTACTGCCGCCGCAACCGGCGGTCAGCGCGCTGCCCAGCAGCACCGCCAACGGTGCCGCGATCAGGGTTTTATGGTTTCGCATGCGTGCAATCTCCTTTTCGCTTGACGCAGGTAAAACGGTATATTGCCTGAACGCTCGTTCACAACCCGGGAAACGCCCGGATTGCGCTCGCGTACGACATCATCCGCTCCCCGGACAATGCCGGGGGTCGTGGCTCAGTCCCGGGCGCGCGCCACGCGCTTGCCCTGGGCCAGCATGTGGCGTGCGAGCCGGACCAGGTCCGGGATGCTGTCGACCACCGCGTCCGGCTGGTGCGGATGCCGCGTGGTGCCGGGGAATATCTTGTCCAGCCAGGCCCGGTCCCAGTGCGCGCCGTTGTAGAAGACCGCGGCGACGTGCGCGCGCTTGGCGGCGATCACGTCGGTGGTGCTGTCGCCCACGTACCAGCAGGTCTCGTCGGCCGGATGGCCCAGGTTCTCCAGGGCCTTGAGCAGCAGGTCCGGGAACGGCTTGCGGTGCTCGACGTCGTTGCCGCAGGCCATGGTGTCGAACAGGTCGGCCCAGCCGGTGCCGTCGACGATGGCCAGCTCGTGCTCCATGAAATCGCGGTTGCGGTTGGAGATCAGCCCCAGGGTGATCCCCAGCTCGCGCAGGTGCTCGAGCTGGGGCCGGATGTCGGGCTCCAGCGGTTCCACATGGCCCACGTAGTTGCGGTAGGCATCGTCGAAGGCGGCGTGCGCGCGGACCTTGGCGTCGGCGTCGGCGCCGAACAGTACCTCGAAGATGTCGGTGCGCGAAATCTTGCGCTGGGCCTTGACCTTGGGGTGCAGCCGGCGGTGCTCGCGCACGTACTTGAGCAGCTTGGCATCCTCCAGGGTCTTGGAGTCCTCCGGCTCCAGCAGCCGTTCCATCAGGCCCAGTTCCTCCAGCTTGGGCAGCACGTCGTCGACGGCGTGGTACATGGCGTCGTGGGTGTCGACCAGGGTGGCGTGCCAGTCGATCAGGATGACCTCGGGGATGGCGTGCGGAAGCTGCAGGATACTCACGGCCGGCTCGGTGGTTGGGTGCCACCCGATGATATCGCCTGGGCGAGCGGTTGCGTCCAGGACTCAATTGCGGCCGGTGTCCGCCGATCACCCGGTAGCGGCGCGACGGGCGCGCCGGCACGACAGGGGACCGATTCATGCGACGCAAGTGGACGATGCTTTGCCTGCTGGCGGCGCTTGCCGTGCCCGCGGCGGGTCACGAGGACGGCGGCGGGATCGAGGTGGAGACACTGGCCAAGACCGGGGAGAGCTGGAACGGCGATGCCCTCCCGGCGTATCCGGCCGGCGCGGCCGAGATCACGGTGCTGCGCATCCGCATCCCGGCGGGCACGCGGTTGCCGCTGCACAAGCACCCGGTGATCAATGCCGGCGTGCTGCTGCGCGGCGAGCTCGCGGTGGAGACGCCCGCGGGCGAGACCCTGCACCTGTCGGCGGGCGACTCGATCGTGGAACTGGTCGGCAAGTGGCACGCGGGCCGTAACACCGGCGACGGCCCGGCCGAGATCGTGGTGTTCTACGCCGGCACGCCGGATACCCCGATCACGATCAAGGCCCCGGCGGACGCGGCCGCCGTCACGACAGGAAACCCGGCGACAGCAGACGCTCGATGAAGTGGGGTCCGAGCCGGGGCTCGACGATCAACGCGGCGAGCATGCCGTAGCCCGCGCCCCAGAGGTGGGCGCTGTGGTTGACGTTGTCGGCGCCGAGCCGCCCGGCGTAGAAGCCGTAGGCGGTGTAGGCCGCGGCGAACAGGATCGCCGGCACCGGCACCACGAAGACATAGATGATGGACCAGGGCGCCATCAGGATGTAGGCGAACAGCACCGCCGACACCGCGCCCGAGGCACCCAGGCTGCGATAGCCCGGGTCGCGCCGGTGGCGCAGGTAGCTGGGCAGGATCGCGACTACGATGCCCGCCAGGTAGAACACCGGGAACCCGGCCGGGCCGGTGGCGCGCTCGAAGAACGGCGCCACCGCGCGGCCGAAGAAGAACAGCGTCACCATGTTGAACAGCAGGTGCTGGCCGTCGGCGTGCACGAAGCCGTGGGTGACGAAACGGTGGAACTCGCCGCGCGCCACCGCGGGCGGCCAGAACAGCAGCGATTCCAGCATCCCGCGGTTGCTGAAGCAGGTGATGGATACCGCGCAGGTGACCGCGATCAGGAGCAGGGTGACGAGCATCGCCGGGGCCTCCTCAGCCCTGCCGCCGCGCGGGGCGGTTGACGCCGGCGGTCAGCACCAGGCGCATGGCCTCCTCGATGGTCAGGTCCAGCGGCCGCACCCGGTTCCGGGGCAGGTACAGGGTGTAGCCGCCGATCTGGTAGCCCATCGGCAGGTACACGGACACCAGGTCGGTGTCCTCGCCGGCTTCCGTGGCGAGTTCGGGCAGGGTCCGTTGCGGGCGGTCGTCGGTGACGAAGCCGATCACGTGGATGTCCTCCTGGACCCGTACCAGCACCACCTGCCGCATCTGCGACTCCTCGCGCGACGAGGACAGGAACTGCATCAGGTCGCGCACGCCGGTGTAGACCGTCTTCACCAGGGGGATGCGCTCCAGCAGGCGATCGCCCAATCCGACCAGCCGTTCGAACAGCCAGGCCTGGAGGAAGGCGCCGACCAGCAGCACGAACACGACGGCCACGGCGATGCCGAGTCCCGGCACGTACCAGGCGTCCGGCAGCACCAGCTTGACCAGCGGGCGGAAGAAGCGCTCCGCGGTGCGGCTGGCCCAGATCAACAGGTAGACGGTCACCAGGATGGGGATGACCGTGACCAGGCCGGAGATGAAGGTCCGCCAGAGTCGGTCCAGCGGGTGCGGGGTTGAGGCCATTCGGGGCTCCTCGTGGCGAAGATGGATGTCGCCCTCGTGCGCTCGGCCTCCTGTTGTGCCTCATTCCGGGGGCGGCCGGCAAGCGCGGCCGCGCGTTGGCCCGGTGTCCCGTCTCACAGGTTTCTTGTCTCATGAGGGCGAGGGCCGCGCGCAACGCAAGGTTGCTTGTGAGACGGGACACTAGTGGTAATTGCCGGTGTCGCGGCCGTCGCCGGCCGGCGGGGCCGCCGCCAGCTCGCGGATGTGCCGCACCAGGTCCGGGTCCTCGATGAAGCTCGTGGTGGACTCGGCGGTCAGGGCCGTGTCCAGCGGCCCCGGACGGGCCACGACATAGCCCTGCACGTAATCGGCCCCGATCTCGGCGAGGGTCTCCAGCGTGGCCGCGTCCTCCACGCCCTCGGCGACGCTGCGCATGCCCAGGTTGTGCGCCAGCTCCACGATCGCGGCGACGATCGCCACGTTGGCGGGATGGTGGTTCATGCTGCGCACGAAGGAGCCGTCGATCTTGAGGGCGTCCGCCTGCAGATTGCGCAGGTAGGAGAACGAGGTATAGCCGGCGCCGAAGTCGTCCAGGGCGATCTTGGCGCCGACTTCCTTGAGGCGTTGCACGAAGCTGCTGGCGTACTGCAGGTCGTGTAGGGCCACGCCCTCCGTGATCTCGATGCACAGGTACGGCACCACGGCCTTGTGCCGGGCGAGGATGGCCAGGACATCCGCCACGAAGCTCTGGTCGTTGAGCGAGGCGCCACTGAAGTTGACGCTGACGAACTGCGTGCGCGGCAGTGACGGCAGGTGGCGCTCCAGCCACTCCAGCGTGCGGGTGAGCACCCATTTGTCCAGGCGCGCCATGTTGCCGCTGGCCTCGGCGGCCTCCAGCACCTTGCCGACGGGCACCGGATTGCCGTCGTCGTCTTTCATGCGCAGCAGGATCTCGAAGTTGAGCGACTCGTCCGGCCGGCGCAGGGACAGCAGCGGCTGCATCACCAGGTACAGGCCCGACGGCAGGCGGCGTTCGCCGAGCAGCTTGATCAGACCGAGCTCTTCCTCGCTCTCGCGGAACGCGGACGCGTCGCGGTCGTACACCACCAGCGGCCCGGCATGACCGCGCTTGGCCTCGCGGCACGCCCGTTGCGCGGCCGAGATCACGCCGGCGGTGCTCATGTCCGGGGTGAACTCGATCACGCCCATGCTGGCCTTCACTTGCAGCCGCTGGTTGCCGAACCGGTAGGGCTTGTCGCCAATGGCGCCGAGCACGCGCTCGCCGATCCGGGCCGCTTCGTCGATCGGGGTGTCGCGCAGCACCAGCAGGAACTCGTCGCCGCCGATGCGGCCGAGGTCGTGGTTTTCGCCGAGTGCGTTGCGGATGCGCCCGGCGACCTGCTTGAGCACCTCGTCGCCGGCCTGCGAGCGGTACAGGTCGTTGATCAGCTTGAAGCGCTGCAGGTCCAGGAAGGCCACGGCCACGGGCCGGCTCTGCGCCGCGTCGGGCGCGGCCTGCTCCAGGGCCGCCTCGATGCCGTGGCGGTTGTAGGTGCCGGTCAACAGGTCGTGGTTGGCCAGGAAGCGCAGCCGCTCGGTGGCGTCGACCCGTGCCGTGATGTCCTGCAGCGAACCCTCGATGTGGTCGCCGCTACGCAGGGCGCGCACCAGGTACCAGGGGCGTTTGCCGTGTTCGTCGGGCAGGCCGCGCAGCTCGGTCTCGCCGCCGCCGGGCTGGGCCGCGATCGTCCGCAGGTTTTGCCAGGCACCGGACTCGAAGTGGTCCGACCAGCGCTCGCCCGCGCGTGCGGGGCAGGCCATGCCCAGGATCGACTGCATCGCCGTGTTGGTGCGCTGGAATCGGCCGTCGCCGTCGAGTGTGAACAGTCCGATCGGGGTGGCCTCGTAGGTGCGGCCCAGCGCCTCCTGGGCACGGATGCGTTCGCGCTTCTCGGTGCGCAACTGCTCGGCCAGTGCCAGGACCACCAGCACGCTGGAGGCCAGGGCGGCGGTCACGCCGTTGAGCGTGTGGATCAGCAGCTTGAAGTCGAGCGCCGCGGCGATGATCTCGGAGAAATAGGCCACGAACACCACCGCCAGCGCGGCGCTGTACCAGATCGCGGTGCGCGAGCGGGTGATCAGCAGGGTGCGGCCCACCAGGAACAGCATGATGGCGATGCCCATGGCGACCGTGGCCCACATCACCGGCAGGTAGGTGGCGTACGGCACCGCCAGCGCGAACGCGAGCAGGAATAGGGTCGACCACTGGCCGATGCGCAGCAGCCAGCTATAGCCGACCCGCGGCAGATCGGACTTGAAGAACTGGCTGAACAGCGTGTACGTGACCAGGTAGTAGAGCGAGATCGTGATCTGGCGCATGCTCGACAGCCAGTCCGGCGGCACCGCGACACCCAGCCAGTGGGTGTCCCAGCCCAGCGACAGACCGCTCATGCGCAGGTTCAGCACCAGCCAGCCCGCCAGCAGCATGTAGCGCGCCTCGCGGTTGATGGCGGCCATGATCACGGAGAAGAAGGCGAGGGTCAGGAGGCCGCCGGTCAGCAGTCCGGCGCCGCGCTGGAAATCGTGTTCCGCCTGATGCAGCGCGCGGGGCGGCCAGGCGTTGGCGGTGATCCGCGCGGGGCCCGAATGGGTGACGCGACAGAGCACGGCGGCGGGCCGTTCCGGTGGTGCCGCAAGTTGCAGCGCGTAGCCGCCCCGGGCGTGACGCATCGCGCCCGTGGTGCCGGCGCGGTCGGCGCTGCCCAGCGTGTCCAGGTCGTCGGCGCGCCAGCAGGTGGCGTCGCGGGCGTGTCGGGACGCCAGCTCGAGCACGGTGTGGCGCCGCGGGAGCTCCGTCAGCGGCAATTCGATCCAGAACGGGTGCTCGGCCCGGTGCGTGTCGACATGGGCCACCAGCGGTTGGTCGCCGAGCCGGCGGACGGCTTCGGCCGGGTTCAGGGCCGCGTCGGGGTCGGGCAACACGCGGAAGGTCAGCGCCCGCTGTTGCGGCGGCTCGATCAGGCTGTCGCTGGAGACCACGGCCGCCGCGGACAACAGGACGATCGCCGCCGGCACCGCGTAGTAGGCGATGGCGACCAGCAGCCGGTCGGTCGCGGCAGTGACCCGCTCTGTGGAAAAGACTCGGATTTCGGCACCCTGCTGCGCGTGTCTCCGGAGAGATAGAATAAACGCCCGAGACAGCTTACGCATCAATGATTTGCCGCAGCGCCCGGATGCCGCGTGAAAGCCGGCCGGCGGCGGCGCCGCCGGCCGGTGTCCAGGGGGGGGGTCAGTTCGACAGCGTGCGCTGTCCGGTTGCCAGTGACAGGGCTTCCGCCTCCGACTCCAGTTCCGTCAGCGGATCCGTGCTCACGCGGATGTCATCGTGCCGCGTCCGGAAGAAGAAGTCGTAGAGCGGATGTCCCGCCGCGCGCCAGCCGGGCTCGACCGATGCCACCTCCAGGGCCATCACCCGGTGCGGGATGTCGCCCACGTGACGCATCGGGATGAAGCCGCGGTCCGGGAACACATCCTGGAACTGCAGGGCGTCGTACTGGCGGTCCAGGGGCGCGCGCCCCGTGATCACCATCCAGTCGACGTCGTTCTGGCGGCAGTAGAGATAGTACCCCTTGAACATCGCGATCTTCACCATGCGTCCGATGCGGCCGCGGGCGATACCCAGGCGGGTCGCCTCGGCCAGCCGCCGGCCCTGCAGCCAGTCGGGCAGGGTGACCGACTGTTCCAGCGCCAGCGGTCCGTACTGGTTGGTCTGGATACGCATGGTGCCGAGCGGTTCGCCGTCGAGCTTGGATTGCGCCAGCAGGACGACGACGCCCGGCTCGTGATCGTAGTGCTCGGGCTTGTCGAGCGTGTCGGCCAGCTCCGGGACATGCCGGCCGTAGGCCGAATGCCGTATGCGCAGGGCCTTGTCCAGGTCGGTCTCGTCCTGGACCAGGGTCACCGCGAACGGCAGGCTCTCGTCCCGCAGGCCGCCCGTCTCCTCGTCGCTCTTGAGAACGGATTCCTTGATAGTTTGCATGCTGAGACTCCTATTGCTTTGAAATAGTGGAACCGCCCTTGTTTTGGCGGTCAGACCAGCTTCGCACGGCCCCGGAAGGGTCGAAAGGCTTTGGGGTTCGGGCTCGGCAGGCTCTCGGGGGACGGGCAAACGTGACCTATGTCGCGCTCTCGTGGAGCGTCAATCCCCCGTCAAATCGGGGTCTTTCGGCCGAGCGCGGCGGAAGGCCGGTTTCTGGGTGTGATCGGGCGGTATGCTGCGCCGCGACAGAGCGTCAAAAAATCGCCGCATGACGGTATACCGCCGGATATCGCCAATAATGTTCACTTTTTTCGACCCGCGGGCAGCCGCGGGCGCTGTCGCCGGCGGGGGCCGGAACTACCCGCCGGCCGCCCGGCGGGTAGTGTGTGACTATCGACCTTGCGGCAGAATCGGCCGGCGACATTGGTTCATCGCCAGGAGGAGGCGCGATAATGAAAGCGATACGGGTCAAGGCCCCGGGCGGCCTGGATAACCTGCAGGTGGGTGAGGCCGCGGACCCCCGTCCGGGCCCCGGCGAGGTCCTGGTCAAGGCCGCGGCCAGCTCCCTCAATTTCCACGATTACCTGGTAGTCACCGGGGCGCTGCCGGCCGACGACGGCCGCATTCCCATGTCGGACGTCGCCGGCGAGGTGGTCGAGGTCGGCGACGGCGTGACCGGATTCGCCGCCGGCGACGCCGTGATGGCGACCTTCTTCCCGCTATGGCTGTCCGGCGAGCCGGATACCGCCAGCACCTGGGGCTGCGTGCCCGGCGACACCGTCGACGGTTATGCCAGCGAGTACGTCTGCGTGGCCGAGACCGCCCTGACCCGGGCGCCCGCCGGCTATTCCGCGGAGGAGGCGGCGACCCTGCCGTGCGCGGCGGTCACCGCCTGGCGGGGCCTGTTCGTCGAGGGCGGGCTCAAGGCCGGCGATACCGTGCTGGTCCAGGGCAGCGGCGGCGTATCGATCTTCGCCCTGCAGCTCGCCAAGGCCGCCGGCGCGACGGTGATCGCCACCTCCTCGTCGGACGCCAAGCTCGAGCGTCTGCGCGAGCTGGGCGCGGACCACCTGATCAATTACAAGGAAACCCCCGAGTGGGGCAAGGAAGTGGCCGGCCTGTGTCCCCGCGACGGCGTCGATCATGTGATCGAGGTCGGCGGGCCCGGCACCCTGGCGCAATCGGTGGATGCCTGCCGGCACGGCGGCCACATCTCGCTGATCGGCGTGCTCACCGGCATGGCCGGCGAGGTGCCGACCGCCACCATGATGATGAAGCAGTTGCGGGTTAAGGGCATCACCGTGGGCAGCCGCGAGCACCAGCAGCAGTTGGTACGGGCGCTGGAATCGACCGGCATCCGCCCGGTGATCGACCGCAGCTTCCCGCTGGACGAGATCGCCGACGCCTTCCGCCACCAGGAGTCACAGAAGCACTTCGGCAAGATCTGCCTGCGTTACTGACAGCGCGTTCGCGGATACCCGAACGCCCTGTCGGGATGGGAGCGCACCGGCCGGCTCGTGCCGGCCGGTGTCGCCCATGCCGCGACCCGCCTAGCCTTACCACGCCATCCGATTCGGGTGCGGCCGACCGGCCGTCCCCTGTCTTCGTGTCTGATGCGCGGCCCCTTCGCGTGGGGTTTCAAGTTCCTTCTCTCCGGGCATGTCTTGCCAGTCTCTCCGGCTGAGAGGGGGCAAGGGTGGCCATGGGGGCGATCGCCCCGTTTTGAATCCACGCACCGGTTCCGGGGCTCGTTTTTTGTCTTCATATTGGAATTATTGGCGGCATTTTGAACAATTTTTGTACAAAACCATTATTATTTTTTGCTATTGACTTTTTTAGTTTCTAAAACATAAAATTAAAACATAAAGCAAGGATAGATTAAAAAGCTATAAAAGGCTTTTTAACCGCTTTTAAAGCGGTTTTTGTTAGCGAGGAGAAGACATCATGGATGATCGGGACTCGCCGGCCCAATCGGGCCGGCCGGGCCGATCTGCGTCCGCTGTTCGGCATGCGGGCGAGCTCGAGGCCAGGGGGCTTCGGCAGGCGGTGATCGGGGCGCTCCGGTCACAGGGATTCGTCATCGACGAAAACCAGGCATTGGGCCGCGCGTCCGACTCCAAGGACGCGGCGCGCGAGATGAACCGGCAGGCGGTCGCCTCCCGGCGCGAGCGGGCGCGTGCCCGGCTGGCGCGGCACGAGTCGCGGCTGCTCGATCGGTTCGCGGACGGCCGGGACGTCGTGCCGGCGCGTATCCGGCCCGTGTTGGTGCCGGTCGCCCGCCGTAGCGAGGAGGAACTGCTGTTCCGGTATGCCAGTCTGCACTGGAGCATCCCCGTATCCCGCGGTTACGGACGCCGGATACGCTTTATCGTTGTCGATGGGCACAACGGCAAGTTGATCGGCCTGCTCGGTTTGGGCGATCCGGTCTACGCCCTGGCACCGCGGGACGAATGGGTGGGCTGGAACGAACGCCAGCGCCGCGAGCGGCTCTGGCATGTGCTCGACGCCTTCGTGCTGGGCGCCGTGCCGCCCTACAACCGCCTGCTCGGCGGCAAGTTGATCGCCATGCTCGCCACCAGTCGTGAAATCCGGGAAGCCTTCGCGGATCGCTACCTGGATCGGCGTACCCGGGTCGGCGGACGTCGCTTCAACGACGGTCTGGCCATGCTCACCACGACCTCGGCCCTGGGCCGCTCGTCGCTCTACGCCCGCCTGCGCGATCGCCGCGGGGTCGATATCTGGCATCCGGTCGGTTATACCGCCGGCAGCGGCGATTTCCACTTCGGCGACGACCTGTACGAACGGCTGGCCGCGTTCCTGCGCGAGCACGAACCGGCCACCGCCAAGCACGAGGGCTGGGGGACCGGCTACCGCAACCGTCGCGAGGTCATCGGCAAGGCCCTGCGCCTGCTGGGTCTGCCGTATCACTGGGTCTATCACGGCATCCGCCGCGAGGTGTATTGCGCGCCGCTGGCGGCCAATGCCCGCGACTTCCTGACCGGCCGGGCCGCGGGTCTCGACGTCGGTGCCTGGAGCGCGGACGAGGCGTTCGCCTGGTTCCGCGAGCGCTGGCTGCTGGCCCGGGCCCGGCGCATCGACGACTGGCGCGACTTCGAGCGCGAGAGCCTGCGGCTTTGGGGGGATGGGTGAGGCGTCAGCGAAATCGCGGAAATCCCCCTGTCCCCCTGTGTGAAAGGGGGAACTCTTGCCGCACTGTCGTTCTTGTTCATGACAGGGGGCTTGTCGGTCCGCCCGCCCCTTGATACAAGGGACGTCCTTGACCGGGCCGCCCATCTTCCCCCTTTTTAAAGGGGGATCGAGGGGGATTTCTTCTTCCCCCTTTCCCAAAGGGGGATCGAGGGGGATTTCCCTCCGCACAAAAAGGACGCCCGCGGCCGAAGGTGTCGGGAAAGGCCGCGGACGCCAGGGGAGGACGACCATGGGTCGTCGCGCAGGGAGGTCGTTATGGTTGTTCAGTACCGGCTGCCCATGCGCTTGAGACTGCTCGGCTGGAAGTGCGAGCGGTCGTACTGGATCTCGAAGTCGTTGATCTGGTCCTCGTTGGCCATGGCCGTGAGGAAATAGCGGCCGCTCTGCAGGTCGTAGATCACCTCGGGGATGGTGGTCGTGGTCGGGATGAACGGCGCCGCCACCAGGTGGCCCTCCTGGAACTTCCACAATTCGCCGCGACTGTCGTAGCAGTCCACCATGGTGATGCCCCAGGAGTCCTCGTTGATGTAGAAGCGGCGCTTGGCGAACTGGTGCCGGTAGCCGTCACGCAGGGTCGCCTCCACCACCCAGACCCGGTGCAGCTCGTAGCGCGGCAGGTCCTGGTTGATGTGGCCGGCCTGGATGATGTCCGCGTACTTCACGCGGGCATCGTTGAGCTTGTACGAGTTGTGCGGGACGAAAATCTCCTTCTTGCCGACCAGCTTCCAGGTGTACCGGCTCAGGGAGCCGTTGAACATGTTGATCTGGTCGTTGAACTGGAGGCCGTCGGAGCCCAGCGAGGGATTGTCGTAGCCGACCTCCGGCGCCCGGTTCACGCGGCCCAGGCCGGGGTTGTAGATCCAGGCGTTGCGGCCGGAGGTGCCCTTGCCGAAGATTTCGTGCACCAGCGTGATCTGGCCGGCGACGCGGGCCGGGGACAGGGTGCGCTGGAGGTAGTAGGCCATCACGTGGTCTTCGCGGTCCTCGGCGTTGAGGTTGGCGTACTCGAAGCGCACGTCCTCGATCAGCTTGGTGATCTGGTAGTCGCCGTCGGCGTCGACGATGGCCTGGTTGTTGTAGCGCTTCACCGCCGAGCCGCGGAAGCGCAGCTTGTGGTTCCAGATCACCTCGGCGCCGTTGTTCGGGATCGGGAACGGGAAACCGAGCTTGGCGCCCGACAGGTCGTCGGTGCCCTCGAGCGTCGCGCGGGTGGCGTTGCGCTTGGTGGCGGCATTGACCTCGTCCGGGAAGAAGGTGCCGCGCATGCTCGGGTACACGACCATCTTGTAGTCCGGGTACAGCCGGAACAGGGCCTTGTGGCCCTCGCTCAGCTTGTCGGCGTACTGCCGGTAATTGTCGGATGTGATGGTGAAGCGCGGCTTGGCGGCATCGCCCGCGTTGCCCTGCACCATGTTCAGCTTGTCCGGTTCCTCCTGGCGCAGCCGCTCGAGCTCCGCCCGGGTGTAGTTCTTCTGGGTCTCGGTCCAGACCGACTCGCCTTCCCAGGCCGGGATGGTCCCGGCCTCGTTGCCGGCGGGGTTCGAGCCCATGGGCGTCAACTCGTCACCCAGCTTGGCCGCCTTCTCGGGCGGCACGGCCGCCGGGGCGGTCAGCGGCAGCGCCGCGATCGCGAGGATGGCGAGCCATCCGGTAGTACGTGCATGCATGTGAAACAACTCCATGATGGTGTCTAGAGGCCGTCCCGGTCGGCCGAGTCCGCTTGCGCGTCTTCCGCGTCTTCCGCGTCTTCCGCGTCTTGCAGCGATGCGGCCAGTTCGGCGAGCTCGGAGCCGGCCCATACCGCGGCGGCGGTGGCCAGCACCGGCACCGTGGCGAGCGCGACGAGTGTCTTGAGCCAGATGCGTTCGCGTACCTGGTTGTCGCTCGGTGTCATGACGGACGGGTTTCCTCGATGGGAGGGCCGCCGGCCGGCATGGCCGGCGGCCGGTATAAAAAAGCGCGATCGCATGGTGGAGAGGTAGTCGAGGGGGCGACCGCGCAGTCACCTTCCGTGGTGGCGAGAGTCAGAACGCGTAGGACAGCGACAGCTCCGCGTAGTCGCGATCCAGCCGCAGGTTGCGGTAGCCGCCGCCCCAGTAGAAGCGGTAGGCGAACTGGCCGCTGAAGTTCTGGTTGAACAGGAAGTCCGTGGTCAGCGTCAGCCGCTTGCGATCCTCCACCATGTCGCGTCCCGGCGAGATCGAGTTGCCGTAGACGTCGTGGAAGAACTCGAAGCCCGGGGTCACGTCCCAGCCGAGCAGGGCGTTGTTATAGGTGGCGGTGGCCCGCATGCGATAGCCCCAGGCGAACTCGTCCGCGAAGTTGTCCTCGTCGGCCTGGATCGGATTGATCCGGTCGGTCGGGCCGATGGGACGGCAGCCCACGCTCGGGTCCGGGCAGTTGGCCTGGGCCTCGGGCGTGTTCGGCGGGATCGAGCCGTCCACGGCCGGATCGTAGGCGGCCGCGCCCTGGCTGTAGTGCGTCTGGCGCGCGCTGGAGCCTTCGAACTGCAGCTCGTCCAGGTCCGGCAGGTCGAACACGTGCAGCATGGCCACCTCGCCGACGAAGATGATCTGGTCGGCGTTGATGAGGTTGCTGCCGCCGATCGCGCGGATCGCGGTCATGTCGATCTGGCCGACCTTGAGCCGCTCGTAGCCGCGGATGGTGTCGCCGGCCTGCACGCTGTTGCCGCGGTAGCGGGTCTCCAGGTAGTCCGGCACCGCGATGCGGTTGGTCGGCAGGAGGACCGCCTTCTCGCCGTCGAGCATCATGCCCGGCTCGAAGTTGGCCGGGGTGTCCGGAAAGGCCGGCTGCAGCGCGGCGTAGATCACGTCCGTGTAGGCGACCTGGGCCGGCTGGTTCGGGCTGTAGGAAATCTCGCCGGCCAGCGACCACTTGCCCATGTTGGTGGTGCCGCTCAAGCCGTAGATATGGATATCCTCCGGATAGTCCAGGAACGGCTGTACCGACGTGATCGGGAAGGTCTTGGTCAGCGGATCGGGCAGGCTCGAGCAGGGGTCCAGGTTGTTGACCAGGTTGTTGCCGTTCGCCTGGGGCTGCAGGCAGGTCTCGTCCGCGGCGTCCGCGCTCAGGTAGGGCAACCGGCTGTGGATGTTCATGGCGTAGGCGCTGAGCTCGGTGCCGCCGTTCAGGTTCTCGGCGTAGTAGTTCAGGCGCAGGCCGTACTGGCCGCCGTCATCCGGGTAGCCGCGACGCTCGCTGTCCAGGTAGGCCGTGCGGTGTCCCTGGTCCAGCAGGGACTGGTCGCCGCCGGGCACGAACTGGCCGAAGGGGTCCTCCGGGTATTGGCCCACGCTCAGGTAGACCGGCGTGGGGCCGTCGCCGCAGGCGGCCACGTCGGAATACGACAGGTAGCTGCCGCAGGGAGCGGGCTCGGTGGGCTCCCAGTCATACTGGTAGAAGGTCTGGGCGCTGAAGTTGGTGGTGAAGTTCACCGACAGCGTGGCCATGCCCACCGGCAGGAAGGCGTCGCGCACCTGAGTGCCGGGCTGGGCATAGAGCCGCTCGGACAGCGGGTTGATGCGGTCCAGCACGTTGAAGTTGAACAGGTTGGACTCGCCCCAGCGCAGGCGCTGGTTACCGATCCGGAAGTCGAACGGCATGCCGCCGATCTTGTTGCTGTAGCCGACCCAGGCCTCCAGCAGGCGCAGGTCGCTGCCGAGATCATCCTCGATGTCGCTGTGCCGATCGTCCTCCCGCTCGATGACGATGGTGTCGCGGCTGGTGCCCCGGTTGGGGTAGGCGAGATCGCTGCCGTGGGTCTCGAAATCGTTGTTGGTCGGGTCGTAGTAGCCCAGGCCGCTGACCTTGGCCGACCAGTTGCGCCAGGTACCGCTCAGCTCGGAACGGATCTGGAACACCGACTGGGTGATGTCGCCGCGGTCGTAGTTCAGGTTGCCGTCGTCGCCGTTGACGTTGTAGCCGCCGCGGGCGTTCAGCAGTTGCTGGTTGGCGATCGGATCGCCGACGCGCGACTGGCAGTCGGCGTTGTAGGCGCCCGACAGGCTGCCGCCGGGCAGCCCGGCGCAGAGGAGCGACTGCCCGTCGACGTTGGTCTTGTCGATCAGCCGGTCGTCACGGGATTCGGTGCGTACCTGCACGCCGGCGGTGAGCCGGTTCTCCCAGTTGAACTGGAAGTCCCCCAAGGTATCGCTTTGCCAATTGAAGTTGTAGGCGCCCGCGCTCGGCGCCGCCATCACGACGAGCGTGCCGACAATGCCGGCCGCGGCCCGGAGCCTGAAACCGACGCCGCCTCCGAATCGGCGCCGATCGTTATTGGATTGGTTGTTTGGATGCATAGTCCCTCCGAGTTGCGATTGCCACGGGGCATCCGGTGCCGCGCGGCTTGTCCTTCCGAATGGACACGGCGTGTTGTTCCGGTGCTCATGGGAGCCGGAGCGCTGCCGATATCCGGGATTGGTTCGTGTTGCGGACGCAGGGGTATGGGAAAGGCGCCGGGTGGGTGCATGCTGCGCTTTGTCGCGAGCCGCGGCCGGTCGCGATGTGGCAGACAGGCGGGTAAAGATTCCGATGGAATCGCGCCAGACATCCATGTGCTTATCTCCTCCTCAAGCCTCGGCCGTCCCGCTTCCCGGACCGTGCTCGGTCTCGGTGCGGAACGCTCCCGCGTCGTGGCCTAGGCCTAGGACGGCGCCCGGAAAAAAGCAAGCGTTCAGGCAAGAAAAATTTTCCCAAAGTCTTAAGTCACTGATTTTTAACGCTCGTAATTTTGTTTGCCACCGTGCAATGTCTCACGGTTCGCGAAATTTCCGTAAATTGAACCTTTTCGGAAAGGGGTATTTTCGTTCCTGTTTGTAGGAGATGAGAGACATCCGTTGTGCGACTTGCATGCGACCGCCCTTCGGCGTGATGCGGAGGCGGGCGCGCGCTTGCGGGGGTGCCCCCGGCCGTCAGTGATCGGCATTGCGATGACCCGATGCGGTGCGCGGTGCATCGGCGGAAAGCACCTCGGCGAGACCGTAGGCCGGGATAAGCGACGCGTTCCCGGCACGCCGCCGATGATTCTCGATTGCGGAAGAAATGATCTTGAACCACAGAGGCACAGAGGACACAGAGATTTAATGGGGTGAGTCTTCTTGGCCCTTTTGCTCCTGTGCTCTCTGTGTCTCTGTGGTTGATTTTCTAGCTGCCGGAAACGGGCCAGACGGCCCTTGTTCCAGCCCACCCCTGCCGAAGATCACGACGGCGGAAAGCGCCTCGGCAAACGGCCGCCAAGAACATGGACCACAGAGGCGCACGGAGGTACACAAAGGGACATGACTGTCGTCCCGGACGCCGCGGCAGCGGCTATCCGGGATTGCATGATGCCCCACGGCTATCCGTCACCCCGGAAAGACGCGCAGCGTCTTATCGGGGCCCAGGGAAACGTTCGTCAGGCCAGGGGTTGTCTGGAGACGGGATCCGGCACGAAAGCCTTCTCCCCCGTGGGGGAGAAGGTTGGGAAGAGGGGGGCGCGGCCGGCCGCGCTGTTTTGTGGCCCCCTCACCCCCGGATCAAGTCCGGGGCAGGCTCTACCCCTCTCCCCGACGGGGAGAGGGAACTCAGGGTCGGCCGTGGGGCCGACCGATCCGGCATCGAGATCGTAACCTGCAACTACCGTCTTTAGCCCGTAGGCCGGGATAAGCGAAGCGTTCGCGGCATCCCCGGCTGCCATGCCGATGAAGCCCGGCACTCGGGATGCGGTTGCCGCCGGGGCCGCGTCCGGTAGTCGGCCGGGCAGCCGGACGGCGCCAAGTCATGGACGGAGGACGGGCGTGTTGCGGTATGGCGTGGTCGGCTTGGTGGTGGGGCCGCCAGGCCGTGACCGACCCCTGAATCGTCGAAAACACCCCTTTCCGAAAAGGTTCAATTTACGGAAATTTCGCGAACCGTGAGACATTGCACGGTGGCAACTAAAATTATAGGCGTTATAAATCAGTTACTTAAAGCTTTGGGAAAATTTTTCTTGCCTGAACGCTTGCTTTTTTCCGGGCGCCGTCCTAGGCCTAGGCCACGACGCGGGAGCGTTCCGCACCGAGACCGAGCACGGTCCGGGAAGCGGGACGGCCGAGGCTTGAGGAGGAGATAAGCACATGGATGTCTGGCGCGATTCCATCGGAATCTTTACCCGCCTGTCTGCCACATCGCGACCGGCCGCGGCTCGCGACAAAGCGCAGCATGCACCCACCCGGCGCCTTTCCCATACCCCTGCGTCCGCAACACGAACCAATCCCGGATATCGGCAGCGCTCCGGCTCCCATGAGCACCGGAACAACACGCCGTGTCCATTCGGAAGGACAAGCCGCGCGGCACCGGATGCCCCGTGGCAATCGCAACTCGGAGGGACTATGCATCCAAACAACCAATCCAATAACGATCGGCGCCGATTCGGAGGCGGCGTCGGTTTCAGGCTCCGGGCCGTGCGACGCCCGGCGACCCGCCTGCTCGCCGGTCTTGGCCTGGCCACCGTCCTGGCGGCCTGCAATGGCGGCGGCAGCGGTGGCGATGACGACGGCGATCGCAACCCGCCGTCCGCGGCGCTGCCGCAGGGTCTGGTCTTCAGCTATCCGTACGACGGTCAGACCGACGTGCCGGTGGGCTCCCAGATCGTGCTGCGATTCTCCAACAACGGCGCGGACGAGGTGGCCGGTTCCCTCAGCCTGGAGACGGCCGAGGGCGGCGAGATCTCGACGACCACGGAAGTCACCGACGAGGGCAGCCTCGTCGCGCTGGATACGGACGATCTCAACGCCGGCACCGAATACGTCATCCTCGACGGCGGCGTCGAGCTGGCCCGCTTCACCACCGCGCCGGACCCGGTGCAGCCGGCCGCGGACGGTTTCCAGGTCACCCGCGCGAGCGGCCGGGACGGCCTGCCGTTCATGAAGTGGAGCACCCTGCGTATCGAGTTCTCCGAGGCGGTCGATCCCAGCACGGTCGTGCAGGGCGAGACCTTCAACGTCACCGACGAGAACGGCGGCCAGGTCGCCGGCAGCCTGTACGTGCAGGGCCGCTACCTGTCCTTCGACCCGACCGCGGACCTGAACTCGGGCGACAGCTACAGCGTCGAGCTGACCGGCGACGTGCGTTCGGTGTTCGGCAACTCGCTGCAGGACACCGACCTGAGCGACTACGACGTCGTCGCCAGCAGCGTCGGCAACATCACCCCCACCCGGATGTCGGTGGCGGCGGCGCCGCTCGGCAGCACCGCGAACCGCATCGAGGTCGCGTCGCAGTTGCTTGGCGAGAACAACCTCGACGTGCAGCCGGGGGGGCAGTCCATCCAGACCGTGGTCTCGCAGCTCATCCTGGACAGCGAAGAGCTCGGCGAGGTCATGCCGGTCGTGCTGCGGCGCGGCGGTTCCTTCGAGGTCTCCGAGCTGGCGGTCTCGCTCAACGGCGAGGTACCGGCCAACCTGCGGAGTGGTGCGCTGCGCAACACCTTCATCACTGACCTGTCGGCCTATTTCACCGGCAATCCCTATGCCGAGGACGGCGCCCTGAGCGTGCGCATGCAATTCGACATCGGCCTGTCCGGCAGTGACCAACGCGGTAACGGTGCCTTCAACCAGAACGTGCTCCACGCCGAGGCCGTGGGCACCGTCACCACCAACGATCAGGGCGGCCTGAACATCGACGCCGTGGGCTCGTTTCCAGTGTCGGTCAATCGGACCGACGATGCCACGACCAATTTCAGGCTGCGCCTGGAAGCCCCGGCCGAGAGTGCCACCGGCGATGTCGTCGGACCGCGCATCACGGCGCAGTATCCGAGCAGTTGTCTCTACACCTTCAATACCGAAGGCTTCGAATACAGCGATGCGGTCAGCGGTGTGCCCGGTCTGACGACCCTGTCGGCACCGGAAGCCGATTGCATCGAGGCCTTGACCCTGCGCGAGCCTGTCACGAGCGACTCGGTCACAGGTGGCGGAGAGCCCGACGAAACCACGATCTATACCTTTACCGAACCCCGGGCGGACAGCTTCCCGCTGCGGTCCAGCCCGTCGATC
>NZ_APNM01000016.1:0-78332 GCF_040361335.1 Salinisphaera sp. PC39 | reverse complement strand
CCAAGCAGGGCGATGCCGAATATCGGCGGCTACTGCACAATGCCGCCCGGGCCGCCGCCCGAAGCGATCTGCGGCCCTACTACGAGCGATTGCGAGCGCGCGGCTTCAAGCCCACCCAGGCGCATGTGGCCGTCACCCGAAAACTGGTCCGGATCGCGTACAGCCTGATCAAGTACGACCAGACTTACGACGCCAGCCGAGTCAAGGCCGCTTGACCCGAGACATAGAATCTCTCCCCCTAGGGGGAGAGGGAATGGCGGTGTTGGCCGGTGGGGCCGCTAGAGTATGTAGCGGGACAGGTCCTCGTCGGCGGCCAGGTCCTTGAGGCGTTCGTCGACGTAGGCGGCGTCGATGGTGACGGTGTCGCCGGAACGCTCGGCGGCGTCGAAGGAGATCTCTTCCATCAGCCGCTCCATCACCGTGTGCAGGCGCCGGGCGCCGATGTTCTCGGTGCCCTCGTTGACCTTGTAGGCGACCTCGGCCAGGCGCTGCACGCCCTCGTCGGCGAAGCGCACGGTCACGCCCTCGACGTCCATCAGGGCCGCGTACTGCTCGGTCAGGGAGCAGTCGGGCTCGGTGAGGATGCGCACGAAGTCGTCCGCGGACAGGGCCTGCAGCTCGACGCGGATCGGCAGCCGGCCCTGCAGCTCGGGGATCAGGTCCGCGGGCTTGGCCACGTGGAAGGCGCCGGAGGCGATGAACAGGATGTGGTCGGTGCGCACCATGCCGTACTTGGTGGACACGGTGCAGCCCTCGACCAGCGGCAGCAGGTCGCGCTGCACGCCCTCGCGCGAGACATCGGCGCCACCGCCGCCGTCGGCGCGCTTGGCGACCTTGTCGATCTCGTCCACGAACACGATGCCGTTGTTCTCGACCTGCTCGATGGCGCGGGCCTTGATCTGCTCCTCGTCCACCAGCTTGGCCGCCTCCTCGTCCACGAGCTGGCGGTAGGCGTCCTTGATCGCGACCTTCTTGCGCTGGGTGCGGTCGCCCTTGAGGTGCTGGAACATGTTCTGGAGCTGGCTGGTCATCTCCTCCATGCCGGGCGGAGCCATGATCTCCACGCCCGGGCCCTGCTGGCGCAGGTCCAGCTCGATCATCTTGTCGTCGAGCTTGCCCTCGCGCAGGCGCTTGCGGAACACCTGGCGGGTGGCGTTGGATTCGCTCTGGGCCTGTTCGCTGCCGTACTCGGCGCTCTGCGGGCCCGGCAGCAGGGCGTCCAGGATGCGCTCCTCGGCGGCGTCCTCGGCCTTGTGCCGGACCTCGTCCATGGCCTGCTCGCGCACCATCTTGATGGCGGCGTCCACCAGGTCGCGGATGATGGAGTCCACCTCGCGGCCGACATAGCCGACCTCGGTGAACTTGGTGGCCTCCACCTTCATGAACGGCGCCCCGGCGAGCTTGGCCAGGCGCCGGGCGATCTCGGTCTTGCCCACGCCGGTGGGCCCGATCATCAGGATGTTCTTGGGCGTGATCTCGGCGCGGATGCGCTCGCCGAGCTGCATCCGCCGCCAGCGGTTGCGCAGGGCCACGGCCACGGCGCGCTTGGCCTCGGCCTGGCCGACGATGTGCTTGTCCAGCTCGGCGACGATCTGGCGCGGCGTGAGCCGCGCCTCGGTGCCGGGGGCGGGCACCACGGCTTCCGCGTCGGCGGGTTCAGTCATGGTCCAGGACCTCGACGGTGATGTGGTGGTTGGTATAGATGCAGGTGTCGGCGGCGATGTTCATGGCCTTCTCGGCCACCTCGCGCGCGGACAGGTCGGTGTTCTCCACCAGGGCGCGGGCCGCGGCCTCGGCGAAGGGCCCGCCGGAACCGATGGCCATGCCGGCGTGCTCGGGCTCGATCACGTCGCCGGTGCCGGAGAGCATCAGGCTGGCGTGGCGGTCGGCCACCAGCAGCAGGGCCTCCAGGCGGCGCAGGACGCGGTCGGTGCGCCAGTCCTTGGCCATGTCCACGGCGGCGCGCGTGAGGTTGCCGCTGTGCTGCTGGAGCTTGGACTCGAAGCGCTCGAACAGGGTGAAGGCGTCGGCGGTGCCGCCGGCGAAGCCGGCCAGGACCTTGTCGTCGTAGAGCCGCCGCACCTTGCGGGCGTTGCCCTTGACCTGGACGTTGCCCATCGACACCTGGCCGTCGCCGGCCAGGGCGACCTCCCCCTCGCGGCGCACGCAAAGGATGGTGGTTCCGTGGAATGGCTCCAAGATCGGCTCCCCGCTGGGCCGCCCGCGCCCGGGCGGCTGAGTCGTGACTGCTGACGGTTATGGTGGGGGCGCGGGCGCCGGGTTCAAGGGCGGCCGGGCCGGCCGCCTAGCGGATGCACTCGACCGCGATACCGAGATCCAGGGCCGCCCAGGCGCGGTCGGCGGTGACCGCCGGCCGATCCATGACCCGCGCGGTCGCCAGGCACAGCCGGTCGCCGAGGGAGAGACCGAGTTCCGCGGTCGGCCGGCGCAGCTCGCCCGCGACCAGCGCGATCGCCCGGTCCACGGGCACCACCTCGGCCCCCACCCCGGCCAGGATCGCCTCGATCTCGTCGCGCCCGGCGCCGCGGAAGCCGAGATGCGCGGCCACTTCGCTGACGTTCGCCGCCGACATGACGCTGCCGGCCAGCCGGGCCTCGACCCGTTCGTGACCGGACTCGCGATAGATCAGGGCGAGCGCCGCCGAGGCATCCAGCACGCTACTCACGCGCCGCCTCGGCCCGCCGCTCGGCCAACAGAGCGTCGACCTCGGATTCGTCCGCGCCGCGATACTGCCGCGCCAGCGCCTGGGCCCGGCGCAGGGCGGCGGTCCGGGACGTCAGCACCAGGCGTTCACCCTCCCGGCTCAACAACAGCTCGTCGCCGTCCCGCAGGCCCAACGCCTTGCGGAAGCGCGCCGGGATCAGCACCCGACCGGAGGCGGAGACCTTGACCTTGACTTCATCCATGCCGAGCAATCCGTCAATTAGTTTGTTTCTGTCATTTTAATGTTTATTGCCAATTTTAGGGAAATCGTCAATCAAGGCGGGCGCTGAAGACTCGCCGGTTTCGTTCTTGTCGGGAAACGAACCACAGAGGCGCACAGAGGCACACGGAGGAAAGATGTAGTGTCGTTCCGGAAGCCGCGTGGCGGCTATCCGGGCGCCAGTCCCGTACCCTGGCGAATCCTTGCCTGGATGCCGGATCGCGCGTAGGCGCGTTCGGCATGACGATGATGCATTTCCCTCTGCGCGCCTCTGCGCGCCTCTGCGCGCCTCTGTGGTTCGGTTCTTAACCCGAATCTTCCTCATCCCGCCGCCGCGCCCGCGGATGCGCCTCGTCGTAGACCTTGGCCAGGCGCTGGAAGTCGAGGTGGGTGTAGATCTGGGTGGTACCGATGTCGGCGTGGCCCAGCAGTTCCTGGACCGCGCGCAGGTCGCCGGAGGATTCCAGCAGGTGGGTGGCGAAGGAGTGGCGCAGCTTGTGCGGGTGCAGCCGCCCGGGCAGGCCGGCCTCGGCGGCGCGGCGCTTGAGCCGCGCGGCGACGCTGCCGCGCGCCAGGCGGGTGCCGCGGTTGGACACGAACAGCGCCGGCTCGTCCGGCCCCGCCAGGTCGGCCCGCAGCGCCAGCCAGCGTTTCAGGGCCGCCGCGGCCTTGGCGCCCACCGGCAGCCGCCGCTGCTTGTTGCCCTTGCCCAGCACCGTGATCTCGCGCGACGGCAGGTCCAGGTCGGCCTCGTCCAGGCCCACCAGCTCGGCCAGGCGCAGGCCGGAGGAATAGAACAGCTCCAGGATCGCGCGGTCGCGCACCGCCACCGGGTCCTGTCCCGGATCGGCGTCCAGGAGCTGGGAGACCTCGTCCACGTCCAGGGTCTTGGGCAGCGGCCGGCGGCGCTTGGGGGCACGCACGTCGGCGGCCGGGTTGGCGCCGGCGGCACCCTCGCGGATCAGCCAGTTGTAGAAGGTGCGCAGCGAGGACAGCAGCCGCGCCAGGCTGGACGGGGCCGCGCCCTTGCGGTGGCGGGCGGCCACCAGCGAGCGTACCCCGTGCACGTCGAGGTCGGCCCAATCGGCGATGCCGCGTTCGTCGCACCAGGACGCCGCGGCGTCGAGGTCGCGACGGTAGTTGTCCAGGGTGTGCGGAGAGACGCGGCGTTCGTGCCGGAGGTGGGTGACGAACGCGGTGATGGCCGCGTTCATCCGTTTGCGGTTCCCCGTTTCCGGTTTCCCGTCCGACACCGGATCGGGTTGGGGCGCATCCCGCGTCACGGCTTCGCCGCCCCGCTGCCTAGAGCCGGCCCGACCCCAGGTGCCGACGGCAGGCGGTGGTGACGAGCTGGCCGGTGAGCTCCAGGAACCAGGTGCCCATCTCGGGGACGAAACGCTTGGAGTCGCGGCTGCCCAGGGCGAGCACGCCGCGCACCTGGCCCTCGCCCAGCGGGATCAGGGCCGCGGACTGCGGCGGGGTGTCGCCGTGGTCGGGGAACAGCGCCTCGACCTGCTCCTCGGTGAGCGGGCCGCAGATGGGCTTGCCGCGGCGGAAGACGTTGGTCAGGGCGCGCATCGGCGCCCCGTCGCGGTGCAGCGGCTGGATGCCGCCGATAGCCTCGTCGGTGCCGCCCATGATGCCGATGTAGAGGGCATCGACCCCGAGCTCGCGGTGGAGGCAGTCGGTCAGGCCCTTGACCAGGGCGGCCGGGGTGTCGGCCGCAATCAGGGCGCGCGCCAGGCTGTTGAGGTGCTGGACCCGCAGCTCGTTGTCGCGCGCGGCGCCGATCAGCTCCTTCAGCCGCGACTGCATGTCCTGGTTGGCCCGGCGCAGCGAGCCCACCTGGCGCTCGATCAGCGAGACGGCGCCGCCGGCGTCGTGCCGGAGTTCCTGGGCCTCCAGCGCCTCCGGGTGGCGCTGGAGGAAATCCGGGTGGGACGCCAGGTACGAGGCCAGCTCGCTCTCGTCGACTTCGCCGGCGTCTCGTTCGGGCTTGGGATCGTTCATGTCCTCTTACACTCCCCTCGTGCTCATTTGGGATCGAGGTCCAGCTCACCGTCGAACACGCGGGCGGCGGGGCCGGTGAGATGGGCGGTCTCGCCCTCCCCGGCCCACTCCACCGTCAGCATGCCGCCGGGCACCTCGACCTGGACCGTATCATGCAAACCATGGGCCAGACGCCCCGCGACCGCGGCCGCGACCGCGCCGCTGCCGCAGGCCCGGGTCTCGCCGGCACCGCGCTCGTACACCCGCAGACGGATGCGGCCGGCGTCGACCACCTCCATGAAGCCGACGTTCACCCGTTCCGGGAAATCGGGGTGCGACTCCAGGGCCGGGCCCAGGCCGGCCACGTCCGCGCTGTCCACGCTGTCCACGCGCAACACGAAGTGGGGGTTGCCGATCGCCAGGGCCTGCCCGGTCACGCGCCGTCCGTCCGCCAGGGTCATGTCATAGGTATCGGCACGCGCGGGCGCGCGCACAGGGATCGCGTCCGGCGCGAACGCCGGCACCCCCATCGCCACCCGGTAGCGGCCGTCGGCCAGGGCCTCCAGGACCATGCGGCCGGACGCGGTCGCCACCGTGATCCGGTCGCGGTCGGTCAGGCCCTGCTCGCGCACGAAGCGGGCGAAGCAGCGGGCGCCGTTGCCGCACTGGCCGGACTCGGAGCCGTCGGCGTTGTAGATGCGGTAGAAGAAGTCGGCGTCGTAGTCCGCGGCCGGCTCCACCACCAATATCTGGTCACAGCCCACGCCCAGGCGCCGGTCCGCGACGAAGCGCGCCCGCTCGGGGGTGAGGTCCAGGGGCCGCCGCGTGGCGTCGAACACCACGAAGTCGTTGCCCAGACCGTGCATCTTGGTGAAACGGCGCCGGCTCATGACGCCAGAATAACGCACCGGGCGCGCGCCGGATCACCGTTCATCCGGTCGGCGCCTCGCGCCGCACCGGCGCGGTGAACAGGCGGGTCTCGGTGTCGCCGCAGTGCAGCTTCAGGCGCACCTCGTCGCCCTCGGCGACGCGGCCCTTGGGTTCCATCAGCATCAGGTGGTCGCCGCCCGGCCGGAACACGTGCTTGCCGCCGGCGTCGATGGCCAGGCGCTCCAGGTGGCGCATGCGCATCTGGCCGTCGGCCTCCTCCGAGCGGTGCATCATCACCTTGCCGAAATCGGGGCTGCTGGCGCCGGTGAGCGTGACCGTGCCCGAGCCGCTGTTGAACAGGGCCAGGTAGCCCGCGGCGGCGCCGGCGTTGGGCGGCGCCTCGCGCACCCAGGCATCGGTGACCAGGAGGGCGCCGCAGGTGGCGGTGCCCTGGCTGCAGCCGGCGGCCGCCAGGAGCGCGGCCGCGGCCAGGATCGCGGCGGGGAATCGTCGATTCATGGCACTGCTTGTCGGTGAGTGAGTCCGTTAGTCTATAATGCCCGCGATGAAACGTAACGAGATAACATTTTCCGGTGCCGCCGCCGACCGCCACGTGGGCAAGCTGGACGGCTTGGCGCTGGTGCTCTCGGGCGTGTGCCTGGTGCACTGCCTGGCGCTGCCGGTGGCGCTGACGCTGCTGCCGACGCTGGCCGCCGGCCTGCTCGACCACGCCGAGTTCCACCAGTTGATGCTGATCGTCGCCCTGCCCACCAGCCTGCTGGCCTTCGGCATCGGCTGCCGGCGCCATCGCCGCTGGGACATCGCCGCGCTGGGCGGCACCGGCCTGGGACTGCTGGTGTTCGCGGCGTTCGCGCTGCACGCCTGGGGCGACGGCGGCCTGGAGCGCTACGTCACCATCGCCGGCGGCCTGATCCTGGCCGCGGCGCACGTGCAGAACTTCCGCGCCTGCCGCCACGACGACAACTGCCCGACCCACGCCACGCCCGCGGACTAGTCGGGCCGGCCTAGGGCGCCAGCACTTCGGCCTCGGTCAGGCGGTACAAAATACCGTCGTCCGATGTGTCCGCCATCGTCAGCCGCCCCGCCACCACCAACGGATCCCAGGTAATGTCCGTGCCATCGCGCAGCCGCACCTCGACCACCGTCGTGGGCCCGCCGGGCATGTGGAAGAAGCAGGTAGGCGGGTTCGCCGACAGCAGGATACGGGTCGGCCGTTCGCCCATCTCCAACGGCAGCATGAAGCCGGCCAGCCGGACCCGCTCGCCGGCCAGACGGCGCAGGGTCTCGCCGTACTCGGCCGTGACCCGCATTTGCGCGTCGAAATCGACCGTCGCGGCCATCAGGACCGTCCAGGAGGTGATCCCCTCGACGCCGGCGATCGCCGGCACGGTCTCGGCGTAGTCTGCCTGCGACACCGGTTCCGCCACGCGCAGACGGATTGTCTCGACGACCTCGCCCGCCCGCACCGTCAGCCGGTCCGTGCCCGGCGCGCGGGCGGCGACATTGAACTCGGCATAGCCGCCGTCGCGGGTCACCGGTGTCGTGCCCAGCACCGTGTTGCCCCGATCCGAGGACACGGCCAGGGTCACCCCGTCGAGCGGCTGCCCGTGGGTGTCGCGCACCACGGCGGCGAGATAGACGATATCGCCGCGCATCGCGGGCACCGTGGGCGGGCCGTCGCCGGGCGCCACCCGTTCCCACAGGATTTCGATCTCGGCGGGCGGGCGCGCCTGCGCAATACTCGCCGGCGGGATCGAGATCGTCGTCAGGATCAGAACCGCCGCGCACAGCGACCAGGGCCGGAATCGGTTCATGTCGATGTCCTCATGCCTGTGCCAGCGTTCTGGCGATGTCGGTGCGGTACGCCTGCCAGGCCGGTAACAGCGACGCCGCCAGGCACAGCCCGGAGGCCAGCACCGGCAGCCACCACTCGGCCGTCAGCCAGTAGCCGCCGGTCAGGCTCAACCCTTGTGTCCGGGCCAGCCACCAGCCCAGTACCTCGGCGGCGGCATGGGCCAGCAGCATCCCGAGCGCGGCCCCGGCGACGGCGACGAGCTGCCCCTCCAGCAGCATGTGCCGGCACAACAGGCCCCGCGAGGCACCCAGGCTGCGCATCACCGCCAGATCGAAACGGCGGGCCTTGAGGGCGTTGTAAAGGGCCACGAAAACGCTCAGGCCGGCGGCGACGATCACCAGGACGGCGAAGCCCCGCAACGTATCCAGGCCGAACCCCACCAGTCTCAAGAGACGCGCCATCTCCGGCACCGGCGCCGCTGCCTGCAGACTGGAGACACTGTTGATCAGACGTGGCAGGGTGCCGGCCGCCAGCGGCGAATCCGACTTGAGCAGCAGCACCGTGATCTCGCGGCCGCGGGCGTCGAAATCGGCGTCCAGGATGTCCGGCGACACGGGGCCGGCATCGTGCTCGTGCTCGTGCTCGTGCTCGTGCTCGTGCTCGTGCTCGTGGTCGTGGTCGTGGTCGTGGTCGTGGTCGTGGTCGTGGTCGTGGTCGTCCGCCCGATCGTGCCCGGTGCCGGCACGGTCCGTCTCGTGATCGTGTGCCGATCCCGTCGCCGCCTCCGCATGACCGTCGTGCAATGCCCAAACGCTGGCGACGTCGGTCAGGATCAGGCGGTCGAGCACGGTGCCGGTGGGGGCGAGTACGCCCGCCACCCGATAGGGGCGGTCGTCATGGGTGTGGCCGCCGGGCGCGAGACCGTGCGCGCCGGCGAAGCTGTCGCCCGGCGCCAGCCCGGTTTCCCGCGCCACCCGGGCACCGAGCACCGCCTCCAGGGGCCCGGACCACCAACCACCGGCGGCCGGGCGCGCCTCGAAACTCGCCGGATAGGCGCGGCTGGTGCCCACGATGCGATAGCCGCGGTAACTGTCGCCCAGGGCCACGGGGATGGCCTCCGTGACCAGACGATGACGCGCCCAGCGCCGGGCTTCGGCCAGCGGTATGTTGCCGGTGGGCGCATCCAGGTGATAGACGCCGGAGAGAATCAATTGCAGTGGCGAGCCCTTGGCGCCCACGACCAGATCGAAGCCGTCGGCATCACGGCGCAGGCTGTTCTCGAGTTGCGCGCCGACCAGCAGCAGCAGGCCGATGGTGGCCACGCCCAGGGCCAGCAACAGGACATTGAGAATGGCTGTCAGCCACTGCGTGCGCAGGTAGGCCAGCGAGAGACGCCACAGGTTCACGTCGCCATCTCCAACCGGCGATCGAAGGCCGCGCGCACGCGCGTATCGTGGGTGACGACCAGCAGGGTCGCGCCGCGCTCGGCGGCCCGGTCACGCAATAGCGTCAGCACCCGCTCGGCGTTGGCATCGTCGAGGTTGGCGGTGGGTTCGTCGGCCAGGATCACGCGCGGTCGGTTCACCAGCGCCCGCGCCAGGGCCACCCGCTGGCGCTGGCCCTGGCTCAGCTCGTGCGGATAACAGCGCGCCGTCGCCGCCAGGCCGACCGCGGCCAGCGTCGCGCGCGCCACGTCCGCGTCGTCCGGCAGGCCCGCCGCGTAGCGGGCCAGGCGGAGATTGTCCAGGACCCTCAGGGCGCCTATCAGGTAGGGCCGCTGGTAGACCAGACCCACCTCGCGGCCGCGGAAGCGATCGCGCGCGGAGCCGGCGAGCGTGGTCCAGTCGCGGTCCGCGACGATGACCATGCCGGGCGCCGCCGACAGCACCCCCGCCAGCAGGTGCAGCAGGGTCGACTTGCCGCTGCCGGAGGGTCCGAGCACCGCGGCCTGCTCGCCCTGGGCCAGGGCGAAGTCCGCCAACCGCAGTACCGGCCGGCGGTCATAGGCGTAGACGAGATCACGAACCTGCAACATGGCTCCGGCCGGACGCGCGACTGAGTTTTTACGGCTGTTATAAGATAACATTATTGAGATGCGCTAGGATAGCGTCATGAGCACCGATGCATTGCCGATCGCCTTCACCTCGCACGCGCACGACCACAAGGACTGCGTTCGCGAGGCACTGGCGCGGGCGGAGGAACACTGCCACCGCCACGGTCTGCGCTTCACCCGCATCCGGCGGCGGGTGCTGGAGCTGATCTGGCAGAGCCACACCCCCACCAAGGCCTACGACCTGCTCGACCGCATCCGCGAGGAACGCGGCGGCGCGGCGCCGCCGACCGTCTACCGGGCCCTGGACTTCCTGCTGGACGCCGGACTGGTGCATCGCATCGAATCGTTGAACGCCTTCGTCGGCTGCGATGCCGCGCACGGCGACCGCTACCCCAAGTTCCTGATCTGCCGCCACTGCCACGCGGTGGCCGAGATCGCGGGCCCGGCCGTGGATCGGGCCATCGCGAACGAGGCACGCAAAGTCGGCTTCACCATCGACCGCGAGACCATCGAGATCCGCGGGTTGTGCCAGCGCTGCGCCGCCGGCTGACGCGGCCGACCGCTTTCCTGCTTTTTATCCTATAATTGTTATGTTATAACATATTGCATGACTGACATGGACACCATGGACGACATCCCCGGCGGCGAGTACATGAACCCGGCGCAACTCGCCTTCTTCGAGCGATGCCTGCAAAGGATGCGGGCCGACGTGCTCGCGCGCGAGGCCGAGATCCGGTCCCGCCTCCAGGTCCGCCATCAAGTGGCCGATCCGGGCGACCGCGCGGCGCTGGAGGAGGAATACCGTATCGACCTGCGCTTGCGCGAACGCGAGGCCCTGCTTCGGCGCAAGATCGACGAGGCGCTGCGCCGGATCGCGCGCGGCGAATACGGCTATTGCGACATCTCGGGCGAGCCGATCGGACTCGCGCGCCTGCTGGCGCGACCCACGGCCACGACCTGCGCCTGGGTCAAGGAACACGACGAATACCGCGAACGCACCACGGGACGAACACGAGGACCGTCATGACCAAACGCCTGCCCGTCACCGTGCTCTCGGGCTTCCTGGGAGCCGGCAAGACCACGTTGTTGAACCACATCCTCGGCAATCGCGAGGGCCGTCGCGTGGCCGTGATCGTCAACGACATGAGCGAGATCAACGTCGACGCCGACCTGGTACGCGGCGAGGTCGATCTCTCGCGATCCGAGGAAAAGCTGGTCGAATTCTCCAACGGCTGCATCTGCTGCACGCTGCGCGACGACCTGTTGGCGGAAGTCCGCCGGCTCGCCGCCGAGGACCGTTTCGACTATCTGCTGATCGAATCCACCGGCATCTCCGAGCCGATGCCGGTGGCGGCCACGTTCGCGGTGCGCGACGAGGCCGGCTTCAGCCTGAGTGACGTCGCGCGCCTGGACACCATGGTCACGGTGGTGGATGCCGCCCACCTCGCACGCGACTACGAGAGCGCCGACTTCCTGCACCAGCGCGGGGAATCCCTCGGCAACGACGACGAACGCACCGTGGTCGACCTGCTGGTCGATCAGATCGAGTTCGCGGACGTGATACTGCTCAACAAGATGGACCTCGCCGACGCCGGACAAAAACGCCAAGCGCGCGCCATCGTGCGCGCGCTCAATCCCGGCGCGCGGGTGATCGAGACCGTGCGCGGCCGGGTGCCGCTGCCGGATCTGCTGGACACGGGCCGCTTCGATTTCGAGGCCGCGTCCCTGCGGCCCGGCTGGGCTCGCGAACTGCGCGGCGAACACACGCCGGAAACCGAGGAATACGGCATCCGCAGTTTCGTGTACCGGCGGCGGCGACCGTTCCACCCGCAACGCCTGCACGACCTGCTGCACCGGGAATGGCCCGGCGTGATCCGCAGCAAGGGCTTCTTCTGGCTCGCCACGCGGCCCGACTGGGTCGGCGAGCTGTCGCAGGCGGGCGGCGCCCTGACGCACGCCGCGGCCGGCTTCTGGTGGGCCAGCGAACGTGTGGCGGGACGCCTGCCCGAGGACCCCGACATCGCCCGACGCCTCCGCGCCATATGGGATGCCCGCTTCGGCGACCGCCGCCAGGAACTGGCCATCATCGGCCTGGATATCGACGCCGAGGCCATCAGCGCGCGGCTCGACGCCTGCCTGCTCGACGACGATGAACTGGCGGCCGGCTACGAGGGCTGGCGCGACCTGCCCGACCCCTTCCCGCGCTGGGCGCTGGCGGCATGACCGCCGCGGCCATCGCGCCGCCGCCCGCGGACCTGCCGACCGATGCCTTGCGGCGGCGTCTCGACGACCCCGCGACACAACTGGCCGTGATCGAGCGCGCACCCGACGGCCGCCGCGACGAGCACATCGCGGCCATGGTGGCGAACACGCCGTTCCGCCGCCTCGTCGGCCCGTCGGACGCCATCGAACGGGGGCTGCGGCGACACGGCGCGGACACCGAGGCGCTGACGGAGATCGCCGGCCTGCTGCAGCTTTTCTCGACCCTGGCGGCGTGCCGGGAGATGGATGTGCTGATCGAGTGGCAGACCCGGCGCCAGTGCCCGCTGTTCCACGTCGACGCACATCCCCTGCGGCTGTTGTGCGCCTACCTGGGCCCGGGCCTCGAATATCTCGACGAGGCGGACGCGGATCGCGACGCCCTGGGCCGCGGGGGCCGCGCGCCCGGTCGCGACCCGGTCTGTCGCGGCGGCCCGCAGACGGTCCGACGGGTGGCACACCAGGCTGTGGCGCTGTTCAAGGGTACCGGCTGGCCCGGCAACGCCGGCCGCGGTCTGGTACATCGCTCGCCGCCGACCTCTCCCCGCTGCCCCCGGCTGGTGCTCCGCATCGACGTCCGGCAATAAGGAAGGCCCCGCCGGCGTCTCCGCCGACGGGGCCGTCCGGGCGACGGCGCCATCGCCCGCCGCTCAGAGACCGAACGGCACGCGCGCGGTCAGGCGGATATCGCGGCCCGGCGACAGGGCATACCCCTTGTAGGTGTCCAGGAACGCGCGATAGGTCTCGTCGGTGAGATTGGTGACGCGCAGGTCCAGGTTCGCCGTGCGCCCGCCCAGCGGCACGCCGACGCCGGCGCTCAGGTCCACCAGTTGGTACGAATCGGTCGAGGCGCTGCCGAACGGCGCGTTGTCGAACTGGCTGAACGGCTCGCCGGGCGCCGCGTCCTTGCTGGCGACGAATGTCACCCCGAGTTCGAGATAGGGATCGCGCAGCACGCCCCAATCACCCGGCGTGAACTCGGAGGCCACGCGCAGGTTGTCCGCCGGCATCAGCGGCAATTCGTCGCCGCTGCCGCGCAGCTCGCCGTCCACCGCCTCGGCGGTGCCCGACAGGGTCAGCCACGACGTCACCCGGCGTTCCACCGACAGCTCGGCGCCGTGGAGTTGGGCCTTGCCCTGGGTGTACTCGAACACCGGCAGCCCGCCCTGGGTGGTGCCGGTGTCTCGGGGATAGATGTAGTCGTCGATGACGTTGCGGTACACGGTGGCGATCAGGCGCACGTCGTCGCTCACCCAGCGCAGCGACAGGTCCGTGTTCAGCGAAGTCTCCTCCTCGAGGTCGGGATCGCCCATCTGCACCGCGGCGACGCCGCCGTGGACACCGTTGACGTGCAACTCGAACAGCGACGGCGCCCGGAAGCCCCGCCCCACGTTGGCGGCGAGCGCCACCTCGGGCGACAGTTGCAACGTGCCGCCGATGCTGCCGGTGAGCACGTCGTAGCTGTTGCGGCTGGTGCCGCTGAAATTGGTGTCGGTGTCCTCGGTCTTGCTCTCGCGGGCGACGGTCTCGTGGTGATCGAAGCGCAGCCCGGTCTGGATCAGCAGCGGCCCGAAACTGCGTTCCTCGAACGCGAACAGCGCGAGGTTGTCGACATCGCCGCCCGGGCTGAGCTGAACCCGGCCGCGGGAGACCTGGTCCTTGGTCGCGTACTCGATGCCGACCCGGCCGCCGTCCAGGCCGAGCACGGGACCGTGCACGCCTTCCAGCCGGGCCGTGTAACGGTCGAATTCGAGGTCGATGCTGCCGTCGAACGGCACGCCGAGATCGTTGCCGGCGGCATTCGAGCGGCGACGGTTGTTCTGCCACATCAGGACCGGCTGCCAGGTGATCCCCGCGCGCCGGAACTCGCCGGCCAGGCGCAGCTCCTCGTTGTCCAGCCACTGGCCGACGCCTTCCTCGCCGGCGGGCGGCGGTTTCATCCCGGCGGGCGGCGGCAGCAGGAACTCGTGCTCGTCGTCCCAACGGGTGTACTGCAGCGACCACTCGCCGCCGAGCCCGCGCCAACCCGCGGCGACACGCCCGTTGAGCTGCTCGAAGCCCGTGTAATCCAGCTCGCCGGTGTAGGCCGGCTCGTCGCGCAGGGCGGGATCGGCCGGCGGCGGCGGGAAATGGGTCGGCTCGTCGGGGGTTTCGATATTGCCGGCCGAGCGGCGTATCAACGCGGCGCTGAAGCCCAGGTCGTCGCTGCCGCCGCCCAGCCGCAGGCCCGTGTCCCACTGTGCGTTGTTGCTGCGGTAGCGCACCAGGCTGTCGCCGGCCAGCGGTTCCCCGTAGGGGATCGCCGCCGGCAGGACATTCACCGCGCCGCCCAGGGCGTCGGAGCCGTAGAGCACGCTCTGGGCGCCCCGTACCAGCTCGATGCGGTCGCTCAGGAAGGGATCGATATTGGGCGAATGGCGGACACCGAACTGCTGGTGATCGACGCCGACGCCGCCGGACAGCAGCCGCACGCGCTGCCCGGACAGGCCGCGGATGACCGGCTTGCCGACGCCGTTGCCGGTCCCGATGCTGGCCACGCCCGCGAGGCTGTCCAGGGTCTCGCCCAGGCTCGCGCCCTCCTGTCGTGCTTTCTCGTCGCCCTGCAGCACGTCCACTCGGGACGATTGCAGCAACGGATCCCCGGGCACCGGCGCGCCGGTGACCACGATCGATTCGAGCTCCTCGCCCGCCGGCGTCGACTCCGCTTCGGACACCGACTGCGCCGGGGCGGCCTGGGCCGCCACCAGGGCGAGGCCCGCCAGTAATGCCGAGAGCGGATTGTCGCCACGTTCGAGCATGTTCATCTCCTGCCGTCAGAAACCGCGGCCCGACCCCGACGAGGCAGGGCCGGGCCGTATCTTGAAATGTAATGTTATATTATTACGATACACTTTCAAAACGGATCGTCCGTATGCACTCGATCTCTTCCCGGCGACTCGACCGGATCGCGGTCACGGCCTCCGCCGCCTGCACGGTGCATTGCCTGGCCGCGCCGGTGCTTGCCGTGCTGGCACCGACCCTGGCCGGCGCCTGGCTGGCGGGCACGGCGGTCCATTTGTGGCTGTTGGCGATCGTGGTACCGACCAGCGTGTCCGCCCTGTTTATGGGCTGGCGGCGACACCATGCCCCGGGCGTCGCGATCGCGGGCGTGGCGGGCCTGCTGCTGCTGACGGCGGCGGCCCTGGCGATCGCGCCCCGGTGGGGCGAAAACGCCGAGCGCGTCGCCACGGTGACCGCGTCGTTCCTGCTCGCCGCGGCCCACATCGGCAACTACCGCCTATGCCGTCAGCGCTCCCGCGGGCATGACCGGATCTGACCGGCGCCGCGTCACAGCGCCAGTTCCATCCGCAGGGTCCCGACCCAGGCGTCCGGCAGGCCCTGTCCGCCCGGATTCTCGATGTACTGCAGGACCGGCTTCAGGCCCAGCCAGCCCGTGACGCGGGCGTCGTAGTAGACCTCCACCGCGAGTTCGCCGTCGTCGGCGAAGCCGGCGCCGGGCTCGTCGCTGAAACGCACGTAGCTGGCCATCAGGCCGGCGCCGTCGTCCGGGCGGGCGGCCAGGGGACCGTGCCAGGCGATGCCGGCGCCGGCATGATGCTCGACCGGGCTGATCTCGGGATCGGCCCAACCGTACTGCGCGAACACGCCCACCGGGGCCTCGCCGTCCGGGCCGGGCGCGGCCAGGGCCTGGTCGAGCACGGCATAGAATCCCTCGGCCTCGTCCTCGCGGCCGCCGTCGAAGCGACCGAAGTCGCCGCTGTGGCGCCAGGCGCCCAGCCCGACGCGGCCCGGCGCGCCGCCGAGCTCGTGGCGCAGCCCGCCCTCGCCGATCACGAACAGGTCGCTGGGCTCGCCGAGGAAGGTGCTCGGTCCACGGGTACCGGTCTCGATGCCGGCCTGGGTGGCGCCGTCGTAGACGCCGATGCCGGCGTACCAACGGTCGTCCGGGTAGACGAAGACATTCACGCTGGTGGCCGGGTCGGGATAGCTGGGGAACGCCTGGATGGTGGGCGAGAAGCCGGGCGAGGAATGGATGAAACCGCCGCCCCAGTCGACGTAGGCGAACTCGCTGTTGGCGTCGAGCTTACCCGCCTTGAGACGCAGCCGGCCGTCCAGCAGCGTGTGCTGGTACCAGACCTCGTAGACGCCGCGGAAGTCACGCTCGTCGATATTGGAGTAGGCCTGGAAATCGCCGGCCTCGACCGAGCCGTCCTCGCCATCCTGGTCGACCGCGCTGACGTAGAACTCGCCGCCGGGCCAGCCGAAGACCGCGGCCGTGTCCACGCGCATCTCCGCCACCAGCAGATAGCGGGCGGCGGTGCCGCCCTCGTCGGCGCCGCCGTCGAATACCCGCGAGAAATCGGCGGTGAGATCGGCGCCCACGTCCCCGCCGGGCGCGCGGTGCCAGGCGCACGCGGTCGCGGGCCGCGAGGAGGCGGTCCCAGCGCTCGCGCACCGCGGCCCAGAACGGCGCGGTGGCCTCCAGGTAGGCATCGCCGGGACCGAAGTCGAAGCCGTCGATGCGCCGATAACGGACCACCCCGTATTCCCGGGCGACGCGGCCCGCGATCTCGCCGGGGCCGTCCAGCACCACCTTCTCGTTGCGCTGCTCGTGGACCCAACCGCCGGGCAGGATGGTGTGGCGGTTGCGGCCGACCAGGACGTCGTAGTCGTCGCGCACGCTGTGCTCGCGGCGCGGCAGTGGCCGCCAGGTGCGCCCGCCGCGCCAGCTCGAATACTCGGGGGTGTGTTCCCAGTCGCCCCAGGCGGCGTAGCGCGGGGCGTCGTCCACCTGCCAGACGGTCTGCAGCCACTTGCCCTCGCGCTTCGCCGGCGCGCGGCTCTCGCGGCGCCAGGTATCGGCGCCGCGGTAGGTGTGCGCGGCGGCGGCCTCGTAGCGCCAATCCTGGCGCCAGTGTTTGGTGACCACCGGGCCGCGGGTGTCGCCGTCGTCGCCGGGGAAGGTCATCACCAGCAAGTGCTGCAGAGAGATGAAGTCGCCCTCGTCGGCGAGCACGTAGACGTATTCCGTGGCCCAGCTCCGGTAGGGCCGGGCCGGCTCGTAGTCCGGGGCATAGCCCACGATCTCCAGGAAATCGAAGCTCACCCGGTAGGGGCCGGCCATGGCCAGGATCGCGCGGCGGTCGCGCTCGAAATCGGACAGCCCCTTCTCGCGCAGGCGCCGGAAGGCCTGGCTGGTGCCCGGCGCCGGGGTGAGGTCCGGGCCGCGGGTGGTGCCGCCGCGCGGGGTCATGGTCCCGGGCGGCTGGAACGGCCAGGCGAAGACATAGGGTGGTTGGCCGTCCGTCTCCGCGGCGGCGGGCATCGCGGTGCCCAGCAAGGCGGCCGCGGCCAGGATCAGGGTGGCGACAGGACCGGTCCGTCGGATCATCGTGACACTCCGGGCATGACAGTAACGGAGCCGTAGCCTAGCAAGCCGCGCGGCGATGTTATGATCGCCCTTCCCCAACGCCAGCCTCGCGCCATGGACAAGAAGCTTCTGGACATCCTGGTCTGCCCGGTCACGGGCGCCGCCCTGTCGCCGCTCACCGCCGAGCAGCGCGACGCGCTCAACGCCCGCGTGCGCGAACAGGCACTGCGCTACGTCGACGGCAGCCTGGTGGAGGCACCCCTGGACGACGGCCTGATCACCGACGATCGCCACACCGTGTACCGGGTGGACGACGACATCCCCGTGCTGCTGCCCGACCGGGGCATCCCGTTCGAGGACGCGGCCGCCGCCTGAGCCGGTCATGCCCCGCCTGTTCGTCGACCGCATCACCGTGATAGACGCCGCGGTGCTGGACCGCCTGCGCGGTCTGGTCGGGGTGAGCTGGATCGTGGACGCGGCCCTGGAGGGCGACCTCGACGAGCAGGGCATGGTGTTCGACTTCGGCCCGGCCAAGCGCACGATCAAGGAGGTCATCGACGCCACCGCCGACCACAAGCTGATCGTGCCGATGGGCGCGCCGGGCCTGGACCTGGAATCGACCGGCGGCGAGACCCGGCTGCGCTTCGTCGACGACGTCGGCGCCCGTTTCGTGCACCGCGGCCCGGAGGCCGCCCTGTGCCGCCTGGACGCCCCGGCCACCGAGCCCGGCGCGGTGGCCACCCTGCTGCGCGAGCGGCTGGCGGCGGCGATGCCGGCCAACGTCCGCGGCATCGACGTGCGCCTGCGCGACGAACTGATCGAGGGCGCCTGCTACAGCTACTGCCACGGCCTCAAGAAGCACGCCGGCCACTGCCAGCGTATCGCCCACGGCCATCGTTCGCGCCTGGAGATCTGGGCCGACGGCGAGCGCAGTCCCGCCCGCGAGCGCCGCTGGGCGGACCGCTGGCGCGACGTCTACCTGGGCAGCCGCGAGGACCTGCGGGCCGACCCCGGCGAGCGCCGCTGGCGCTTCGGCTACACCGCCGACGAGGGCGAGTTCGAGCTGGAGCTGGACGCCTCGCGCTGCGACCTGTTGGACGGCGACACCACGGTGGAGAACATCGCCGCCCACATCGCGGCCAGCCTGAAGGCCGAGGAACCCCGGCGCCGCTTCGTGGTACGGGCCTACGAGGGCGTCGACAAGGGCGCCGAGGCCTCGGCCTGAAAGAAGAAAAGACTAAAAACTAACCACAGAGGCACAGAGACACAGAGAATTGTTTGTGTGGTTCCGGACGGCGCTACGCGCCGGTCCGGTATCCAGGAAGGGATTCAACTGGGGCACGTGCCTGGGTTCCGGATAAGCGTGTCGCGCTTTCCGGAACGAGATGACTCTCTCTTTTCTTTTCTCTGTGCCTCTGTGCCTCTGTGGTTAATTTCTTAAAGCCATCAATCGACGAGCTCGGACATCGGCGGCACCAGCAGCGCCGGGTCCAGGCGTGTGTCGAACCAGTTGACGCCCCAGTGCAGGTGCGGGCCCGTGGCGCGGCCGGTGGCGCCGACGGCGCCGATCACCTCGCCGCGCGCGACCTCGTCGCCGGCCTCGACGTGCATCTCGCTCATGTGGATCAGGGTCGAGGTCACGCCGTGGCCGTGGTCCAGGATCACGGTATGCCCGGAGAAGTACATGTCCGGGTGCGCCAGGGCCACGATGCCGGCCGCCGGGGCGCGGACGGGCGTGCCCTTGTCGGCGGCCACGTCGACGCCGTAGTGCGGGCGGCGGGGCTTGCCGTTGAGCACCCGCTGGCTACCGTAGACGCCGGTGATGATGCCGGTCACCGGCCAGAGCCACTCCTGGGCGAAGCCCGAGCGGGCCAGGTCGCGGCCGCGGGCGCGGTTGATCAGGGCCTGCTCGTCGCGGATGCGCGCCAGGTCCTCGGCGCTCGGGCTGACCTTGGACGGCGGCAGGCCGTCGATGCGCTGGACGTCGTATTCGCGCTGCCGGACTTCCAGGCGGTGGCGCGTGACCTCGCCGCCGGCGGCCACCGCGACCGTCACCGGCCCCTCGGCGTCGCGGCCGATGCCGAACGCGAACAGACCGTCGGGCGAGACGCTGACGGCGCGGCCGTCGACCGTGACCTCGGCGCCGGCGGGGGCGTGGCCGACCATCAGGCCGCCCTGCGTGTTCTCGCCGCTGAACTCGACGCGTTCGCCGGCCGCCGCAGCGGCGGCGATGGCGAGGACGGCAATGGCGGATACGATGCGCAGCATGGGATCAACGTCGCTTACGGGTTTGCCGCTGTTATATCATGTAGCGCGCAGCGGCCCGATAGAGGTCGCGCATCGATGCCGCCGCGAGCGCCGCGGCTGGTCAAGACACCTGTCATGGCGGTAAAGTTAGCCAAGGCTATATCGGCCGGGAACGGCGTTCCGGCCGGGGTTCTCTCGAGGTAACGGGCGATGGAAACCAGCGATCTGCGCAAGGCCGGACTCAAGGCGACGCTGCCGCGCCTGAAGATCCTGCAAATTCTGGAGGCGCACAAGGAATCCCACTTGTCGGCGGAGGACGTCTATCGCCTGCTGATGGACGAGGGCGAGGATGTCGGGCTCGCCACCATCTACCGCGTGCTCGCGCAGTTCGAGGACGCCGGCCTGGTGATCCGTCACCACTTCGAGGACGGGCATGCGCTGTTCGAGCTGGAGCAGGGCCACCACGACCACCTGGTGTGCGTGAAGTGCGGCCGTATCGAGGAGTTCTTCGACAAGGAGATCGAGAAGCGCCAGCAGCAGATCGCCAAGGACAACGGCTTCGACCTGTCCCGGCACACCCTCGTGCTCTACGGCGAGTGCCAGAACCCGAACTGCTGCAAGACCCACGAGAGCAAGTGACCGCCGCCGCGTGACGCGGCCGGCCGCGCCCGGACCGGGCACCGGATGACCATGAACGGGGCGCCGCCTTGGCGCCCCCGTCGCGCCGCCGTGACACAACGGCCGGCGCCACCCATCTCAACGCACAACCGGACAGCGAACGACACGATGATCAAACCCCACGGCTCCGATTCCCTCAACCCCCGCTACGTCGAGGACGACGCCGAGCGCGCCGCGCTCGCCAAGGAGGCCGAGGGCCTGCCCTCGCTGACCCTCACCTCCGCCGCCGCCGCCAACGCGGTGATGCTGGGCGCGGGCTACTTCAATCCGCTGGACGGCTACATGGACAAGGCCGACGCCCTGTCCGTGGGCGCCGACATGCGCCGCGCCGACGGCCTGTTCTGGCCGGTGCCCATCCTCAACCTCACCGACGACGCCGGCGCCATCGAGGGCGCCGGCCGCATCGCCCTGCGCGATCCCAACGTCCCCGGCCAGCCGGTGATCGCGATCCAGGACGTGACCGCCATCGAGCGCTTCGAGGACGACGAGATCGAGACCCTGATCGAGCAGATCTTCGGCACCCGCGATCCCGAGCATCCCGGCGTGGCCACCTTCCGCGGCCATGGCCGGCACATCGTCTCCGGCCCGATCCGGGTACTGAACTTCAGCTACTTCGAGCAGGACTTCCCGGAGACCTTCCGCACCGCGCCCTCGATCCGCGCCGAGTTCGCCGAGCGCGGCTGGGACAAGGTGGTGGCCTTCCAGACACGCAACCCCATGCACCGCGCCCACGAGGCCCTGTGCAAGATGGCCATGGAGGACACCGGTGCCGACGGCCTGCTGATCCATATGCTGCTGGGCAAGCTCAAGCCCGGCGACATCCCGGCCGACGTGCGCGACGCCGCCATCCGCAAGATGGTGGACGTCTACTTCCCGCCCAACAGCGTGATGATCACCGGCTACGGCTTCGACATGCTCTACGCCGGCCCGCGCGAAGCGGTGCTGCACGCGGTGTTCCGCCAGAACGCCGGCTGCAGCTACCTGATCGTGGGCCGCGACCACGCCGGCGTGGGCGACTACTACGGTCCGTTCGACGCCCAGACCATCTTCGACGAAAAGGTCCCGGACGACGCCCTGGAGATCGACATCTACCGCGCCGACCACACCGCCTTCTCCAAGAAGCTGGGCAAGGTCGTGATGATGTCCTCCGTGCCCGACCACACCAAGGACGACTTCGTGCTGCTGTCCGGCACCGCGGTCCGCAAGATGCTGTCCGAGGGCACCGCCCCGCCCGAGGAGTTCTCGCGCCCCGAGGTGGCCGAGATCCTGATGCGGTACTACCAGGAGCGGGTGGCCTCCTGATGCGACGGGACTTGACCCCGGACCACGGTCCGGGGTGTAAATAGTCCCCATGCTGTCGCGCCTGCGCACATCGCCCGTCCTGCGCCGCCTCGTCCTGGGGCTGGCGCTGCTGTTGCCGCTGTCCCTGAACGCGGCGGCGGAGACCTGCGGCATGGCCGGCACGGCCGACGCCCCCATGCACACCGATCACGCCGGCATGGACCACGCGGCGCATGCCGGCACGGCCGGTCACGGCGACTGCACCGACCCGGCCTGCCAAACGGCCTGCGCCGGCACGGCCGCGATCGCCGCGGTCGAGCCGGTCGTACCGGCCCCGGTCCACCAGTCCGTGTACGCCGCGCCGGCGACCGCCCCGCGCGCGGGCCACACCCCGCCCCTGTTGCGACCGCCGCTCGGTACCTAGCCCCGTCGTCGTTCCGGTCCGGATGCCCGGACCGGCCGTCCCGCGCTGGGAGACCGAGCCATGTTCCCGACACCACGCCGGCGCGTGCCGCCGGCCACGCCACACACGAACGCGCGCCATCGCGCGCCGCGGCCGCCCGCGATCCGTCGCGCCGCCCTGGCCGGCGCCTGCCTGCTGGCGCTCGCCGCGGTACCGCCCTGGGCGGCCGCCGGCGACGCCGATGCCCCCCTGACGCTCGACCGCGCGATCCGTCTCGCGGACGAGCACGACCCCTGGCTGGACGGCAGCCGCGAGCGCGAGCGGGCCCTGGCCGAGGAGGCGGTGGCGGCGGGTGAGTTGCCCGATCCCCGGGTCGACCTGACCGCGGCCAACCTGCCCACCGACAGCTTCGATCTCGACCAGGAGCCCATGACCCAGCTCTCGATCGGGGTCAGCCAGGCGTTCCCCCGCGGCGACAGCCGCGAGATCGCGAGCCGCCGCAAGCGGGAGCTGGCCGCGCGTCAGCCTCTGCTGCGCGCGGACCGCCGGGCCGAGGCCGCCGCTGTCGTCTCGCGCCTGTGGCTGGAGGTCTACCGGACGCAGCGCAGCATCGACCTGATCGAGGCGGACCGGGCGCTGTTCCGGCACCTGGTCGACGCCGCCGAGGCCAAGTACGCCGCCGCCCTGGCCCACACCCGGCAGCAGGACGTGATCCGCGCCCAGCTCGAGCTGAGCCGCCTGGACGAGCGCCTCGCGGCGCTGGCGCAGCAGCGGGACGCGGCGCGCGGCCGGCTCGCGGAGTGGATCGGCGGGGCCGCCCATGCGCCCCTGCCGGAGACGCTGCCCGACCTTGCGCCCGCCGCCCCGGCGCTGGTGGGCGCGGACACGCCGCCCTCCCGGCAGCAGTGGTACGAACGGGTCCGCGAACACCCGGCCGTGCGGGCCGCCGACCGCGATGTCGCGGCCGCCCGCAGCGACGTCGACCTGGCCCGCCAGAAGTACAAGCCGGAATGGGGCCTCAGCGCCCGTTACGGCTACCGCGAGGACGACCCCGCCGGGCGCGACCGGGCGGACCTGTTCTCCGTGGGGCTCACCTTCGACCTGCCGATCTTCACCGGCGACCGCCAGGACCGGGAGGTGGCGGCCGCGGCCCACCGCGCGGAGGCGTCCGCGGCGGACCGCGAGCTGTTGGTCCGGCGCCTGGTCGCCGGGCTGGAGGAAGCCCGGGCCGAGCTCGCCCGGCTCGACCAGCGCCGGCGTCTCTACGAGCGACGCCTGCTGCCGCAACTGCGCGAGCAGGCCGAGGCCGCGCTCGCCGCCTATAACAATGACGACGGCGACTTCGCCGAGGCCGTGCGGGCGCGCATCGACGTGCTCGACACCCGCATCGAGGCGCTCGCCATCCGCGTGGCGCGGCTGCAGACCGTCGCCCGCCTCAACTACCTGCTGGCCCGGGCGCCCGCCGCCGGGGCCGACGAGGGAAGCCAACCATGAACAAGCGTGTCACCCATCCCCTCCTGATCGCACTGGGCGCCGCGGCCGGCGCGGCCGCCGCCCTGTGGCTGGGCCCGGACGCCGGCGGCGATGCCGAGGGCGAGCGCGAGCCCCTGTACTGGGTCGCGCCCATGGATTCGAGCTACCGGCGCGACGAGCCCGGCAAGTCCCCCATGGGCATGGACCTGGTCCCGGTCTACGCGGAGGACGCGGAACCGGAGAGCCCGGGCACCGTGCGCATCTCGCCCGACGTGATCAACAACCTGGGCGTGCGCACGGGCCGCGTCGAGCGCGGCGACTTCAGCACCGACATCCGCACCGTGGGCTACGTACGCTACGACGAGGACCGGCTGAGCCATGTCCACGCCCGCGTCGAGGGCTGGATCGAACGCCTGCACGTGCAAGCCGAGGGCGACCCGGTGACCGCGGGCGAACCCCTCTACGAGATCTACTCGCCCACGCTGGTCAACGCCCAGGAAGAGCTGCTGCTGGCGATGGGCCGGCGCAACGAGCGCCTGGTGACGGCGGCCGAGGCGCGGCTGGCGGCCCTGCGGGTGCCCGAGGCGACCGTCCGCGCGCTCAAGAAGGACCGCCGGGTGCGGCAGACGGTCACCGTGCGCGCGCCGCAGTCCGGCGTGGTGACCGACCTCGCCATCCGCGAGGGCATGTACGTGACGCCGGCGCTGACCATGCTCGCCATCGGCGCCCTGGACGAGGTCTGGGTGATCGGGGAAGTGTTCGAGCGCGACGCGGCCCTGGTCGCGGCGGGCGATCCCGTGACCATGACCCTCGACTACCTGCCGGGCCGCGAATGGACCGGCCGCATCGACTATGTCTACCCCGAGATCGACCCCGAGACCCGCACGGCACGGGTGCGCATGCGCGTCGCCAACCCGGACCGCGCCCTCAAGCCGGACATGCTCGCGGAGATCGAGATCGCGGCCGGCCGCCGCGAGGATGTGCTGACGATCCCGCGCGAGGCACTCATCCGCACCGGCGGCAAGCCGCGGGTGGTGCTCGCCCTGGGCGACGGCCGCTTCAAGTCGATCGAGGTCGAGGCCGGCCGCGTCGGCGACGAGCGCGCCGTGATCCTCGCCGGCCTGAAGGCAGGCGAGCGCGTGGTGACCTCGGCGCAGTTCCTGATCGACTCGGAGTCCAGCAAGACCTCCGACTTCGAGCGCCTGCACCACGGCGACAAGGCCATGGAGGACACCGGCGGCACCCACGAGGGCCACGCCACCGGCGACGGCGGCGATGACGACAATGCCCACGCGGGCCACGGCGGCTAGGGGACGCGACCATGCTCGAAGCCATCATCCGCTGGTCCGTCCACAACCGCTTCCTGGTGCTGCTGGCCAGCCTGATCCTGGTCGGCGCGGGGATCTACTCGCTGCGCCAGACGCCGGTGGACGCGATCCCCGACCTGTCGGACGTACAGGTCATCATCAAGACCAACTATCCGGGCCAGGCCCCGCGGGTCGTCGAGGACCAGGTCACCTACCCCCTCACCACCACCATGCTGTCGGTGCCGGGGGCGGTGACCGTGCGGGGCTTCTCCTTCTTCGGCGACTCCTACGTCTACGTCATCTTCGACGAGGACACCGACATGTACTGGGCCCGCTCGCGCGTGCTCGAGTACCTGTCGCAGGTGGCCCCCACCCTGCCGGACGGCGCGCGGCCGCAGCTCGGCCCGGACGCCACCGGGGTCGGCTGGGTCTACATGTACGCCCTGGTCGACCGCGGCGGGCGGCACGACCTGGGCGACCTGCGCGCCCTGCAGGACTGGTTCCTCAAGTACGAGCTGCAGACCGTGCCCGGCGTGTCCGAGGTGGCGGCCGTCGGCGGCATGGTGCGGCAGTACCAAGTCACGGTGGACCCGGAGAAGCTGCGCGCCCACGACATCCCCCTGGCCCACGTCCAGACCGCGATCGAGCGCGGCAACCAGGAGGTGGGCGCCTCGGTGGTGGAGATGGCCGAGGCCGAGTACATGGTCCGGGTGACCGGTTACATCCAGGGCACCGACGACCTCGCGGCCATCCCCCTGGGGGTGGACGTCAACGGCACGCCGCTGCTGCTGGGGGACATCGCGGACATCGGCGTCGGTCCGCGGATGCGCCGCGGGGTCGCCGAGCTCAACGGCGAGGGCGAGACCGTCGGCGGCATCGTGGTGATGCGCTATGGCGAGAACGCCCAGGAAACCATCGAGGGGGTCAAGGCGAAGCTCGACGCCCTGAAGCCCAGCCTGCCCGAGGGGGTCGAGGTCGTCCCGGTCTACGACCGCTCCGGCCTCATCGAGCGCGCCGTGGAGACACTCTGGCACAAGCTGCTGGAGGAATTCCTGGTGGTCGCGCTGGTGTGCATGGCGTTCCTGTTCCACGTGCGCTCGTCCCTGGTGGCGATCGTGAGCCTGCCGGTGGGCATCCTCGCCGCCTTCATCGTGATGCACTGGCAGGGGCTCAACGCCAACATCATGTCGCTGGGCGGCATCGCGATCGCCATCGGCGCCATGATCGACGGCGCGATCGTGATGATCGAGAACATGCACAAGCACATGGAGCGCACCCCGCTGACCCGCGAGAACCGCTGGCGCGTGGTCGCCGACTCGGCATCGGAGGTGGGACCGGCCCTGTTCTTCAGCCTGCTGATCATCACCGTCAGCTTCCTGCCGGTGTTCACGCTGGAGGCGCAGGAGGGGCGCATGTTCTCGCCGCTGGCCTTCACCAAGACCTATGCCATGGCGGCCAGCGCCGCCCTGGCCGTGACGCTGGTGCCGGTGCTGATGGGCTACTTCATCCGGGGGCGGGTGCTGGCCGAGCACAAGAACCCCGTCAACCGCCTGCTGGTCGGGGCCTACCGGCCGGTGCTGGACGCCGTGCTGCGCCGCCCCTGGGTGACGCTCGCGGCGGCCCTGGCGGTCACCGTGGCGGGCTTCTGGCCGACGGACCGGATCGGCAGCGAGTTCATGCCGCCGCTGGACGAGGGCGACCTGATGTACATGCCCACCACCTACGCCGGCATCTCCATCGGCAAGGCGCGCGAGCTGCTGCAGCAAACCGACAAGCTGATCCGCACGGTGCCCGAGGTGGCGACGGTGTTCGGCAAGGTCGGCCGCGCCGACACCGCCACCGATCCGGCGCCGCTGACCATGATCGAGACCTTCATCCAGCTCAAGCCGCGCGACCAGTGGCGCGAGGGCCTGACTCTCGAGGGCCTGAAGAAGGAGCTGGACGCGCTGGTGGACTTCCCCGGCCTGACCAACGCCTGGGTGATGCCGATCAAGACCCGCATCGACATGCTCGCCACCGGCATCAAGACGCCGGTGGGCATCAAGGTCGCGGGCCCGGAACTGGACGAGATTCAGCGTATCGGTCAGCAACTGGAGTCAATTCTCGACGATGTGCCCGGCACCGCTTCGGTCTACTCGGAACGAGTGTCCGGCGGCCGCTATATCATGGTGGATATCGACCGCGCCAAGGCGGCGCGCTACGGCCTCAACATCGACGACGTCCAGCAGGTCGTCGCCACGGCCGTCGGCGGCATGGATATCACGGAAACCATTGAAGGCCTGGAACGCTTCCCGGTCAACCTGCGCTATCCGCAGGATTACCGGGACTCGCCCGAGTGGCTGGCGCAGATGCCCCTGGTCACACCGGGCGGCCAGCGCATCGCGGTCGGGGATATCGCCCGGGTCTACGTGGAGGACGGCCCGCCGGCCATCAAGACCGAGAACGCCCGCCTGAATGGCTGGACCTATGTCGACATCGAGGACGTGGACGTGGGCAGCTACGTCGACCAGGCACGGCACGAGGTCGCCGACAAGCTCGACCTGCCGGCCGGCTACTCCGTGACCTGGTCCGGGCAGTACGAGTACATGGAGCGGGCCAAGGCGAAGCTCACTTACGTAGTGCCGCTGACGCTCGCCATCATCGTCGTGCTGCTCTACATGAATTTCCGCCGCGTCGCCGAGGTGGCCATCATCATGGGCACGCTGCCGCTGGCCATGGTCGGCGCCATCTGGCTGATGTACCTGCTCGACTACAACTTCTCGGTGGCGGTGGGGGTCGGCTTCATCGCCCTGGCCGGCGTGGCGGTGGAGATCGGGGTGATCATGTTGGTGTATCTCAACCAGGCGCACGCGCGCATGCGCACCGAACGCGACGGACAGGGGGTACGGCCCGACAAGGAAACTTTGCGGGAGGCCGTCCTGCAAGGCGCCGTGCTACGTGTGCGTCCGGTGACCATGACCGCCGCCGCGGTCATCGGCGGCTTGCTGCCGATCATGTACGGCAGTGGTACCGGTTCGGAAGTGATGCAGCGCATCGCCGCGCCCATGGTCGGTGGCATGGTGAGCGCCTTCCTTCTCACGCTGCTGGTGCTGCCGACAGTGTATTACCTGTGGAAAGGGCGCTCGCTGCGCTCATGACAGCGGACGTGAGCGACACAACAGCCAATAGATATAAGCAGGTGGAGCCATGAAGTACCGAAAAGTGACCGCGATCCTTCCCGCCCTAGAGTTGAGCAACGTGGAACAGGCCTTGATCGATCTCGGCGTGTCCGGCATGTCGGTCTCCTCCACGCACGGCTTCGGGGAATACCGAAACTACTTCGCGAAGGACACCATGACGGACTGCGTGCGCGTGGAGATCTTCGCCGATGCCGACGAGGCAACCGAGATCGCAAGGACGATCGCCCGCACCGCGCACAAGGGGCTGGAATCCGACGGTATCGTCGCTATCCTGCCGGCCGAGATGATATGGCACATCCGGGATTATCATGAGCAATAACATTGATTCGCCTCCCTCGCACAACGCTATGGTTGGGATGCGATCGTGGCGTCATGACGGCGATCCGATCAGCCTGGGAGATTCGGCATGAATGAGCAATCCGATCACGAGCATCGAGACCCGGTGTGCGGCATGTTCGTCGACCCGACCAGCGTCCGCAGCCTGGCGCATGCCGGCGAGACCTACTATTTCTGCAGCGAGCGTTGCCGGGACAAGTTCGCGGACGAGCCTAACCGATACCTGCAGCCGCAGCCCCCGGAGGCCCAAACGGCCCCGGCCGGCACGCATTATATCTGTCCGATGTGCGAGGGTGTCGAAACCGCCGGCCATCTGCCGCTGTTATGGGGCCAAGGCACCGGCCCGTCGACAATGCAGCGTATCGCCATGCCCAACCTGCTGGTCCTCCCGGCGATCTACTGTCTCGTGTCACGATGGATCGAACGGCAGAAGCCCGGAGACAATCATGGATGACACCCGAACGGGAAAGGTGAGCGCCCTTCGCCGGCGATTTCTGAGCACCGCCGTAGCCACGATGGGCGCTGCCGGCGTGGCCGCGACGGCGATTCCCTTTGTTCGCTCGTGGCAACCGAGCGCGCGTGCACGCGCGGCCGGCGCTCCGATCGAGATCGGTCTCGATGCGATCGCGCCGGGCCAGCAGGTGCTGGTGACCTGGCGGCGCAAGCCGGTCTGGGTACTGCGCCGCACGCCCGAAATGTTGCGGCGACTGCGCAGCGCGGAGCTGGAGGCGCGCCTGCGGGATCCCGATTCCGAGAAGGACCAACAGCCCGAGTATGCCGGCAATGAGCTTCGATCGATTCGTCCGGACATCCTGGTCGTGGTGGCCATCTGCACCCATCTGGGCTGCATACCGAACTTCCATCCCGAGACCGGCAAAACGCGGTTCGATTCACGATGGCCGGGCGGCTACTTTTGCCATTGTCACGGCTCCAAGTTCGATTTCGCCGGGCGCGTGTTCAAGAATGTGCCGGCCCCTCTGAACCTGGTGATACCGCCCTACCGCTTCACGGAGAAGAGCACCGTCATCGTCGGTGAAGATCCCGTGGCTTAGTCGACACGCAAGCACTTTTACTTCTCAGGAGGCGACCATGAAACGACAAGGAAAGCAACACGACCACAAGGACCCCGTCTGCGGCATGGCGGTCAGCTACACCACCGCGGTCGAGGAATTCGTCTATCAGGGCAAGGCCTATTACTTCTGCTCCACGGCCTGTCGAGAGGCATTCCAGGCGGAGCCCGAGCGATACCTTCCCCATCATCGCCAGCACGGTATGAAGCCGGGATAGCACCAAGGGCGCGTCAACGTCCGGCCAATCGCATCGGCTCGGCAGAAAGCGTCTCGGACCGCCTCTTCCACGGGAGATTGCATCATGAATGAATCGTTCAACCACGCCGGCGCCTGGGGCATCGCGCTGATCGTGATCGTGCTGGTGTCCTGGTTCTTCTACCGCTATTTCGCGCCGAAGAACTGGCGCGAATGGGCTGGCGCCGGGGTGGTGCAGGCCTTCATCATCGCCCTGTACGCGGAGATGTACGGCTTTCCGCTCACCATTTATCTGCTGGTGCGCTTCTTCGGCCTGGATAGCCAGTACGTCAGCGCCAGCCTCTGGTCGAGCCTGGTGGGCCTGGGCGAGACCGGCATGCTGGTATCCATGCTGCTCGGCTACGGACTGGCGTTTCTCGGTATCGGCATCTTCATCCAGGGCTGGCGCCAAGTCCACAGGGCGCGGGTCGAGGGCCGGCTGGTCACCGACGGGCTGTATGCCCTGGTACGGCACCCGCAATACACCGGGCTGTTCATCGCCTTGTTCGGCGAGGGCGTGGTGCACTGGCCGACGCTGTTCTCGGTCGGCCTGTTTCCGGTGATCGTGCTGGTCTACACCTGGCTGGCCCACCGCGAGGAGCGGCAAATGCTGGCCCGGTTCGGCGAGGCCTACCGCGCCTATCGACGGCGGGTGCCGATGTTCATCCCCCGCTGGGGCCAGTGGTGCCAGCTTGTCGATGCCTCGCGCAGCAATACCCATGACGAGGGTTGAAAATGATGATTTCTCACACTCAACCATACCCACCCAAGATGGGGCACGGCCATGAATGATCCGACCCAAACCACGAGTAACCTGCGTATCGGCCCGCTGGGCCACAGCCTGTCCCTGCTGCTGTTGATCAGCTATCTGCTGTGTGTGGGCTTCGGTCTGATCGCACCCGAGTCCATGCAGATGTACCAGGCCTGGGCGCCCCTGCTGCCCGGCTTCGAGTTGCTGAGCTTTTCGGGCTTCGTCATCGGGCTGATCGAGGCTTATCTGTACGGCTGGTATATCGCCATCGTATTCGTGCCGCTGTATCGCTGGTTTGCCGGCCGCAGCGGCTCTTGAGGACAAGTGGTTATGCATCCCACTCAGGGCACCCCAAAATCCCCTCTGGCGCTTCGCTTGCATGCTGCTGCGCAGCCCCCTTTGGAAAAGGGTAGGACCTTCTTCCCCCCTTTGTAAAAGGGGGAATGAGGGGGATTTAGGGATCGAAACCACCTAACCTAAACCTTGTGCAGAACCACATGAGGACAAGGAGGAAACACCCATGAATCATGAGCAAGGCGGGTCCGGCCACGCCGGGCATATGCCCTCCAGCGGGCCGGGCATGGCCATATCGGCCTGGCTGACGGGCGTCTATTTCGTCATCGAGATGGGCATCGGTCTGTGGACCGGCTCGATCGCGGTGATCGCGGATGCCTTCCACACCTTCTCGGCGGTGGGCGGCGTGCTGGTGGCCATCGCCGCCGCGCGCCTGGCCCACCGGCCGGCCGACGAGGACCGCAGCTTCGGCTGGTACCGGTCCGAGATCATCGGTGCGCTGGTCAACGGCGGATTCCTGCTGGGCATGGCCCTGATCGTGATCGTGATGGCCGGGATGCGCATGAGCGACCCCATCGACCTGCCCACTGCGCCCATGCTGTGGGCCGCCGCCGGCGGGCTGTTCACCGAGATCATCTCGCTGGCGTTGATCTGGAAGCAAAGCCGCACCGACCTGAACGTCCGCGGCGCGCTGTGGCACATCATCCAGACCTTCGTGGGCAGCCTGCTGATCATCGTCACGGCCCTGGTAATCAAGTTCACCGGGTTCCTGCTGATCGATCCGATCCTGGGCATGGCCTTCGGCTTCGTGCTGCTGTGGGCGAGCTGGGGCATCATGCGCGACTCGGCCCATCTATTGATGGAAGGCACCCCGGCCGATGTAAGCCTGCCCGAGGTGAGCCAGGCATTGGAGGCGCTCGACGGCGTGAACAACGCCCATCACATCCACGCTTGGGCGCTGACCAGTGGGCGCTACGTGTTCTCCGGGCATCTGCGTATCGCCGACGAAGCCGATAGTCAAGCGGTGCTGAAGGCCGCACACAGCATGTTGAAAGACCGATTCGGCTTTTTCTTCGCCACCCTGCAGGTGGAGACCGCCTGCCTGGACGAGGCCGGCACCGAGGCGATCGATATCACGCGCGCGCCGCCGGGCGAGGGCCAAGCATGAAGACGCTGCTGCTGTTGGCCCTGATCACGGTCTCCGAGGCGACCATCGGCGTATTCGTCAAGCTCACCGACGGGCGGATCCCGATCCAGACGCTGACCTTCTACGCCATGGCCTGCGCGGCGGCGTTTTTGTTCGTCGCGCGCACCCTGGCCAGCGGTCAACGGCCGCGGTTTCCCAAGGGCAACGTCAAGGACACGGCCATCATCGGCGTGCTGATTGCAGCTCAGGGCGGGGTGTTCAACTTCGCCATGTCGCTGGTGCCGATCGCCAATGCGGTGATCTTCTGGAGCATCGCGCCGTTCTTCGTGTTCATCTTCTCGGCGCTGTTCCTGGGCGAAAAAGCCAAAAAGAGCTACATCCTGATCTTCGGTATCGCCCTGACCGGCATCGCGCTCGCCAACCCGCTCGGCGGCGGCTACATGCTGGGCAACTTCGTGGCCCTGGCCACCGGCGCGATCTACGCCGCGATGGTCACCTACATGCGCTACGAGGGCAAGACCGAGACCGGCAACGACATCGCCTGGTCGCTGCTGGTGGCCGCATTGGTGCTCTCGCCCTTCCTGTTGGTCTCCGGGCCCGGCGCGATTACCGCGATGATCGACTACCCGGCGCTCGGGGTCGACCTGCCGGTGCTGCTGTGGGCGGCGGGCCTGGGCGTGGTCTCCACCGGCTTCGCCTACTTCGGCATCTCGATCGTATTGAAGTCGATCAACGCCAACGTCTATGCCCTGGTCGACATCATCGTCTCGCCGGTGGTGGCCTCGACCCTGGGCTTTCTGATCTTCGCCGAGGTGCCGGGCCGGGGCATGATCTACGGCGGCGCGCTGCTGCTGGGCGCCGGCTTCTGGCTGACGCGGGAAATGTCGCGCGGCCAGGAAGACCGGCCCGTGCACCCTTGCCACAGCACACCGGCGGATGCGGCATGTTGAATCAAGCGATTGTTACCGGGCGAGGCGCAGGGATTCCGGGTGCGCCCGGAAGACCGAGGTCCACGCCGGGTGCAAGCCGGGCCGTCCGCATGGGCGCTGTACGGGCGCCGGCCATTGACCGCAGTCCCGTTCACAACCCTGCGCAACGACCCAATCGAGGGAACCGCCCGCGCGGGCGGTTCCCGTTTCCTCACCATGACGACATAGGAGTAGTGTCATGAAAACACTCGTAACCACCACGATTTTGACGTTCGCATTGGCCCTGCCACTCGCATATGCCGGGCAAGGCCAGGGCCATGGCTCGGGCGAGCACGGCAACAGCTCGGGCATGAGCATGCACAAAGGCAAGATGGACAAGGGTGCCATGCACAAGCGCATGCAGAAGATGCGCCAGACCATGCAGGAGATCCAGAAGACCCAGGATCCGAAAGAGCGCCAACGCCTGATGAAGGAACACATGCAGCAGATGCAGGCCGCCATGGGCGACATGCAGGGCATGATGGGCGACGGCGCCAAGCACGGGAAAATGCACGAAAAGATGCGCAAGAAAATGCAGGAGATGGATCCCGAAAAGCGTCAGCAGATGATGCAAAAGCACATGGAAATGATGCAGGGAATGATGGAGCAGATGCAGGACCACATGCAGGCGCAGGAGTCGATGGGTCAGGGCAAGTAGCCCTCGGGCGGTGCCGGGGTGTCCGATCGATGGCCGCCCCGGGCCTTACCGAAGGGAGCGTACCTGGTCATAAATGCTTGTATGTCCTCCAAGCGAGGAGTAATGAATCATGATGCACGACACGATGACGAGATCGATACTCTGGATGGACCGGTTTTCCGTCAGGGATAACTGCGCGCGATGACTCCCTTGGCACAGTACGGATTGTTGCTGGGCCTGGCGTTCGGCACCGGCGGCGTGGTGCTGAGCCTGTATGGCCTGGCGCGCAGCGTGGGGCGAACGCGCCGGGAGCCGGGCAAGGACGTGCCGGCGACCGCCGGGGAACTGTCGCGGAACCCTGTGTGGGTGCGCTACCACGCGCGCTACTACGGCTATGCCCTGCTGTTTTTGGCCTTCGACATGGAGATGGCCTATATGTACCCCTGGGCGGTGGTCTACAAGCAGGAAGGGCTGGTGGCCCTGCTCGACATGGGGGTGTTCCTCGCCATCCTGTTTTTCGGGCTGCTCTACGGCTGGAGCCAGGGCGCCCTGCGGCGGCAATGATGCTCGCCGGGGCGCGCCAAGGAAAGTTATCGGGCCTGCGTAGGCTGACCGCCCATGCCATGGCGCGAGATCTGCGCGCCCTGGTGATCCCGGGGCCGGACGTGGCGCGCGCGTTTGGCCTGGACATCGAGGCCGCGGGCATCCGCATCGCCGTCACGCCCCGCGACGCCAATGTGCTGCTGCTGGTGGGCGAGCTGCCGCCGCGGCTGGGCGCGGCCGCGGCGGTGGTCTACGCCCAGATGGTGCGCCCGCGCGCCATCCTCGCGCTGGGCGCGCGGACACCCTCGCCGCTACCGCGGGCCGACGTCGCGGCGGCACTCTCACAGCCGGAGCTGACCGCCGCGGTCGCGCGACTGCGCAAGGCATTGGCCGCGGGCGCCTTCGCCGACGCGGTGACGGACTTCGATGCCCCCGTGCTGCACGTCACGATCCAATACGTCTGCCCCATGCACCCCGAGGTCGTCGAGGACGAGCCGGGCAGCTGCCCCAAGTGCGGCATGGAGCTGGTGGCACGCGAGGCGGGCGGCGAAGATGGGGGACACGACCACCGCCATGGCCACGGCGGCCATGAACACGGCGCGCACGACGATTCGGCGCACGAACATCAAAGCCATCACGGCCACGGCGATCACGACCACGAGGCGCATGGACAACACCACAGCGCTCACGAACATCACGAGCAGGATCATTCCGAGCACGTCCACCAACACGATGCCCACCAGGGCCATGGGCACCACGGTCACGACGACGCCGACCCGGCCGGCCATTCGCACGCGGACCACGACCACGACGGTGCGCAACGGCATCACAACCCCCACGAGGCTCATGGGCACCATGGCCACGGTGGCCATGACCACGGCGCGCACGGCGATTCGGCACACGAACATCACCGGCACGGCGAGCACCGCCATGCCGGGCACGGCCACCACCACGAGGCCCATCAGGACCACGCGCACTCCGATCAAGACGACGCCGACCCTCATCACGGCGAGCACCCGCATTCGGGCCATGATCATTCCGGACACGCCCATTCGGGCCACGGGCACGGCGGTCACGACCACGGCGACATGGGCTTCATGTCCATGATCGAGGTCACCAAAGACCTGCCGCGCAGCGCCGACGGCCTACCGATGGATTGGATCGAGGTGCCGTTCGGGCCGCTCTTCCCCGGTCTGCCCGGCGGCCTGCGGCTGACGCTGACGCTCGACGGCGACGGGGTGACCGAGGGCAGAGCGGAATCCCTGGCCGGCATGGCCGCATCGAGCGCCGATGTAGATACCGACGCCGATGCCTTCGTGGAACAGCTGGCGATGGCAACGCCGCTGGCGCCGGTGAGCTACCGATTACTGGTCTGCCGGGCCATCGAGCGGGCGGCGGGACAGGAAGAGGATGCCGCCACTGCCCGCGCACGCATCGGGGCGCTGGAACGCGAACGCATCGCCAGTCACCTGGGCTGGCTGGCCCAACTCGGGCAGCAGATTGGTTTTGACTGGCTGCGGCGGCGGGCCGCCGGCTTGCAGCGGGATGTCCTGCGTGCCGACCATAGCCGACTTGTCGCGCTGCGCCCGGCTTTGCGCGCACTCGCCCGGCGGCTCGAACGCACGCCCTTGCTCAAGGCCCGACTGAGGGGGATCGGCCCTGTGACGGCCGATTCCGGGTTGCGCGGCCCCGTGGCGCGCGCGGCGGGATGCCGGGAAGACGCACGCGGGGCGGACGCGACCTACGCGGAACTGGGCTTCGAGATGCACGCCGGCGAGACCGGGGACGCGCTGGAGCGCCTGCGCCTGCGGCTGACCGAGATCGCGGCCAGCCTTGATCTCATCCAGGCGGCCGGCACCGCCGAACTTCCGGTCATGCGCGATATCGGCTCTGCTTCCGGAAGCGGCGAGGCTGCCGTGGAAACGCCACGCGGGCGGGCCGAATTGCGCCTGACACTCGACCGCGGCCGGGTGGTATCGGTAGAACTGGATACGCCTTGCAACCACCATATCGGTCGGGTCGCCAGCCTGGTCGAGCAGCAGGAGCTGGGCGATGCCCTGGTGGCGGTCGGCTCGCTGGACCTGTCGCCCTGGGAGGTGGCCTCGTGACGATCCTCATGGTGCTGCTGGCGCTGCTCGGCGGCGCCTACCTGCTTGCCGTGCTAGAGACCTGGAGCATGACCGGGCGCCTGCGCCCGGCCGCGCCCCTGCACGCGGGCTTGGCGTTGCTGGGCCGCGAGTCCGTCGTGCCGCGCACCCCCGACCGGATTTTCTATGAAACCGCGCCGGTGCTGCTGCTGATCGTGGCGGTGCTCGCCGCCGCGGTGCTGCCGCTGGGACCGGATCTGATCATCGCCGACCTGGCCACTGGCGCGCTGTTCGTCAACGCGGCGCTGGCCTATGTGCTGGTCGCGCTGATCATGGCCGGCTGGGGCCCGAACGGCGCCTACGCCATGATCGGCGGCTGGCGCTTTCTGGGCCAGCTCATCGCCTACGCCATGCTCATCGTCATGCCCATCACCGCCGTGGCCATGCGCGCCGAGTCCCTGCTCAATACCGCCATCGTCGCCTCCCAGGCGGGCCTGTGGAACATCGTCTATCAGCCGCTGGGCTTCGTGCTGTTCGTGATCGCCGCCATGGCATTGGCGTTCCGGGCCCCATTCGACCTGCCCACCGCCGCCGGCGTGCTGGCCGGCGGCGTGGACGCCGAATACACCGGCGTGCGCCTGGCGGTGCTGCGGCTGGCGCGCCTGCTGCTGGTGGTCACGCTGGCCGCGGCGACCACGGTGTTCTATCTCGGCGGCTGGCACGGCCCGTGGCTACCGCCCTGGGTCTGGAGCCTGGGCAAGACCCTGGCCGTGGCCGCGGCGATGCTGCTGGCCGGCCCCTACCTGCCCCGCATCCGCGAGGCGGACCTGCTGAGCTGGTGCTGGAAGCTGGGGATCCCCCTGGCCCTGCTCAACATCTTCGTCGTCGGTCTGCTGATCCTGGTGGTGCCCTGATGCTTGCACAAGCCTTCTTCGTCGCCGTATTCGGCCTTGCCGCCATCGGCTTCGGCGTGGCGGTGTTCCGCACCTCCTCCATGGTGCGCTCGGCGCTGGCGCTGCTGTTCTCCCAGACCGCCATCGGCGCCATGTTCCTGGCGATGCAGACCGAGTTCCTCGGCGTGCTGCAGATCATGATGATGGCCACCGAGATGAGCATCATGGCCATCTTCATGGTGATGTTCATGATGGACCCCGGCGGCCTCGGCGGCATGGACATGACCCACCAGAAGCGCTTCTCGCTGGGCGCCGGTGCAGGTGCCGCGGGTGTGGCGATCGCAGTGGCGCTGCTGGCCGACTGGGGCCCGGTAACGGCGACCGCACCGGATGCGGGACAGCAGACGCGGGCGCTGGGCATTGAGCTGCTGGGACGCTCGATGCTCATCTTCGAGACCGCAGGGGTCACCATCCTCACCGCGATGATCGCCGCAACGGCGGTCGCAATTCCGGTGCACAAGCCGGCGCCCGGACACAACGATCAGGAGACCCCGGAATGACCCCAGTTCTGATTCTGGCGCTGCTGACCGGTGCGGTGCTGTTCGGCGTCGGCGTCTACGGCGCGCTGTCGCAGACCAACCTGGTCATGATCATGATGGGGGTGGAGCTGATACTGGCCGGCGCGCTAGTGAACCTGGTCGCCTTCTGGCGCTTTCTGCATCCCGAGGTCTACGCCGGCCAGATGTTCGTGCTGGTGGTAATGACGGTGATGGCAGTCGAGATGGCGGTGGGCTTCGGTGTCGCTATCGCGCGCTTCAGGGTCAAGGGCTCGGTGGAGATGGAAGAAGCCGGAGACCTGAAGGGATGAGCCCGCTCGCGCTGACGGTGCTCGCGCCGCTGGCCGCGGCGGTAACCATCCCGCTGCTGCGCCGGGGCGCGCCCGGCTTGGCTGTTGGCGGCGCGGCGCTCGGTCTGATCGCCAGTGTCTGGCTGCTGGCCGGCGTGGCCGGCGGCGAGACCCCTGCGCTGGTCCTGCCCGGCCTGCCCGGGATGCCGCTGCGGCTGGCGGCCGAGCCGCTGACCGCGCTGCTGGCCGTGGTGGTGGCCACGGTGGGCAGCCTGGTGCTCGTCTACGCGGTCGGCTACATGCGGCGCGAGCCGGGCCGGGTGCGGTTCTTCGCCCTCATGTCCCTGTTCCTCGCCGCCATGCAGACCCTGGTATTGGCCGGCGACTGGGTCCTGCTGCTGGGCGCCTGGGAGATTATCGGCCTGTGCAGCTATCTGCTGATCGGCTTCTGGTTCCAGCGGCCCGAGGCCGCGACCGCGGCCGGCCGGGCGTTCCTGTACACCCGCAGCGCCGACCTGGGCCTGTATGTCGCGGTGTTCCTGCTGATCGCCACCGCCGGCAGCAGCGAGATCGCCGCCAGCCTGGATGCGGGCGGCGGCACGACGCTCGCCGCCGGGCTGCTGTTGCTGCTGGCCGCCATGGGCAAGTCCGCCCAAACACCCCTGCAGGACTGGCTCATGCGGGCCATGGCGGGCCCCACGCCGGTCTCGGCGCTGCTGCACTCGGCCACCCTGGTGGCCGCCGGCGCCATCCTGCTGATTCGTACAGCGCCGATGCTGCCGCCCGGGGCGCTGCTCGCGGTGGGGCTGGTGGGTGGCGTCACCACCGTGGTGACCGGACTGATCGCGCTCGCCGAGGGCGACCTCAAGCGCCTGCTGGCGGCCTCCACCGCCAGCCAATACGGGCTCATGCTCCTCGCGGTCGGCGCCGGGGTGCCGCTGGCCGCCCTGCTGCACCTCATCGCCCACGCCGCCATCAAGAGCGCCCTGTTTCTCGGTGCCGGCACCTTCCAGCACGCGCGCGGCGACACCGCCTTCGAGTGCCTGCGGGGCGCCGGTCGCGCCCGGCCCTGGACCTTCCTCGGCTTCACCCTGGCCGCGCTGGCGCTGGCCGGTATCCCGCCGCTCAGCGGCTTCTTCTCCAAGGACGCGGTCATCGCCGCGGCCCTGGCCGCGCCCGGCGCCGCCTGGCTCGCGCCGCTGGCGCTGGCGGGCACCTTGCTGACCGGGGCCTATATGGCTCGGGCCCTGCACCTGCTGTGGCGGGGCGCCGGCGAGGACCGACCGGTGACCGGCGCCCGCTGGATGGGCGCGGGACTCGCCGGCCTGGTCGCCATCGCCGTCGCCCTGGGCGCCGCCTTCGGTGCCATTGGCGACCTGCTGGCCACGCCCGTGCCCAAGGGCACTTGGGCGATGCTGCTCGGGCTGGCCGCGGCCCTGGGCGGCCTGGCGCTCGGCTGGCTCGTGCCGGTCCGGCGCCTGCTCGGCCCCTTGTACCGCCGGGCGCAACACGGGCTCGTCATCGCCGGCGGGCTTACGGCGTGGATCGGGCGACCCACGATGGCTATTGCCCGGGGCTGCGAGCGGCTGGAGCGCGGCCTGCATACGACCGTGCTAGGCGTCGGCCACCTGGCCCTGGCCATCGCGCGGCGGGTGCGCAGCGGCGACGAGCGTCGCATCGACGGCCTGATCTTTACGCTGGTGGCCGGCGTGCGCGATCTGGGCGCCCAGGCGCGGACCCTGCAAAGCGGCCTGATCCACCGCGAGCTGGCCCTCAGCGCCGCGGGCGCGGCCGCGCTGCTTGTCGTCCTGCTCGCGATGCTATTGCGTTTTTGAAAGGAATCCCTGCCTATGCCACCCATCGTATCCATCACCCTGTTCCTGCCGCTGGCCGGCGCGCTCGCCATCCTGGCGTGGCCAAAGGCGCCGGCGCGGGCCGTACATGGCATCGGCATCGCCGCCGCCGCCGGCACCCTGATCGGCGCCCTGGCGATGTGGGGGCGGGGCGTGAGCGCCGCGGGCTTCGCTCAGGTCGAGCAGATCGAGTGGATCCCCTCCATCGGCGCCGCCTACCGGGTCGGGGTCGACGGCATCAGCCTGCCGTTGGTGCTGCTCACCGCCGTGCTGTTCCTGCTCGCGTTCGTCTACGCTGCCAATCTCCGGCAGCAGCCGCGGGCCTTCGTGGCCCTGGGCCTGCTGCTCGAGACCGCCGCCATCGGCACCTTTACCGCGCTGGACGCCATCCTGTTCTACGTGTTCTTCGAGGTCTCGCTGGTGTCGATGTACTTCATGATCGCCGGCTGGGGGCACGAGGAACGCCAGCGCGCGGCGCTGATGTTCTTCCTTTATACGCTGCTCGGCAGCCTGCCGCTGCTGCTCGCCATCCTGGGCCTGTATCTGGGCAGCCCCGAGCCCAGCTTCGACATGCGCGCCTGGATCGCCGATCCGCCGCTGGCCGGCGCGGCGGCCACCTGGGCGCTGGTCGCCATGCTGATCACCTTCGCGGTCAAGATCCCGGCCATCCCCGTACACACCTGGCTGCCGGCGGCGCACGTCCAGGCGCCCACCGTCGGCAGCGTCATCCTGGCCGGCGTCATGCTGAAGTTCGGCACCTACGGGCTAGTCCGCTTCGCCCTGCAAATGACCCCCGACGCTTTCCGCGATGCGGGGCTCATCATCCTGGCCCTCGGAGTCGTCAGCGCACTCTACGGCGCCTTCGCCGCCCTGGCGCAGACCGATCTCAAGCGCCTGGTGGCCTATACCTCGATCAACCACATGGGCTATGTGATCGTCGGCGTGGCGGTGGCCGCGCTGGCCCTGGATCCCGGCGTGCGCGCCATCGCCCTGGACGGCGCCGTGCTGCAGATGGTCAGCCACGGCCTGGTCACCGGGGCCCTGTTCTTCCTGGTGGGCATGCTCCAGGACCGCACCCACACCCGCGAGATGGGCGAGTTCGGCGGCCTGCTCAAGACGGTGCCGGCGCTCGGCTGGTCCTTCGTGCTGGCCGCCTTCGCCTCCCTGGGGCTGCCGGGGCTGGCCCACTTCCCGGCCGAGTTCCAGGTATTCCTGGCCACCCTGCGGGTGGAGCCGGTGGCCGTGATCGTGGTGTTGGGCATCGCCATCACCGCCGGCGTCTACCTCAAGGCCTTGCGCGAGACCTTCCTGGGCGAGGACCGGCCGCGCTGGCAGGGCCTGCCCGATCTGAGCCTACGCGAGTGGCTGGCGCTGGCGCCGCTGCTGGCGCTGACGGTGGCCGTCGGCGTGGCGCCGTCCTGGCTGCTGGACGTCATTCACCGCACCACGGCGGCGCTGGCGCTGTGATGGCCCGGGACCTGTCGCTGCTGATCCCGGAGATCGCGGTGCTGCTGACCGCGGTCGGCGCCCTGAGTGCGGAGATGCTGCGCGCCCCCCGGGCCGCGCTGGCGATCGCCGTCGGCGGGCTGCTGGTCGCCACCGGCCTGAGCTGGCCGCTGCTGGGCACGGACACCACCGTGTTCGGCGGCAGCTTCCGGATCGACGCGCTAAGCGTCTGGGCCAAGCTGATCCTGCTGCCGGCCACCGCGCTGTGCCTGCTGCTGGCACGGGTGGACGTGCGCGGCACGGCGCGCGAGGGCACGGTCTACAGCCTGCTGTGCTTCGCCACCCTGGGCGCGCTGGCCCTGGCCGGGGCGGGCGATGCCATGTTCCTGGTGCTGGGCACCCTGCTGACCGGCCTGGCCACGTTCGCGCTGGTCGCCTACCCGGACAGCGACGCCGCCACCGAGGCCGCAATGAAGTTCTTCGTGTTCGCCTCGGTCACCGGCGCGATCATGATCTTCGGCCTCAGCTATTGGTTCGGCGCCGCCGGCTCGACCCTGCTCGCCGAGTTGGCAGGTGTAGAGGACATGCCGCTGGCAGTCATCCTGGGTCTGATCGCGGTGGTCGTCGGCCTGGGCTACAAGGCATCGCTGGTGCCGTTTCACTTCTGGGCGCCCGATGCCTATGAGGGCGCGCCCGTCTCGGTGGCCGCCTACCTGTCGGTGGTGCCCAAGGTCGGCGCCTTGTTCGCCTTTGCCCAGGTGGTGCGTGACCTGCCCGCGGACAGTGGCTGGGCGCCGGTCATGGCGGGCTTGGCCGTAGTGACCATGACCTACGGCTACCTGGCCGCGCTGGTGCAGGACAACGCCGTGCGCCTGCTGGCCTATTCCTCGATCGCCCAGTCCGGCTACTTCCTGCTCGGCATCGTCGCGGTGGGCACGAGTGCGCTGGCGCTGCCCTCGCTCATCGTCTTCGCCGCCGCCTACGCGGCCATGAACCTGGGGGCGTTCGCCGTGGTCGCCGGCGCCGGACGCACCCTGGATGCACTGGCGGGCCTCGGGCGCGCGCGGCCGTGGATCGGGGTGGCAATGGTCATCTTTCTGATCTCGCTGGTCGGCATCCCGCCGCTCGGCGGCTTCGTCGGCAAGTTCCTGCTGTTCGCCGCCGCGATCGACGCCCACTACACCTGGCTGGCGGTGGTGGCCATCGCCAACAGCGTGCTCTCGCTGGCGGTCTATCTGCGCATCGTCGTGCCGATGTACCGGCGCGTGGAGACCGCGGGGGCGACCTTCCCCGGGCAGGGGGCATGGATCGGCGTGGTGACGTGGGTTGCGTTCGTCGCCACCCTGGCGATCGGTCTGGCCGCCCAGCTGATCCTGGCGGGACCGATGGCATGACCGCGATAAGCCTGCGAGCGCGGCGTGAACGGCTGGCGGGCCTGCTGACCGTGGCGGCGATGCTGCTGGCCTTTGCGCTGGCGAACTCGCCCCTCGAAGATCTCTACCGACTCATTCACCACACACCGGTCTCGATTCAGGTCGGCCAGTTCCGCATCGATCGCCCCCTCATCATCTGGATCAACAAGGGCCTGATGGTGTTCTTCTTCCTGCTGATCGGCTTCGAGGTCAAGCGTGAGATCCTCGAAGGCCGCCTGTCCGACCGCAAGCGCATCGCCTTGCCCGCCCTGGCGGCGGTGGGCGGTATGACCGCGCCCGCGGCGGTCTATCTCGCGCTCAATGCAGGCACCGCGACCACCGAAGGTTGGGCGATACCCACGGCCACGGACATCGTGCTGGCATTGGCGGTATTGTCGCTGTTGCGGCCTCGGGTACCCGAGATGCTGATCGTATTCTTGACCGCGCTGGCCGTATTCGACGATGTCGGCGCGATCCTGGTGATCGCCCTGTTCTATTCCGAGGGCCTGTCCGCGCCCGCCCTCGCCCTAGCGGGCGTGGGCATCGCCGTGTTGGTCGCACTCAACCGCTACAAGGTGATCGAGACCATCCCCTATGTCCTGGGCGGGCTATTCCTCTGGGCGACGGTCCTGAAGTCCGGCGTCCACGCGACCCTGGCGGGCGTCGTGCTTGCGTTTGCCATACCATTGCGGGTACCGACGGCCCAGGGCGACGTTTCGCCCCTGCGGCGCATGGAGGACCATCTGCACCCGTGGGTTCTGCTCGGGGTTGTGCCGCTGTTCGCGTTCTTCAACACGGGGATCTCGGTATCGGGGCTCACGGCGGAGGGCCTGTGGACGCCGGTGGCCCTAGGCATCATCTTGGGGCTGTTCCTCGGCAAGCAGCTCGGTATCTTCGGCGCCACTTGGCTTGCGGTCCGCCTCGGCGCGGGACGGCTGCCGCCGGAGGTGACCTGGACGCAGATCTATGGCGTCGCGCTACTCGGCGGCATCGGCTTCACCATGAGCCTGTTCATCACCTCGCTGGCCTTTGAAGCCCCGGATGCCCTGGTCAGTGCCCGCTCGGCGATCCTGCTGGGATCCGCCCTGTCGGCCGTGACCGGCCTCCTGGTTTTGCATTTCGGCTCGTTCCCTCGGTCCGCGGAAAGGCAAGTCTCTTCAACGCAGGGTGGCCAATAACGGCTATGGCCTTGAAACTCTCACAAGCCATTCGCAGGCACCCAATCCGAGACAACCGCTATGCAGCAATATGAAAAAGACAGCCTGACGCTAACCGGTGCCGTATCGATGGGCACCGGCGTGATGATCGGCGCCGGCATCTTCGCCCTAACCGGTCAGATGGCGGAACTGACCGGCGGGCTATTCCCATTGGCATTTTTGGCCTCGGTGGTCGTGGTCGGCTTCAGCGCCTATTCGTACGTCAAGATGTCGCAGGCCTACCCTTCGGCCGGCGGCATCGCGATGTATCTGGAAAAGGCCTATGGCCCCGGCGTCACCACCGCCTTCCAGGCCCTGCTCATGTATTTCTCGATGGTGATCGCGGAAAGCTTTCTGGCGCGGACCTTTGGCGCCTATACCCTGCAGCTGTTCGATATCGACCAGGGCGGCATGCTGGTGCCGACGCTGGGTGTCGGTCTGCTGTTGCTTTCCTTCGCGATCAACCTGGCCGGCAATTTCATCATTGGCGGCGTCTCTCTCATATTGGCGTTGATCAAGATCGGCGGGATCGCGTTGTTCGCTCTGGTGGGCTTATGGGCCGCGGACTTCCAGGTGACGCGGGTACCCTTGAACACGGTGGATGCCTCCCTGGGCGGCTTTCTAGCCGCCACCGCCCTGGGCGTTCTCGCCTTCAAGGGCTTCACCACCATCAACAACAGCGGCGCTGAGCTGGTCGACCCGCACCGCAACATCGGGCGGGCCATCATCATCTCCATCGCCCTCTGCGTGGTGATCTATTTCCTGGTGGCGCTGGCGGTGGCCAGCAATCTGTCGCTGTCCGAGATCGTCGCCACCAAGGATTACTCGCTGGCGGCGGCGGCCAAGCCGGCCATGGGCAGCTACGGGCTGTGGTTTACCGTCCTGCTGGCCATTGTCGCCACAGCCACCGGCGTTATCTCAAGCATCTTCGCGGTCTCGCGGATGCTGGCGATGCTCTCGGAGATGAAGCTGGTGCCGCACCGCCATTTCGGTATGCCCGGATCGCTCCAGAAACACACGCTGGTCTATACCGTCGTGCTCGGCATCCTGTTGACGGTCTTGTTCGACCTTTCCAGGATCGCGGCCTTGGGCATCATTTTTTACCTGATCATGGACATCGCCATGCATTGGGGCGTCTTCCGCCATCTGCGCAAACGGCTGCAAGCCAACGCCGCCGTTCTGTTGACGGCCATCGCTCTGGATGCCGTGGTCTTGGGCGCCTTCGTGATAGTCAAGGCCAGGACCGACATGGGCGTCATACTCATTGCCTTGGCCACCATGTTGGCCATCTTTCTGGGAGAAAGGCTGTTTCTACGCGGCTACGCCGACCAGTCAAAAGGCAGCGCATGATGGCCGAATCGCCCAGCTCCGCGACAACCGCTGACGAGCCCGTCCGCATCAACCGTACGACCACCGCCGTGTCGCTGGTGCTGATCCTCCTGTTCGTGGGCATCGGCGCAGTCTGGCCCGACCAGTCCGCGGCCGTGTTCGATCGCATCCAGAACTGGGTACTGCTCACCTTCCGCTGGTACTTCGTGGCCATCGTCGGCTTCGTGCTGGCGTTCGTCCTGTGGCTGGGGCTCGGGCGCTATCGTAACGTGCGCCTTGGCGGCGATGAGGAAGCGCCGGAATTCACCTACCTCTCCTGGTTCTCGATGCTGTTCGCCGCCGGCATGGGCATCGGGCTGATCTTCTGGAGCATCGCCGAGCCGCTCAGTCATTACGCGGCCAATCCGTTCGTCGCCGCGGGCCAGACCCCGGCGGCTGCCTCGGCCGCCATGCGGCTGACCTTCTTCCACTGGGGGCTGAGCGCCTGGGGCATCTACGCGCTGATGGCGCTGGGGCTGGCGTATTTCGCTTTCCGGCGCGGCCGGCCGCTGGTGCCGCGTTCCATACTGCACGAGGTGTTCGGGCGCCACGCCGATGGCCCGCTCGGCCAGATCGTGGACATCGCCACGGTGTTCGGCGCGGCCTTCGGCATCGCCACCTCGCTGGGGCTGGGGGTGCAGCAGATCGAGGGCGGGCTGACCTATCTGATCGGCGCCGAGACCGGCCTCACGCGCGAGCTGTGGATCCTGGCCATCATCACGCTGATCGCCATGGTTTCCGCGGTCTCCGGCGTGCGCCGCGGGGTGCGCCTGATCAGCGATTTCAATCTCATGCTCAGCGGCGTGATCCTGCTGTTCTTCCTGGCGTTCGGGCCCACGCTGCACGTGCTCAACCTGCTGGTCGAGACCACCGGCGCCTATCTGCAGACGCTGCCGGAACTCAGTACCTGGACCGATGTGCAGGAACACAGCGGCTGGCAGGAGAACTGGACCCTGTTCTACTGGGGCTGGTGGATCGCCTGGTCACCGTTCGTGGGCATGTTCATCGCCCGTATCTCGCGCGGACGCACGCTGCGCGAATTCGTGATGGGGGTGCTACTGGTGCCGGTGCTGCTGACCTTCGCCTGGCTGGCGATCACCGGCGGCACCGCCCTGTATCTGGAGGTGTTCGAGGGCGCGAACCTGCTCGCGCCGCTGCAGAGCGATATCACCCAGCCACTCTACCGCACGGTGGAATTGATCGCGCCCGGCGGCTTCGCCCCCCTGGTCTCCGGGTTGCTGGTTCTGCTGGTCGCGACATTCTTCATCACCTCCTGTGACTCCGGCACGCTGGTGATCTCGACCATCCTGTCCAACGGCGCCAGCGAGCCGCCCCTGCCGCTGCGGGTGGTCTGGGGGCTGACCCTAGGCGCTTTGGCTGGCGTGCTGCTGCTCGCCGGCGGACTGGCGGCGCTGCAGACCGCGGCCATCGTGGCCGGCCTGCCGGTCGGGCTGCTGCTGATCGTGGTCATGGTGGCGCTGGTGCGGGGGCTGCACAGTGAGCCGCAGGCACCGCGAGCCGGCGAGCATACGCGTGCCGAGTGCGAGCCCTGGACCGGCATGCCCAGCCCCAATCGCTCCGCTGGAGACGGGGACGAATCGGGCGGCCCCCGGACCAGCGGCAAGCCGCGCTAGGCCGACGCATGCATTGCGTTGCAGGTAGCGTCGCGTACGCGCATGGCGGGGCCGTCGCCCGGCCCGGAGCGGCGGCGTGAGCTACCTTACGCGTCGCCGCCGCGACCGCTGCGAACCCCTGCTGTGGCCCGGCGACGAGCCCTTCCGGCTGTTCACGGAGGGCGACGAACTTTACACCGCCATGCTCGCGGCCATCGACCGGGCCGAACGCGAAGTGGCGCTGGAAAGCTACATCTTCGCGGACGACGAGGTGGGCCGGCAATTCGCCGAGGCCCTGGCCGAGCGGGCACGCGCCGGCGTGCGCGTATCCGTGCATCTGGACGCGGCAGGCTCGCTGTTCTGGGCCTCTCGGGGCCTCGATCGCCTCCTGCGGCAAAGCGGCATTCGGCTACGCTGGTTTCACCGCTGGCACTGGACGCGGCCGCTACGCTATAACCAGCGCAACCATCGCAAACTGCTGGTGGTGGATCGCCGGCAGGCCTATCTGGGCGGCTTCAACATCCATCGAGAGAACTCGCGACGGTATTACGGCGAGCGCCGCTGGCGCGACACTCATGTGGCCATGACCGGCGCCCTGGCCCGGCAGGCCCACGCGGCCTTCCGCGCCCTGTGGCAAGGCCGCCCCTACCATCCCGATCCCGCGTCGGAACGGCCCAGCGCCGTGGTATTACCCAACAAGTCGGCGGACTGCCCGCACCGCCTGCACTGCGTGTTCGCGGCCATGTTCGGCTCGGCACGACAACGCATCGACCTGACCACCCCCTATTTCGTGCCCGACGCGTGGACCCAGCAGGCCCTGGCGGATGCAGCCGCGCGCGGAGTGGCCGTGCGCCTGCTGGTGCCCCATCAGAGCGACATCGCACCGGTGCGCTGGATCGCAAGGCGCATTTATACACGCTTACAGCGCCAGGGGATCCAAGTCTTCGGCTATCGCTCACGCCTGCTGCATGCCAAGACCCTGGCCGTGGACGGGGACTGGGCCAGCGTGGGTACCGCCAACCTGGACTACCGCAGCCTGTTCCTCAACCACGAGCTCAATCTATGCGCCCGCAGCCCCACGCTGGCGGCGGCGCTGGAGAGGCAATTCGAGACGGACCTTGCCGACGCCGAGGCATTCGACATCGCCGCCCGGCCGCATCGGCCCATCGGCGACCGTCTGCTGACGCCGCTTGCCTGGGCGGCACGGCGCTGGCTGTAGGACTCTGGATATGCCAGCCTCGGCACAGCGTTAAAGCCGCGATATGACCGACTCCGAACCCAACGCCAGCCACAGCCGCCAGACGCTCGTCGTTCTGCTGAGCATCATCACCATCATCCTGGTGGGGTGGGCGCTCAAGGCCACCTACGTGGTGACCATGCCCCTGACCCTGGCCTTTTTCGTGACCCTCGTCCTGCGTCCCCTGCAACGCCGGCTGGACGGCTGGCTCCCCGCCCGGCTGCGATGGCTGAGCGTCATGGCCTGCATGTCAATGTTTGTGGCCGTGCTGGGCCTGCTGGGCGGAACCGTCTGGTTGAGCCTGGGCATGCTGTTCGAGAAGGCGCCCGCCTATATTCAGTCCGGCCAGCAGCTTTGGGACCAATGGCAAGCGTTGGCACAGCGCCACGAAGTGCATCTGGAGATGCTCGCCCGACCCCTGCAGGACCTGTCCAGCCAAGCGCTTGCGCTGGTGACGTCCGGGGTAGGCTATCTCTGGCTGCTGACGGCCATGCTGCTGCTAGTGTTCTTCCTGGTGCTGCTCATGCTCATCGAGGCCGGGGAATGGCGCGAGAAAATCGCCTCCAGTCTGGGTGAAGCCCGGGCCCGGGCAATCATGGGAACCGTTTATGCCGCCTCGGAGCAGGTGCGGCGATTCCTGGTCGTCAAGACCTGGATCAGCGCCCTCACCGGGGTCAGCAGTGGCCTGTGGCTATGGTGGCTGGGCGTGGACTTCGCCCTGCTCTGGGGCATCGTGATCTTCCTGCTCAATTTCATCCCCTATGTCGGCTCGACCATCGCCGTGGTACCGCCGACGATCATCGCCCTGCTGCAATTCGGGCCGTGGCAGGCACTGAGCACTCTCGTCGGGCTGATCATTATCCAACAGGTGCTGGGCAACTTCGTGGACCCGCGCTTGGCGGGGCGCACCCTGGCCATCCCGCCGATCGTGGTGCTGGTCTCCATCGTCTTCTGGGGCTGGGTCTGGGGACTGGCGGGCGCCCTGATCGGGGTGCTGCTCACCGCCACCCTCGTCATCGTCCTCGATCACATCCCCGCCTTGCGCCCGGCGGCCATTTTGCTCAGCCGCAAGCCGGCCGGCTCACTGCCGGCCGGAGCGTGTGATTAGGGTTCGGCATGTTCCTGCAAACACTGTCATCCAAGCCGTTGCTCGCCCCCGAGCTGCCGCTGGCATTCTTCGGCTTTCTGCTCCACTTCGTCTGGGAGATGTGGGTGGTGCCGTTTTATGCGGCGATCGGCCAAGCGGGCCACTGGGACGTGATCTGGCTGTGTACCCAGGCCACCTTCGGCGACGTGATCATTATGCTGTTTGCCTTCTGGGGGGCGGCGCTCGTCGCCGGCACCCGCGCCTGGGTATTGGCACCCAGACTCCTGCCATTCAGCGTCTACCTTGGCATCGGCCTGGCGGTGACCGTGGTCTTCGAGCATCTGGCCACGGCCATGCTCGACCGCTGGGCCTATGCCGAAACCGCACCGGTGCTGCCCGGGCTCGGCACCGGCCTGGCGCCGCTGCTGCAATGGCTGCTGCTGCCGCCGCTGGCGCTGAGTCTGGCCCGCCGGCAACTGATCGGCGCGATCCATATGAACCCATCGAACCGGGAGTGAAACCATGACTACCCATCGTCACGAACCAAGCTCGCATGAGCAGCGCCACGCCAAGCCGCATCCGGCACGCTACTGGCCGGTGCTGGCGGTCTTTCTGGGGCTCGCCGTGTTCCTGCTCTGGGAGGAGCACCAGGCGCACATTATCGGCATCCTGCCCTGGCTGCTGATCCTGGCGCTATGCCCGCTGATGCATGTCTTCATGCACGGCGGTCACGGTCACGGCGGCCATGGCGGACATGGCACCCATAACGACCAAGATAAGGAAGACTAGCCATGCATGAAACAGCCTCGGCCTACGGCCTGTGGGGGTTGGTGCTGATCAACTCCTTCATCTTCATCTTCTTCGCCTTCAGCTTCTTCAAGCCCCAGACCAAGCGGGACTGGCGCAGTTTCGGCGCTTTTTCCGCCTTCCTGGTGGCGCTGTTCACCGAGATGTACGGCTTCCCGCTGACCATCTATTTGCTCTCCGGCTGGCTGCAGAGCAATTATCCCGGCGTCGACTGGCTGTCACACGACGCCGGGCACCTGCTGGAGATGCTGCTCGGCTGGGAGGCGAACCCGCACTTCGGGCCGTTCCACCTGCTCAGCTTCGCCTTCATCGGCGGCGGCTTCATGCTGATCGCGGCGGCCTGGCGGGTGCTCTACGCCGCCCAGCGCGTCGGTGAACTGGCCGTCACCGGCCCTTACGCGCGCCTGCGCCATCCGCAATACCTGGGCTTCATCCTGATCATGTTCGGCTTTCTGCTGCAGTGGCCGACCCTGCTCACCCTGGCCATGTTCCCGGTACTGACTTATATGTACCTACGCCTGGCACGGCACGAGGAACGCGAGGCCGAGGCCGAGTTCAGCGCCGCCTGGCGGGCCTATGCGGCCAGGGTGCCGGGTTTCATTCCGAGTTTCACTGCCAACCGCCGAACGGAGAATTAGCATGAACTCGATGAGTGTGCGATGAACAGTGGAGCGAACGCCATCAATGACGACCTTGAACGCACGATAGCTGGCCGAAGTTGCCGTATGAATAACCGATCTGCGGAAGAACTCAACCGCTTGTGCCCCTGTCCCACGACGCGCGCGGAAACTCTAAAACCAACGCCCGCGGGCAACGATTCACATGCCTACGCTGACAGCATCAACCAGGAAACCCTATCGCATTTCTTCGCTTCGGTTGCTGTTTTCGTCACCAAAGCGGAAATCGAGCGGATGCAAGCAATTATTAGCTCCGTGGAACGAGTTGCAGCTTTGGGCCCCTACCAGTCAAAGGTATTGGGCTGGGCGCCTCCGATTGCGGGGCATAACCCTGGCGGCGCACTCGGTGTTTTCATGGGTTACGACTTCCATATCGGGAAAACAGGTCCGCAACTGATCGAGATCAATACCAATGCCGGTGGCGCATTTCTGAATTCAATCCTGATCCAGCCTCAGAAAACCTGCTGCGGGGCACCCTTCGTGTCGCCCTTAAAAAGCGAAGGTTCACTCGATGATCAGATTGTGCAAATGTTCGAGTCAGAATGGCACCGACAAGATATGGGTCGTGCTCTATCCACGATAGCGATCGTTGACGAGAGCCCACAAGACCAGCACCTTTTCCCTGATTTTGTGCTCGCAAGGCAGCTTTTTCAGAGCCGAGGCTACCATGCAATGATTGCGGATCCGTCAGAACTCGTCTGGAAAAATGGGCAATTATGGCACCAGGAACAGTCGGTGGATTTAGTCTACAACCGATTGACGGATTTTCCATTGGAGCACCCGAAGCACAACGCATTGAAAGCTGCCTATTTGAACAATGCGATTGTCTTGACGCCGCATCCAAGGACCTACGCCCTGTTCGCGGATAAACGCAACCTCACATTGCTGTCCGACGCAGCGCAACTGAAAAGCTGGGGCGCCGACGATGAGGATATCGACATCCTCGAGGCCGGCATTCCGCCCACCATCCAAATCACTGAAGCCAACGCGGAGGCTGTTTGGCGACAAAGAAAAAATCTGTTCTTCAAACCGGCGCATGGCTTCGGCAGCCGCGCGGCTTACCGTGGAGACAAGGTCACCCAAAAGACATGGGCGAATATCCTGAAAGACCGCTATGTTGCTCAGCAACGCGTGGCGCCGGCTCATCGAACGCTTAAAGTCGACGGCCAGGACACGAACTTGAAGTTCGATATTCGGGCCTATGCCTACCACGGCGAAGTGCAAATGATCGCGGCGCGCCTGTATCAGGGCCAGACAACCAACTTCAGGACTCGGGGCGGCGGTTTTGCTCCTGTTCTATATGTCGATTAACGACTGTCTACACCCTCTTATATGATCCAAGCAAAAGAAGACCCGAATCCTCCCGATGTTGATACGATGGATCGCCCGAGTCCGCACAAGCACCTCCACTGGCCGCATTGGACAGCATCCGGCTGATCAACGCAGCCATGCAAACCCGCGATGTCCTGCTCATGGTGCTGGTCGCCTTCCTCTGGGCGATCTGCTTCCCGCTTATCCAGGTTGGTCTGGGCGAAGCCCAGCCACTGGTCTTCGCCGCCGCGCGGGCGGCTCTGGCCGGGGTGTTGGTGCTGCTACTGGCTGTTTGGTTGGATCGCCCGTGGCCAAGCGGCCTTGCCAATCTGGGACTGATCGCCGCCATCGGCCTCTCCTTCACCGGCCTGGGCTTCGGCGGCATGTTCCTGGGCGGCGGCAAAATCTCGCCGGGTCTGGCCACCGTGCTGGCGAATATCCAGCCCCTGATCGCCGCCGTGCTGGCCATGATCTTCCTGTCCGAGCGGCTCACCCCGCGCATCGGCACCGGTCTGCTGTTGGGCTTCGTCGGCGTGGTGGTGATGTCGCTGCCCAGCCTGTCGGGACCGGACCACGCGGCCGGCATGCAGGCCTTTCTGTGGATCAGCCTCGGCGCGGTGGGCACGGCGGTGGGCAATGTCCTGCTCAAGGCGCTGGCGGGCCGCGCCGATGTGCTGATGGCTACCGGGCTGCAGCTGCTGGTCGGCGCGGTGGCGCTGGCGGTAGGCGCGCAAGCCCTCGGCGAGGGCTGGGAGATCGCCTGGACGATGCGCTTTGTCGCCAGTCTCGTCGGCCTCGCCGTGTTCGGCACCGCGCTCATGACCGCCCTCTGGTATTACCTGCTGGCGCGGGCGCCGCTGAACCGGCTCAACACCTTCACCTTTCTGACGCCGGTCTTCGGCCTGCTGCTGGGCGGCCTGTTCTTCGAAGAGCGGCTCAACCTGGTTCAGGTCTTGGGCATCGTCGTCACGATCCTCGGGATCCAGTTGGTCGCGACCGAGCCCGGCCGACGGACAGCGGCTGGCCGTCGCGGTTGAGATGGACACCATAAGCCAGGACGGCGCAAGACGGTGTCAGGCCAGACGACCCCTGGCCTGCGCCCTAGCCCGCATCCGTCACGAGGCCGTGCGAGGCGACACTAATAATAGCAATGATTTCAGACTCTTATACTAGATTTGGTGTCGTTTGCCGTGGTGACACTTTGTCACCGTCGCCTCGCGCTATCACGCCCCTGGCTTGCCCTCGCGCGCCCGGCTTGCCGTTCACGCAAACCTCCGCCCGAGGCGCGGAGCAGGGGCCCCAGCTTGGCTGGGGATGCGACCGCCGGCGGGCGGAACAAGCTCCGCGGCAACGGGCTCGTTCGCTCCGCCGAGGGTCGCACCCCACCGCTTCGCGGCGGGGCCCCGCTCCGCCTCTCGGAGCGAAAGCTATGGCTACGCTTTGCGCTCCACGGCGGCGCCGGATCGCACTGCGGCCGGCGCCAGGAACGCGATGCCTCATGACGAATGCGGGCTAGAACAACGGGGATTGCAATGAACGAGCGTCCGCTGGCATGCGCCCTGACCCTGCTGTTGGTCTTTTCGCCGGCGACCCTGGCCGCCACCGAAGCCGACGCGCTGCGGGAGGAACTCGATGCCCAACGCAAACGCATCGAGCAACTGGAGCAGCGCATGGAACGGCTGACCGAAGAGGGGCGGCTGGTACCGACGGAGGTGACCGCGCAGCAGGCGGAACAACCGGCGGATCGCCTCGAGATCGGCGGCGCGGCCCGCTTCAACCTCTTCTACAATGATTTCGACGACGCCGGCGACGACAAGTACGGCGATTCCGCTTTCGAGCTGTTCCGTCTCAACGTGGACGGCCAAAAGGGCGGGTTCACATTCTCCGCCGAGTACCGCTGGTATCCCTACACCGAGACCATCCATCACGCCTGGGGCGGCTACGCCTTGTCGGAGACCAGCGAGCTGCGGGTGGGCGTGAACAGGGTCCCCTTCGGTCTGCTGCCGTACGCCTCGCACACCTACTGGTTCGGTCTGCCCTACTACGTGGGCCTGGGCGACGACCACGATCTCGGCGCCAAGTATCTCTACCGCGAAGGCCCCTGGGATCTGCAGCTGGCCTTCTACAAGAACGGCGAATGGGGCAATGCCGCCGACCCCGGCCGCTACGCCCCGGATGTCGTGCGCACCGGCTGCGACCCAGACGCCGGCAACCTCGCCAATTGCAACGAGGACAGCAATCAGTTCAATGCCCGGCTCGCCTATACCCTCGGGCAGAACGGGGCCTGCCCGACCGAGGTGGGACTGTCCGGCCAATGGGGCCAGCTGCACAACATCGCCACCGGGGACAACGGCAGCCGTTGGGCGGTGGCCGCGCACATGGACGCTCGTTGCGGCCGCTGGAATTTCCAGTTGCAGGCGGGACGGCAAGTGCTCGACCCGGACAACCCGCCCGGCGTCAGCGACGACACCGTGCAGTTCGGGCTGCTGGAAGCGACCTACGATCTGGCCAGCCGGGCAAACCTCGGCGTCGCCAATATCGCCTACAACTTCCCGGTGCCGTGGGAGCCGATCGACTCGCTGACCTGCTACCACGATTTCAGCGTATACCTGAAGGACGAGAGCGGCTTCCAGGACTCGCGCCTGAACACCACCGGCTGCGCCGTGGGCGCGGCCCCGATCTTCGCCTATCTCGACTGGATCAACGCCGAGAACGCGCCGTTCTTCAGTGTCGCCGATCCATTCGTGCGGGGCGCCTCCGGGTCCGACAACCGGCTCAACCTCAACGTCGGCTTCTACTTCTAGGGGGACGGCATGGGCAAGCGAATTCGAATCCAACGACTGCGCCGTTCGGCCCTCGTCCTGGCCGCGCCGCTTGTGGCCGCGTTGCTGCAACCGGCGGCGGCCGCCGACTTGAACGTGGTGTCCTGGGGCGGCGTCTACATGAAGAGCCAGATTCTGGGCGCGGTGCGACCGTTCGAGGATACCACCGGCAAATCCGTGGAAGTCCTCAGCTACAACGGCGGGCTCGAAGAGGTACGCGCCCAGGTCTATTCCTACAACGTCAAATGGGACGTGATCGACATCGAACTCGGCGACGCCCTGCGCGGCTGCGAGGAAGGCCTGTTCGTCGAGGTCGATCACGACGACCTGCCGCCGTCGCCGGACGGCGTGCCGGCGCGCGAGGATTTTCTGCCCGGCACCCTGACCGAATGCGCCGTCGGCAGCGTGATCTGGACCACGGTGCTGGGCTATCGGGCCGGCAGCTTCGGCGACGACCCGCCGGACAGTGTCGAGGACTTTTTCGATATCGACCAATACCCCGGCCACCGCGGCATGCGGCGCACGCCCAAGCGCAATCTGGAGTGGGCGCTGATCGCGGACGGGGTGCCGGCGGACAAGGTCTACGAGGTACTGGCGACGCCGGCGGGCCAGGACCGCGCGTTCGAGACACTGTCCCGCATCAAGCCGTTGCTGGTCTGGTGGGATACCGGCATCGAATCGATCCGCAACCTGCGCAATGGCGACGTACGGTTGAGCACCGTCTGGAGCGGGCGCGCCTGGGAAGCCGATACCCATCGCGGCGCCGAACTCGAGCTCATCTGGAACCATCAGATCTGGAGCGTGGATCTTTGGGCGGTGCTCAAGCACGGCCGCCGCCAGGACCTGGCGATGGACTTCCTGCGCTTCGCGACCTCGACCGAAACCCTCGCGCGGCAGACCCAATACATCCCGTACGGTCCGGCCCGCCGCTCGGCCGAGGCGCTTGTGCCGGAGGCGATGTTGGCCTATCTGCCGACGGCCGAAAGCCACATGGCCGCGGGCGCACTGGAATTCGATGCCGAGTTCTGGTCGCGGCATTTCGACCGCATCAACCATCGCTTCCAACGCTGGCTTGAGCGTCCGGTACGGGTCCCGGAATACCTACCGCGCTGACCCCCGGCGGCGCGCCCGATTCACCGCGCTGCATGCCCTTGACTCCGTACTTAACACCAGGGTTTAGACTTGGACTTGCCGCAGGGAGAGACGACACGAATGGGAAAGGAGGCATATTCAGCCGGTGGCTTGCAGGGCAATGGACCGATTCCGGCCTATGGCCGCTGGCTGACCGCCCGGCCCTGGCGGGTGCTGCTGGTAGCCGTGTCGGCCGCGCTCGCGGCGGCCTGGGGCGTCCAGTATCTGAGCTTCTCGGCGGACTACCGGGTCTATTTCGGCGCGGACAACCCGGACCTGCAGGCCTTCCAGCGGTTCGAGTCCGCCTATACCACCTCCGACAACCTGGTCATCGCGGTGCGCCCCAGGGACGGCGAATTATTCACCCCGCGCATGCTCGGCCTGCTGCACGAGCTGACCGAGGCCGCCTGGCAAATCCCCTATGCCACGCGGGTCGATTCGCCGAGCAACTTTCAGCATATCTCCGCGCAGGGCGACGACGTGGTCGTCGCCGATCTGGTGCCCGATCCGGCCGCGCTGACCCAGGCGCAGGCCGAGCGGATCAAGGCGCGCGCCCTGGCCGAACCGGCCCTGGTGGGACGGCTGTTGTCCGAGGACGCCAGCACCGCGGGCGTGTTCGTCACCCTGAAGTTTTCCGGCGAGGACCACACCGATCACCTGCCGCAGGCCGTCGAGGCCGCCTACGCGCTGGCCGAGCGTTACCGGGCCGAATATCCGCAGGCGCGGATCGCGGTCAGCGGCGTGGCCGCCTTCAGCTATACCGAGGTGGCGCTGAGCAAGGCCGACCTGGCCACGCTCACACCCATCATGCTCGCGCTCATGGCGCTCTGCATGCTGGTGTTGCTGCGCTCGCTGACCGCCGCCCTGGTCACGCTGGCGATGATCGGGCTGTCGGCCGCCACCGCCCTGGGCGTGGCCGGGTGGCTGGGGATGCAGATCAACGCCTCGTCGGCCATGGCGCCCACCATCATCCTGACGCTGGCGGTGGCCGACAGCGTGCATATCCTGGTGAGCGTCTTCGACGAGATGCACGCCGGCCGCAGCAAGCGCGACGCCCTGGTCGAGAGCCTGCGGCTCAACGCCCAGCCGGTGTTCTTGACCACCCTGACCACCGTGATCGGGTTTGTCAGCCTCAACTTCTCGGATACGCCGCCGTTCCGCGAGCTGGGCAATATCACCGCCATCGGCATCTCGGCGGCCTGGGTCTACGCCATGACCCTGCTGCCGGCCATGATCGTACTCCTGCCCCTGCACCCGCGCACGCGGGTCGGGGCCGGGCGCGGCATGATGACCCGTTTCGGGCAGTTCGTGGTGCGCCGGGCGCGGCTGGCGTTCACCGCCAGCCTGGTCTTGTCGCTGGTGCTGCTCGCCTTGATCCCGCGGCTGGAGATCGACGACCAGTTTTTGGCATGGTTCGATGCCGACCTGCCGTTCCGCCAAGCCACCGACTTCATCACCGACAACCTGACCGGCCCTTACACGCTGGAATACTCGGTGCCCGCCGCCGGCGAGAACGGCATCAGCGACCCGGAATACCTGCGGCATCTGAGCCGCTTCGCCGCCTGGCTGCAGACCCAGCCGGACGTGGTGCACGTGGATCAATTCGGCCAGGTCATGAAGCGGCTCAACCGGGCCATGCACGGCGACCAGCCGGACTGGTACCGGCTGCCGCGGGACCCGGCGCTGGCGGCGCAATACCTGCTGCTCTACGAGCTGAGCCTGCCGGCCGGGCGCGATCTCACCAGTCAGATCAACTTCGACAAGTCGGCCTCGCGGGTGACGGTTACCCTGGACCGGGTTTCGTCCAATCGCATCGAGACCCTTGCACACCGTTCGGAGCAGTGGCTGCGTGACAACCTGCCGACCTATATGCACACCCAGGCCACCGGCACGATGATGCTGTTCACCCACCTGACCGCGCGTAACATCCGCGCCATGCTGGTCGGCACCGCGCTCGCCTTCCTGCTGATCGCGGCCACCCTGGTGATCGCCCTGCGCAGCCTGCGGCTGGGCCTGATCAGCCTGATTCCCAACTTCCTGCCGGCGCTGCTCGCCCTCGGCCTGTGGGCGCTGCTGGTGGGCGAGATCGGCCTGATCGTGTCGGTGATCGCGGCCACCACCATGGGCCTGATCGTCGACGACACCGTGCATATCCTGAGCAAGTACCGGCGCGCGCGCCGCGAGCACGATCTGGCGCCGGCCGATGCCATCGTCTACATGTTCGCCCACACCGGCAACGCCCTGCTGATCACCACCGTGGTGCTGGTGCTGGGCTTTATGGTGCTCTATCTCTCGGACTTCCGGCTCAACTCGAACATGGGGCTGCTGACCTCGATCGCGCTGGCCTTCGCGCTGATCCTGGATTTTTTCCTGCTGCCGCCCATCCTGATGGCCCTGGGCAAACGCGGCGATCGTACAACGCCGGCGCGTGCCGGCGACAAGCCGCGGGCACAGACAGACCCTGCCTCGGGCGCTGCCGCCCTTCATCGCAACCCACGGAGCCCGCCATGAATCGACACCTGTTCACCGCTGTCCTCGCCGCCGGCCTGCTGGGACCGACGGCCGCCCTGGCGGCCCCGAGCCAGGCGATCGAGAACGCCGACCAGCCCGGCGCCAAGGGCCGGGCCATCGTCGAGGCCGCCGAGGCCCGCCGCAGCGGCTTCGGCGACTACCGCGCCGAGCTGGAGATGACCCTGCGCGACCCCAGCGGCCGCGAGGCCACCCGCCGCATGCGCATCCGCACTCTGGAACGGCCGGCCGGCGACTGGAGCCTGATCGTGTTCAAGGAGCCCAAGGATGTCGAGGGCACCGCCCTGCTCACCCACAGCTACGCCACCCGGCCGGACGACCAGTGGCTGTATCTGCCCGCGCTCAAGCGGGTCAAGCGGATCGCCTCCAACAACAAGTCCGGCCCCTTCATGGGCAGCGAATTCGCCTACGAGGACCTGTCCTCCCAAGAGGTGGAAAAATACACCGACTACCGCTACCTCGGCGACGCCAGCGTCGACGGCGTGGCCGCCTGGAAGGTCGAGCGGCGCCCGGCCTACGAGAATTCCGGCTATACCCGCCAGGTCGCCTGGATCGGCAAAGACCAGTACCGGTTGTGGAAGGTCACGTTCTACGACCGCAAGAACGCCCTGCTCAAGACGCTGACCGTGGATGACTACGAACGCTATCTGGAGGAATACTGGTATCCGCACACGATGGTCATGGATAACCACCAGACCGGCAAGTCCACGGTCCTGCACTGGCGGAACTACCGCTTCCGCAACGGCTATACCGAGCGGGACTTCGATCGCAATGCCCTCAAGCGCGCGCGCTGATGCCGGTCCGCCTGGGTCGTGTGCTGGCCGCCCTCTCGATGGCGGTCACGACACCGGTCACCGCGGCTATCCAGGACGATCTGTTCCTGGGCACGCGGATCACCCCCCAACGATGTCCAGGGCCCGCAGATCCTGGCCGGCGCCATTCTCGACCTGGAGACCGATGCGGTATTCGCCAGCCTGGAGGTCAGCCGCCGCATCGGCACCGCCATGCGCCTGTCCCTGGTCGGGTGCCTGTTCTCGCAAATCCCGGTCACCGACCCGGTGTTTGGCGTTCGAGACGACGATCATGTAAAGATCGTGCTGGGACGGTTTTTCTAACCTCGCGTGCACCATCATGCCCCCGGCACGCCTGGCACTGGCCAGCGGACCGCTGGTAATCGGCCATATCGGTATCCGGTTCCGGCGTTCGCTGTCATTCATCGGCCCGAGCATCAACGTGGCGGCGCGCATTCTCAAGCTGGCGCCACCGGATGGCATCGTCGCCACCGACCCGGTATTCCAGCATGCCCGGCGCACCGACCCCGACCTGGCTGCCGCGTTCACGCCCATGGTGGTCGACGAGTCGCTCAAGGGCGTGGACGCCGATACCGTGTGGGTCCATCTGGCCGGGCCCGGCGAGATTATCGACTGCAAGGGCTGAACGCGGGCATGGCCGCGAATTTTTCGCAATGGCCCCCGGAACGAAAGCGAAGCCGCCCCATCGGCATCGCCTCGATATCTAAACATGCAACCCAAACCAAAGGAGAAGACAATGTACGATCACTACATGAGCTTCGGCTCCGGCCACTGGCTGTTCATGCTGCTGTGGATTGCCGTGATCCTGCCGCCGTTCTGGAAGATCTTCTCCCGGGCCGGCTTTTCCGGCTGGCTCAGCCTGCTGATATTCATCCCGCTGGTGAACCTCGTGGTTCTTTATGTGGTCGCGTTCGCCGAGTGGCCGGCCCTGAGATCTACCGCAGCCAGGGAAAGCGGCGAAGCTGGCGGCGAGTAGACCAGCACTTTGCCGGGCGATCAGGAGGCTGCCCGCCATGACAACGGCAAAAGCGGCGGACAACTCCATGCGCTTCGAACAGGTCCGGGATGCCCTCGATCACGTCATCGAGTACCACGACGAGTTGGCGGATGAATACCGCAAGCTGGCCAAGCAGGCGCATAACGAACGCGTGCGCATGCTGCTCGTCTATCTGGCCGGGCACGAGGACAAGCTGCGTCAGGGCCTGGAACGTTATGAGTCGGGCGACCATCGCTCGGCGCTCAACCCCTGGATGCGGAACGCGCCCGACCCGGTCCCCGCAGGCCCATCAAGCGGCGTAAACAGCCTATCGCTGTCCGCGGGACCGGGCTCACCAGGTCACCCCCCGAGCTGCGCCGCCACGCGGGCGACATGCTCGCCCTGGAAACGGGCGATGGTCAGCTCGCGTGCGTACGGCTGGCGCGACCCGTCGCCGCCGGCGATGGTCGAGGCGCCATACGGCGTGCCGCCGCCGACCTGGCTGATGTCGAACAACTCCGGCGTACCGTAGCCGATCGGCACCAGCACCATGCCGTGGTGCGCGAGCGTGGTCCATACCGAGGTGATGGTCATTTCCTCGCCGCCGCCGGTGCCAGTGGAGGTGAACACGCTGGCGACCTTGCCGAACAGCGAGCCCTTGGCCCACAGGCCGCCGGTCTGGTCGAAGAAGGTGCGCATCTGCCCGGCCATGTTGCCGAAGCGGGTCGGCGTGCCGATCACGATGGCGTCGTAATCGGCCAGCTCCTGCGGCGAGGCGATTGCCGCGGCCTGATCCGTCTTGCCGCCGGCGCCCGCGAAGGCGTCCGCGTCCATGGTCTCGGGCACGCGCTTGACGGTCACGTCGACGCCCTCGACCTGGCGGGCGCCTTCGGCGACGGTATTGGCCAGGGTTTCGATATGGCCGTACATGGAATAGTAGAGCACCAGTAGTTTGGTCATGTCATTGACTCCTTTGCTGTTGTGAAAAAGATCAGGCTTCTTGGGTGAGCACGCCGTCACGATACTCGCGCAGAGTCTGCTCGATTTCCTCGCGCGTGTTCATCACGAAGGGACCGTAGTGGGCGATGGGTTCGCCGTGCGGTGTGCCCGCCAGCAACAGGGCCTCGCTATCCGCATCGGCCGCGAGCCGCAGTCGCGTGCCCGAGCCCAGACGCGCCAGCTCACCCCGGCCCAGCACCTGATCGCCGACTTGCAACCGGCCCGCGAACACATGGACAAGCAGTGTCGGCGCGGCCTGATCGAGCGTCACCGCGCCGCCGGACAGACGCAGATGCGCCACCGCCGCGTCCCCAGCCAGGGCATCGAGCGGCCCGGTCACCTGCTCGCCGTGCAGCCGCCAGTCGCCGCCCAGGGCGATCAACTCACCCGCCGGGACGCGGATGCGCGGCATCTCGGCGGCGGCCACGTTGCGGTAGGCTGCGGCGCTGAGCTTGTCGGCGGCCGCCAGGTTCAGCCAGAGCTGGAAGGCGTGCAGGCCGTCGCCCCCGGTCAGCGGCATCTCCGAATGCACGATGCCGCGGCCCGTGTGCATCCACTGCGCCTCACCCGCGCCGATGCTGCTGCTGTGACCCAGATGATCTGAGTGGGTCAGGCCGCCGCGCAGCACATAGGTCAGGGTCTGGATGCCGCGGTGCGGGTGCGGCGGGAAGCCGCCGCCGATGTCTTCAGGGCGTTCGGCGCCCAGCTCGTCGAGCATCAGAAACGGGTCCAGCCCGCCGCCGAAATCATGAATGCGGGAAATCCTGACCCCGTCGCCATCCTGGCTGGGGTGGCTGTGCAGCCGCCGTTCGATCTGTCGTTCGCGCATGCGATCCTCCACGGGTTGTGTCGCATTGCCGATAGTTTAGGGTTATTATTTCGAAAGAAAAACGCATAATTTTGGATTTATCTTTCGAGTAAAACGAAATGTCGCGGGTCACCCTGGCACAATGGCGGATGCTGGCAGCGGTCGTTGATCATGGCGGCTTCGCGCGCGCGGCGGCGGCGATCCACAAGAGCGCGTCCACCCTCAACCACGCGGTGCACCAGCTGGAGTCCCAGCTCGGCGTGACCGTGTTTGAGCGGGCCGGGCGGCAGGTGCGCCTGACCGACGCCGGCGCGTTGTTGTTGCGCCGCGCCCGGCAATTGATCGAGACCGCCGATGCGCTGGAGGATGTCGCGGACAGCCTGGTCCGGGGGCAGGAAAGCGAGGTCGCGCTGGCGGTGGATCAGAGCTTCCCGCCGGAGGCGCTGGCGTATGCGCTGGACACCTTCGCCAATGGCTACCCGCTGGTGCGGGTGCAATTGCATGAAACCGTGCTCAACGGAGCGGTGGAATTGCTTAACGAAGGGCGCGTGGCGCTGGCGGTGTCCGGACTGGCGGCGCAGGGTTTTCTCGGCGAACCGTTGACCACGCTGCGCTTTATCGCCGTGGCCCATCCCGCGCACCCGCTACACCGCCTGAATCGGCCGCTGGACCTGCGCGACCTGGAGCAGCACCGGCAACTGGTGGTGCGCGACTCCGCCCTGCGCCAGTCGATGGATGCCGGTTGGCTCAAGGCCGAGCGACGCTGGACACTCAGCCACCTGGCCACCTCCCGGGATATGCTCGAGCGCGGACTGGGCTTTGCCTGGTTTCCCGAGAGCCGGATCCGCGACGCGCTGGACGCCGGCAGGCTGAAACCCCTGCCGCTGGGCGCCAGCGGCAGCCGACTGGTGCCGCTGCAGTTGATTTTCAGCGACCGTGACCGCGCCGGACCGGCGACAAGGGCGCTGGCGCAAGCCTTGCAGGGCGCGGTTGCCGACCAGGATTTCGATAAAAACGAACGATAACGCCGATATTTTGCGTTTACAGTCGATCGTTTCGTTTTACTCTGGCGGTAGGTTTCCGTATTAGGAGGACAGCGGCATGGGCCTGTTGATCGACGGCGAATGGCGCGACCAGTGGTACGACACCAAAAAGCACGGCGGCGAGTTCGTGCGCGAATCCGCCCGTATCCGCGACTGGGTGACCGCCGACGGCGGCCCCGGCCCGCAAGGCCAACCGGGCCTGCCCGCCGCGGCTGGCCGTTACCACCTGTACGTGTCTCTGGCCTGCCCCTGGGCCAACCGCACCTTGATCATGCGCCGGCTCAAGGGCCTGGAGAACATGATCGGCGTGTCGCACACCAGTCCGCTGATGCTGGAGCAGGGCTGGAGCTATAACGTGGATGAAGGCGCCAGCGGCGACGCGGTCAACGGCGTGGATTATCACCACCAACTCTATACCCTGCACGATCCGCACTACACCGGCCGGGTCACGGTGCCGGCGCTGTGGGACAAACAATGGCGCAAGCTGGTCAATAACGAATCCGCCGATCTGGTGCGGATGTTCAATTCCGCGTTTGATGACATCACCGGCAACCGGCTGGATTTCTATCCCGACGACCTGCGCGAGGAAATCGACGCGGTCAACGCCGATGTCTACGACCACATCAACAACGGCGTCTACAAGGCCGGCTTCGCCACCGCGCAGAAAGTCTACGATAAGCACGTGCTGGCATTATTCGAAGCGCTGGACCGCATGGAAGCGCGGCTGTCAAAGCAGCGCTATCTCGCCGGCGAGGTTCTCACCGAGGCGGATATCCGGCTGTTCACCACCCTGATCCGCTTCGACGCGGTCTACCACGGCCACTTCAAGTGCAACCTGCGCCGCATCGAGGACTATCCCAGCCTGTCCAACTACCTGCGCGAGTTGTATCAGTGGCCCGGCATCGGCGACACCGTGGACTTCGACCACATCCAGCGCCACTATTACGTGAGCCACGGCAACATCAACCCCACGCGGATCGTGCCGCAGGGCCCGATCCTCGATCTGGCGCGGCCCCACGACCGCGACCGGCTGCCGGGACGCGGCATCCGCGAACGGCCGCAGGCCTATTGCTCCGAGAGTCGTACTATTAAAAGGGGGCTGTCTTAGCTCCTATTAGCCCTGACCCATTGTCTCAGTTGCCTTAACTGCGTTCTTGGGCTGGGGTTGTCAAAACGCCACTCGCACTCTTTGAGAAACAGATCTCGGTTATCTAGGACAGCCCCTTTGCAACTGCGACACGGAAGGCTGCACGTCCGGCAGGGGCGCATTCGGCGCCCGGCGGCTGAGCAGAACGGCCACCGGACGCAACGCGGGGATATGCTCGAACACGATGACCAGGGTGGCGGTGAGCAGCACCCCGATCAGGGTTCCGACCAACCCCCAGACCCAGCCCCAGAACACGATGGAAACCAGCACCACGATGGGCGAGATCGCCAGGCTGCGCCCTTCCAGGCGGGGATCCACGACATTGCCCAATATCTGTTGGATAACAATCAGGCCGGCAATCACCACCAGCGCGTAGGCGGGCCCGAACTGCAGCAGGGCAATGATCGCCGCCGGAAACACTGCGACGGTGGAACCGATGTAGGGGATGTAATTGAGCAGGAAAATCAGGAGGCCCCAGAGCAGCGCGAAATCCACCCCGAGCAGCCATAGCCACAGTCCGCTGCTGGCCCCGGTGAGCGCACTGACCAGGGTCTTGACCACTAAAAAACGGCGCACCTTCTCCGAGGCGGCATAAACCGTTGCCATGATCGCCCGTGAGCGCGCCTCGCCAAGGCCGGCGGCCATCTTGTCCCGCCACTCGCCGGCCTCGATCAGCATCAGCAGCACCAGGAAGAAGACCAGGAACAGCATGGCCATCAGCAGCCACAAATAGCCGAACCCGGAAGTCAACCAGCCGAGCGCCGGTCCGCTGAGATCACGCAGCGGTTCGGTTAGCATGTCCACATGCATGGCGTGACGCTCGGCCAACGCCTGCAGTTGTGCCCAGAGCTGTTGAGCGGACTCGGCATAAGCCGGCGCCTTGGCCAGCACCATGCTCAAACTCAGCCATAGGCTGGCCACCAGCGTGCCGAGCACCGCCAGGAAGACGGCCATGCAAACGACGAGACTCAACCAGTGCAGCGGCCGGGGAAGCCATATGTTGAGTCGGCGCTGCAGCGGCCGCAGGACAAGGGCGACAAAAAAGGCCAGCGTCAACGGCATGGTGACCACATAGGTCACCTTGAGCGCCCAGCCCACCAGGATGGCGGTGATCACCGCCAGCAGGACGATCATGGTCCGGCGACCGTGATCCGCGTTGGAAGCATCCTCAACCATGACCGGTTATGGTCTCACGGCTACCGCCGCTGAGCTGCCTGCAACCGGTACCGGGCGGGTGCCGCCGAGCCGGCCAAGCCGACGATGCGGGGCCGGACGCCACTCGACCTCGCTCGTCAGGCGGCCCGCTCGAACTCGTCCGCCGCCGGTGCGGCGGGGCGATCGCTGCCCGACTGCTCGCTGGTTCCGTGGGCCAGCGGCGCCCGGTAGCGGCGCAGGCGCAGTGAGTTGGTCAGCACGAACACGCTGGACAGGCTCATCGCGGCCGCGGCCGCCATCGGGTTGAGCAGCCAGCCGGTGAGCGGATACAGCACGCCGGCCGCGACCGGAATCAGCAGCACGTTGTAGCCGTAGGCCCAGACGAAGTTGAGATGGATCGTGCGCCGCGCGCGGCGCGCGAGGTTGATGGCGTTGACGATCTCGCGCAGGTCGTCGCGCATCAGTACGACATCGCCGGACTCGATCGCGATATCGGTGCCGGTGCCGATCGCGATGCCGACATCCGCCTGCGCCAACGCGGGGGCGTCGTTGATGCCGTCGCCGACGAAGGCGACCTCGCCCGACGCCCGCTGGATGCGCTGGACCTCGCGGGCCTTCTGATCCGGCAGCACTTCCGCCATGACCCGGTCGATACCGAGCTGGCCCGCAATCGCCCGGGCTGTCGTATCGTTATCGCCGGTCAGCATGGCGACTTCCAGACCCTGATCGTGCAGGGCCCGGACGACTTCCGCGCTGCTGGACTTGATGGGATCGGCCACCGCCAACACGGCCAGCAGCCGGCCATCGACGGCCGCATAGATCGGGGTCCGGGCCGCGTCGGCAAAACGCTGCGCCGAGTTGGCCAGCGGCGTCGGATCGACATCGAGCTGCTGCATGTAGCGCGCGGAGCCGACGTGGACCGAGCGGCCCTCGACGCGCGCCTCGACACCCAGGCCGTTGATCGCCTGGAACTGCTCCGCGGCGGGCACGTCGAGGCCGCGTTCACGCGCCGCCCGAACTACCGCATCGCCGATCGGATGCTCACTGCGGGCCTCGACGGCGGCGACCAGGCGCAGCGCTTCATTGTCGTCGTCCGGGTTATCCTCCCCGTGGGTGATCTCGAAATCGGTAAGCTCGGGCCGGCCCTCAGTGAGGGTGCCCGTCTTGTCGAACACGACCGAGCGCACGCGGGCCAGGTCTTCCAGCGCCGCGCCACGGCGGAACAGTACGCCCATCTCGGCGCCCTTGCCCGTGGCAACCATCACGGCGGTCGGCGTCGCCAGCCCCATCGCGCAGGGGCAGGCGATCAGCAGCGTGCTGACGGCGGCCACGAAGGCAAACGACAGGGCCGGGGTCGGACCGATGGCGAGCCACGCGCCGAAGGTGACCAGCGCGATCGCGATGACGATCGGCACGAACACGCCGGCGACCTTGTCAGCGACCATCTGGACGGGCGGCTTGTCGGCCTGGGCCTGCTCGACCGTGCGGATGATCTGCGCGATCACAGTGTCGGCCCCGATCCGCGTCGCCCGGAAAGTCAGCGAGCCGTTTTTGTTCACGGTCGCGCCGATGACCTCGTCGCCCACCTGCTTGCGTACCGGCACCGGCTCGCCCGAGATCATCGATTCGTCGACGTAGGAATCGCCTTCGATCACCTCGCCGTCCACCGGCAGACGCTCACCGGGACGAACGATGACGATGTCGCCGGGCACGACGGCCTCGACCGCGATCTCTTCCACTTCGCCGTCGCGGGATACGCGCGCGGTCCGGGCCTGGAGGCTGACGAGCTTCTTGATCGCCTGCGAGGTGCGACCCTTGGCGATGTGCTCCATGTAGCGCCCGACCAGGATCAGCGTGACGATCACCCCGGCCGCCTCGAAATAGCTGTGCGCCGTGCCCTCCGGGAATATCCAGGGCACGGTCAGGGCGAGGAGCGAGTAGAAATAGGCGGCCGAGGCGCCGATCATCACCAGGCTGTTCATGCCGGGGCTCAGGTGGCGCATCTCGGCCCAGCCCTGGGTGTAGAACGACCGCCCGGCGTAGAACAGCACCGGCGTGACCAGCAGCCACTCGATCAGGACCCAGCCGCGTTCGGGCAGCAACTCGAGCATGCCATCGCCGATGCCCGGCATCATCTTGCCCATGCCGACCGCGACCAGCGGCAGGGTAAGGGCGGCCGCGAACCACACGCGGCGCTGCATCGAGCGGCGCTCGCGATCCTCGCTGTCGTCCTCCGCCTCGCTGTCGCTCGACGGCAGGCGCGGCTCGTAGCCGGCCGCGCGGATGGCCTCGCCGAGGCGCGGCGGGGTGACGGTCTCCGGCAGGTAGCGCACCACCGCCTTCTCCATGGGCAGGTTGACGCTGACCGAGGCCACACCCGGCGTACGCCGCAGCTCGCGCTCCACGCGGCTCACGCAGGAGGCACAACTCATGCCGCCGACACCGATCTCGGCCTCCGCAACACCCGGCTCATAGCCGATCTCGCTGACCGCATTCAGGATCGCGTCGACATCGGCCTGATCGGCGTCGAGGGTGACCCGGGCCTTGCCGGTCGTCAGGTTGACCTGTGCATCGCTGACACCGTCCTGCTTGCCGAGCGCGCGCTCGACGCGGCTCACGCAGGAGCCGCAGCTCATGCCGTCGACGGTGAAGACCAGTTCCTCGCTCATGATTCCATGCTCACGTGGTGCGTCTGGTAAGGGCTACGGGCAGCGCAGGCTCGTCAGACGACCTCCGCATCGAAGCCCTTGCTGCGGATCGCGTCGGCCACCGCAGTCGGGTCGGGGCTGCCGTCAACAATGACTTTCTCGTCGGCGCGGCTCACGCTGACCACCTGCTCCACGCCGGGCACATCGGTGACCGCCGCCTCGACCGCCTTCTCGCAGCCGCCGCAGTTCATGCCTGTAACTTTCAATTGCAGCATCGTAATGTTCCTGTCGTCTCAGAGTACGTTTGTATGGCCGCAGCACGGGGTGCGGCAGTTCGAGTTCACACCGTGCTCCGATCTCGTGAACACATACTAAACTCTGTAGTTGGGTACAGAGTCAACCGAGTGGTCACAACCCGGTCGGGCGACGCGCCTCAGTTGCACCCGGGCGCGGCACAGCGTGTCGGCCTCGTTGAGCCGCTCTTCGAGCGGCGGCGATGCCCGGTGTAAGCGTAGACGCTGAGCCTTGCAACAGTGGCGAGGTCAAGCACGGGGAAAATGAAGGCTCCAAATCCTGCTTGGCCTGATGTCTAGAACACACCCGCCAAAAAACCGATGCCCATCAAGGCTAGGATAGCGGCCGACACCAGCGTCAATTGACGCTGTGCGTGCTCCAGGCGATGGCTCAGATGTTTCATGCCGTAGAGCAGCAACAGCGTCAGGCCAATGAGTGCGGCGATCACGGCAAGCGCATAAACGAGCATGATTTCCAGGCAGTAAGCCGTGCCGGCGCACATCGCCATGATCTGGAATTCCTCTTCGTGCACAAAGCCGAGCGTGAACGCGAATGCAGCGAGTCCGGCCAGACCGGCGCTCGCGCCCGGCCTATGACCGTGCTCATGACCGTGGTGGTGATGATCGCCGTTATCGCGTAACGCACTGCGCAACTGCCAAAAGGCAAGCGCGATCAGCAGCCCACCCGCGACCCAGTCGATCCAGGCCGCTTCGCCCAAATCGAAATAATCCTTGGCGAACCAGAACAGCACGACCACGGCGATACTGCTGATCAAGTGCCCCACACCAATGACCGTGGCGGCAACAACCCCGGCGCGTTTCGGCCTCGGCCGGGCGAGCGCCCAGGCGCCGGCCACGGGCCAGCCGTGCCCGGGCTCGATACCGTGCAACAGACCCAGCCCGATGGCGCCCATGAACACGCCCAGAATGCTTTCGACCGCCATTGCGTTGCCTCCCGTAAACTCGCCGTGATGCGTTTTGACTGCTGCTCTCGGCGGTATGACCGGTTGGCGTCGCGCGACGCTCGCAACTGGGACGCCAACGCGGGCACTGGCAGTTTAGTGTAGCCGAACAGAATCGGCGTGAGCGTCGGCAGTCAGGTCTGAGCGACCGCAGCGTTTCTGCCGAACGACGCGCCCGGACGCAGGCGCACTGCCATCAACAAGGCCGCTTGGCGTATGCCTGCACGGGTGCGTATGTCGTTAATACCTCGGCTGGGACGAGGTGGTGCATTCACCCCAGTATGCCGCGAACGGTCGGTGAGCTTTGCATTGGTTAGTTCGGCTAGCGCCGCCGCACAGGTCTCGTCATGGACATGCCATGCTTGAAGCCAGGTCAACCGGACGTAGGTCGCCTCTGGACTGGATTCGGCCATTCTGGCCAGGCTCAGGTTGATCGCGTCGGCCAGAGCCGTGGGTCAGCGGAGCGAGCATGCTGCGCGGGCAGCGGGAATCTCTGGGTCGGACATCGGCAATGCCTCAGCCTCTGGTTTCGAGTACTGATCACGCCAATATGTTCTTGGCGTCGGCATACGTGCAGAGGAACGAGTCAACCAACCGGGGCGGGCTCCGTCACGCCCTGTCGCAACAACCGCCGTACCATCGGAAAGGCGGTCATGAAACCCAATAGCAGCCCGCCCCACATGACAAACCAGAACGCGATCGTGACCGGTGGGTAGCCCAATACAAAAGCCACGATCAGCATGGTGGTGCCCATACCCATATCGAAGGCGACGATCGCCAGCACGGAAAGCTTCAGGGCCACGCGCAGCCGCTGGCCGGCCGACCGAATCTGCCCCGCCAGGGTCAACGAGCGGTATTCGAAAGCGGCCAGCAATGGTAGCGCAAACGCGGCAATGAGCAGAATCATGGGCCACACGCCCTGGCCGGCGATCGTGACACCGGTGGCTACGACGATCGGCACGGCAATGAGGTGACCGATGAAGGATGCCGCGCCCCCGGGGAGCGTCTCGACAGCCGCCGTGGCATCCAGGCCCAATGCCGGCGGTGTGCCATGTCGCTGCTGCCACTTCGGCGTGGCTGGACGGCCCCATCGATAGTAGGCGATAAGCGCCAGCGGACCGGCATAGACCGCGGTGATGGGCCACACCGCCTCCCAACTCGTCATTGCTTGCCGGTAACCGCCCAAGTAAATATCGGCGAGGATTATTGTCGCGCATAACAGCCCGACGCCCGTCACGGCCCAGGCGAGCAGCGTCAGCCACAGCGGTATCGTCATCACAACTTCCTTCTACCGTTCGGTTTTTCTTAAAAAATCGAGCTAGATGGTCGCAGCGACTATGCCTACTTCTCACCGACCGGCAGCATCAGATGGGCATAGGGTGTGCCCGCTTTCATGACCCACGGCATTTCACCTCGCGGTTCGGTCGGATAGCCTTTGAAGTCCGCTGGGTTGGGAGCGACCAGCATGATGTGGGGCCCCATCCGCATGTCCGCCGTCGTCATGCCGTGCAGCATATAGGCAACCCCGACACGCTCGACGTGCGGCTTTTTCCCTTGCGCCCGGGCCTTGAGGTAAGCCCGAAACTGTGTATCCAGGCAGGCGGGAGTCCTGCCGTTCGGACCGGCAATTCGGCACACCCATTCGCCGGCGCCTTTCTGGAGCACCTTGCCCTGCGGGCTGATCACGGTGGCCTGACGGACGATGGACGCGGGTCCTGCGGTCCGGATCTGTTCTATCAGCGCGGCGTCTTTCTGTGTCTGTTGTTTGCTTCCGTTCTGCCCGTCTTGATTTGGCCCTGCAAGAGTAGCAGGCACCCCGATGAGCCCACCCAGGATCGTCAGGATAGCCGCGAGCACGGCTGCATTCGTCTTGTTCCGCTTCATGCTTCATCTCCGTTGGCTTTCGGGTCGGTTGCGCCGTTTGTTTCCGTGATAGCCAGCACCAGGCCCGTATCGTTGCTGTTTTGCCTCATGACTCGCGCCTCTGGTTGTTCACGTCAGTCGTCCATCAATCAGTGGCTTATCGAGTAGGCATAAAACTAATAGCTGGACCCGGCTCCAGATCAACTCTTTTTGCCGTCAATTAACAACCACGCGATCGAGTGGACCGAGGCGCTGGCCCCCACGAAGAGCCACACCCGAGTCTCCGTGGCCATGGTTGTGGATGATCGAAGTGTTCGCTTCGCGTACGACTCGCGCATTTATCCGTGCTTTGCGCTGTGGAAACGTTCCATGATTCAACGCCAGTGGTTATTGCAGAAGCATATAAATCCCAATTTGGAGCTAGCTCCATGTCAAACAGGCTTGGAGCGACGCTACCCAAGGGACGATTGCGGGCTTGACCTGGAGCCAACTCCAGTATGCAAACTAATTTCGAAGGCTGATTCCACAGTCAACCTGGCGCCCTCATACTTGGTGTTGATTTCGACTTTCAAGTTGCGGTAATCAACCGCGCTGCCGTAACGACCCAGAGACCGCCATGTTCGGAACCCCCATCGGCGAAACCGCCAAAATGACCGGCCTATCGGTCGATACACTGCGTTACTATGAAAAGATCGGCCTGCTGCCGCGGGTCGCCCGCGACTCCGGCGGCCGACGCCGCTACGATCAGGCAGATGTGTCGCGGCTTCACTTCATTCAACGGGCCCAGCGCTGCGATTTTTCACTCGACGAGATTCGCCAGCTCCTTGAACTTCGAAGCTGCCGCGACGAAGCCCGGCCGGCGGTCGCCCGGTTGACGGCGCACAAGCTGGACGATATCCAGCGGCGCCTGACCGATCTGGAGCAGCTTCAGCGCGAACTGCGCCAACTGCACGAGCTATGCCAGGGCAGCAATCAGGGGTGTCCGATTCTCGAAGGACTCGAACAGCCGGATTGACGCAGGCTGGAACTGCTCCGGCCCGCCGGCTACGCTATCTTTCGATGACGAAGCACGCGTCGAACGAACGCTGCTTTGATCAACCTGACTCCAGAGCGAAGCCGCGACCAAGATCGCCATTACAGCAATGATCAGAGCCGTGCCCAGGCTGCGCGTGCCCGCGATCACAGGCGGCAACATGACGCCGAGCCAGGCCACGCCGCCGCCGAGCAAGCCGACCCAGAACGGGGCATAACGTCGCGCGGCGCCGCGGAGTGCGCGTCCCTGCGTGTGCCGATCCACAGCACGGAGAGCGTCATCAAGGGGCCCAGTACATAGATATTGAGAATCGAACTGAAGGCACTGAAACCCAGGGCGGCGGCCAGGGCCGCGAGAATGGGGCCGGCCCCGAGACAACAGGCACTTACGAACAACGAGCCGACCAAGCCTGTAGATTGACGTTGAAAACTCATGATGGGACCTCGCGGAATGGACCAATCCGGTTTATCCGGCACAACATGAAAGCTGTTCCACGTCCTTGGTGAAGGTCTGGGCGCAGAGCTTGAGCGCCTCGACGTGCACCAGATACGGAAACAGCAGATCGCCGAGGGCCTCGACGGTCATGCCCTGATGCACGGCCAGCGCCGCGGTCTGGATCATCTCGCCGGCCTCGGGGGCCAGGACCTGGGCGCCCAACAGGCGATGGCTGCCGGCCTCGGCGACCAGCTTGACGAAGCCGCGGGTCTCGAAGTTGGCCAGCGCCCGCGGCACATTTTCCAATCCCAAGGTGCGCGTCTCGGTTGCGATGCCGTGCACCTGGGCCTGGCTCTCGTCCAGGCCCACCGTCGCCACCTGCGGCTCGGTGAAGATCACCGCCGGCATGGCGGCCAGGTCCAGGGCGGCCTCGCCGCCGGTCATGTTCACCGCCGCGCGGGTGCCGCCGGCGGCGGCGACATAAACGAGCTGCGGCAAGTGGGTGCAATCGCCGGTGGCATAGATATGCTCGGCACTGGTTCGCAGGGACTCGTCCACTTTGATGCCGCCACGCTCGTCGGTCTCGACACCGACCCGCTCCAGATCCAGGTCGCGGGTGTTCGGGGCGCGGCCGGTGGCCACCAATAGACGGTCGCCGCGGATCGGACCGTCCCTGGCCTCCAACACGAACTGCTCCGATTCGTAACGGACCGCGCTGGCCTGGGTGTGCTCGCGCACGTCAATGCCCTCGGCGCGGAAGGCTTCGGTGAGACCCGCGCCCAGATCCGGATCCTCGCTCGATAGCAATGTGCCACGCGCCAGTATCGTGACTTTCGAGCCCAGGCGGGCGAAGGCCTGGGCCTGCTCGACTGCCACCACCGACGAGCCGATGACGAGCAGGTGCTCCGGGGCTTGGTCGCTGAATACAGCGTCGTCCGACGTCCAGTACGGGGCATCGGCAAGACCCGGAATCGGCGGAATCAAGGGCGAGGCGCCGGTGGCGATCAGCACGCGATCGGCGGTGACCCGCGTTTGCCCGCCGTCCTGCAAGTCGACGAACAGGGTGTGGACGTCCTCGAAGCGGGCGCGGCCGCGGATTATATCGATGCTCGGGTTGTCGTCCAGGATTTTCTGGTACTTGGCTTGGCGCAGCTCGGCGACCCGCGCCTGCTGTTGGGCCGTGATACGCGGTCGGTCGATGGCCGGCGCATGATCGGCCAGGCCCTCGAAGGGATTGTCGCGCTGGTATTGGGCGAGCTGCGCCGCGCGGATCTGGATCTTGGAGGGCACGCAGCCGACATTAACGCAGGTGCCGCCGATGACCTCGCCGGACTCGATCATGGTCACGCGGGCGCCGGCCTCGGCGGCGCGGATCGCGGCCGCGAAGGCGCCGCCACCGCTGCCGATGATGGCGATGTGCAGGCCGCTGCCGTCGCCGCCCGCGGCGATCGGCGGCCCGGTGGCCGCCTGATCGTCGTCCAAGGCCCGGGCGTCGTAGCCCTTGGCGCGCACCGCCTCGATCAGCGCGGTCTCGTCCGCGCCGTCGGACAGCTCGACCTGGGCGCGGCGCGCGGGATAGGACACGTCGGCGCGCACGCCGGACAGCGCGTTGAGCGCGTCTTCGACCGTGCGGGCACAGTGCTCGCAGGTCATGCCGGTAATGGCGAGGGTGCGTTGCATGGCGATATTCCCAGGATATGAATTCAGCAGTTTTTCGCCGTCTGGCGCCGCCAGACGGCGTAGATCGTCAGGCCGATAAAGAAGGCCAGCGCCGGCGGCAGCACGTAGTCGAGAGTGCCGACCAGAGCCGACAGGCCGACCACGCCGAACAGGATCACCAGCACCGGCGTGAAGCAGCACAGGGCGGCGACGATTGTGCCGACGAGGCCGGTGCCGAGCAGCTTCTCGTTGCGGCTCATGACGCCCTACTCCTTGCGCTTCGAGGGATAACCGGCGTTGGTCGTGGCTGCGGTCAGATCCGATACCGTGGCGCGTTCCGGGTCGTAGATCACGGTGGCGATCTTGGATTCGAAGTCGACCTTGGCGGATTGCACGCCCTCGACCCGCTCCAGGGCCTTGCGCACGGTGACCGGGCACATGGCGCAGGTCATGTTGTCGACCCTGAGAGTCACGGTTTCCTCGGCCGCGGCGCCGACGGCCGGCATCCAGGCCGCAAACAGCAACAGCGTTGTGATGAGGGAAGCAATGAATCGACGTCGGTGCATGGGATCACTCCTCGGAATTCAGGCTTCAAAGAAAGGCCGGCGCGTACCAGGGGAAGGCCAGCAGAACCAATATCGGCACCGCCACCAGCCAGAAGATCAGGCGCTGGCGGCGCTTGACCGCCGGATTGGCGCAGGCCTCGCCGGGCGCGCAATCGTCCTCGCGGCGATACAACCGCCAGCCGGCGAAACCCAGCAGCGCCATGGTGGCGATGACGAAGATCGGCCGGTAGGGCTCCAGCGCGGTGAGCGAGCTCATCCAGGCGCCGCCCACGCCGATGGAAAGCAATACCAGCGGCGCGACGCAGCACAGGGAGGCGCCGATCGCCGCCAGCACGGCGCCGACCTGGGCCCAGGCGGTGCGACCGGAAGTCGCGGTAGACTCGTTCATGACCTTGCTCCGTATCCAATAGTCCAACGAACGCAGCAAAGCCTAAACGCGGTACCTGGGTACCGTGTCAAGCCTTTTCAGGCATGGGTCACTCGGATCTGGAAAGGGTTTCGATCAACGGGCAATGGGTGGGCTCCTCCCCCTGTCGACAACGCTCGATCAGCTCGTCCAGGGTCCGGCGCATGGCAGCGAGCTCCTCGACGCGCGAGCTAACCAAGTCACGCTGATGCTCGGCCACGCGGCGCACGTCTGCGCAGCGCCCGTCACCCAGATCCAGCAGCTCGGCGATCTCGGCCAAGGAAAAACCGAGCGCCTGGGCGCGTTTGATGAAGCGGATGCGATCCACCGTCTCGGCGGGGTAACGGCGGTAGCCAGACAGCGGTTTGGAGGGTTGCTCGATCAGACCGCGACGCTGGTAGTAGCGCACGGTTTGCAGATTGACACTCGCGGCCTTGGCCACCTGACCGATGGTCATGTCAGAACGCTGCGGCGTGGACTGTTTCATGCCGAATCGGATCGCTCAATTACTTGCGTAATCTGCGTCATCGCGTCCGCCTCACGCGCTGTATTCAAGCGGGGCGACCTGCGTCGCCAGGTTTGCCAGTTCGGTCTCGAGACGCGCGAACGGCGCCGCCTTGTGCAATCGGTAGTAGACCATGCGCCCGTCGTGGCGCACGGCCAGCCAGCCTTGCTGGCGCAGTTGCTTGAGTTGCTGCGATGTGGCGCCGAGACTCAAGCCCAGCAGCACGGCGATGTCGCACACGCACAGCTCGCCGTGGCGCAGCGCCCGCAGGATGGTCAATCGGCGCGGATTGCCCAAGGTCTTGAACCACGCCGCCGCGTCGGGATCGCGTTGCTCGTCTTCGTCCAAGCGTGCTTGTACCGCGGCGACGGTGTCGGGGTGAAAACAGTGTTGCGCGCAAATTGTGTCGGCCATGATTGAACTCAGAATCATTTTCATTATTTCGAAAAATAACAAGTAATATTTCAAGCATCAAAACGGTATCCATCGTGCTCGTCACGTATTCGTCGACCGCTCAGGTCGACAGACGGTTTCTCCGATCCGCGAGCGGCGCCGCCAGAATAACTTGGACATTCACGCTCTTGACCTGGAGTCGACTCCAGCTTCTATATTGCTCTTCAGACTTGTGGAAACACGGGTTCGACGTCCGGCCACGAATCTGAGGAGGGCATTATGCAGACCACCACCTTGACCATCGACGGCATACACTGCCAAGGCTGTGTCGAGATCGTGACCCACGTCCTGGAGCAGCAGGCGGGCGTGAAAGGCGTCACTGTATCGCTGGAGTCGAAACAGGCTCGGATTGCGCACGACGCCGACCAAACATCGGCGCACACCTTGGCGCAAGCCGTACAGGAAGCAGGTTATACGGCTGCGTCGATCCCGGCGTAGCCGATGGACACCGCACAATGGCTGGCTTTGTCGGCGGGCCTGGGGCTGTTCGCATTCGTGGAGCCATGCTCGGTGGGCAGCCACCTGCTATTTCTGAAAGTGCTGGACCGGCTGCCGCCACGCCAGCGGTGGTGGCAAACCACGGTGTTTGCCGGCGTGCGGGCCGCGGCCATGGCTGCACTGGGCGTACTGGCCGCCTGGCTGGGCAGCCGTTTCCTGGGTGTCCAGCACGGGCTCTGGGCTGCGCTGGGCAGCCTCTACGTCGTGCTCGGCGTGGTCTATGTCGGCGGCGGCGCAGGATGGCTGATCCGCGCCAGCGACCGCCTGCTGCCACGAATTTCGACGCACGGCGCCGGCGCAACGCTGGGCGCGGTATTCGCCCTGAATATCCCCGCCTGCGCCGCGCCGCTGCTGGCGGTGCTGCTCGGTGGTGCGGCCGCCCAGGCCGCGGCCGGCGGCGGCATCGCGTATGGCGCCGGGTTACTCGCCGTGTTCGGCTTGGCGCTGTCCTCGCCACTATTGCTGGCGGTGTTCACCAAGCCCGGCCGGCGTGTGCTGGACACCATTGCCCGCTGGTCGTCGCACATGCCGCGTGTGACCGGCCTGGTGCTGATTGCACTGGGGCTGTGGTCCATCGGGCTCGCCATCGCCTAGCGCGTTCCATTTGCTCAATTGCCGGAGGAATGACGTTATGTCTGAAGTCATCGCCGAATCCACGCTGACCTGCCCGCACTGCGGGCACGCCGAACGCGAGACCATGCCCGTCGACGCCTGCCAGTACTTCTACGAATGCGCCGGATGCGGTGAATTGCTGCGGCCGAAAGCCGGGGATTGCTGTGTTTTCTGCTCGTATGGGAGTCAGCCGTGCCCGCCCGTGCAGCAAGGCCGCCAATGCAGCGGTGAAGCCGACAGCGACCACGCCTGAACACCCTATCGCCGCAATATCCGCATCGGTTCGATCGGCAGTGAGAGGCAACACAATGAACGATACAGCGATCCCAGACGATGTCACCCCGTGGCACGAGGAAGCCACGAACGAGACGGCCATCCGGCGCGTGCGCGCCCATATCGGCGGCCTGCACTGCTCGCTGTGTACCGGCACGATCGAGCAGGCGCTGGGTGCCAAACCCGGCGTCTCAAAGGTGGCGGTGAGCCTGACCCACGAGCAGGCGCTGGTCGAGTTCGACAGTCGGCAGGCCAACGCCAAAGATCTGATGGGCACCCTCCAGCAGATCGGCTATACCCTGAGCGACCCGCGCAAGGTCGAACCATTCGAGCGCCAGGAACAAGCACTGGCGGTTGAGCGCAATCGCTTCGTGGTGGCCCTGGCGATGAGCCTGGCCACGGTCGGGCTGATTGTCGAGGTCGCCAGTCTCTGGACGCTGGGGCTGTCGGCGCTCGTCTATGTCACCTTGGTCGGTTTTGGTTATGCGGTCCTGCGCGGCGCCGGCAGGGTGACCGCGCTGGCCGGCAGCGGCGGGCTGGCCGCGGGCGGGGTCGCATTGTTCGCGCTTCGGATCGGCGGCGTGCTCGCCGACACCGAGCCGCTATTGGCCGCCGCACTCGCGGTGGCGATGGTGTTCGGCCTGGCCCGGCACATGGGCATGATGGCGTTTCAGTCTTTGCGCCGCGGTATTCTGAATCAGCATGTGCTGGTGGAGATCGGCGCCTTCGCCGGCCTCGCCGGCGGCGCGATCGGGCTGGTGGTGCAACCGACAAGCTACCCCACGGCGGCGTTTTTTGCCGTCTCGGTCATGGTGCTGACCTATCACCTGTTCTCGGAATGGCTGTCGCTGATCGTCAAGACCCGCAGCGCCCAGTCGGTCAAACGACTGCTGGACCTGCAGCCCGAGACCGCCCATGTGATGACCGACGACGGCGAGCGGGATTGGCCGGTCGAGGCAATCGAGACCGGCATGCTCGTGCGGGTGCGCCCCGGGGAGCGCATTCCGGTGGACGGCGAGA